>NZ_LIRJ01000493.1 GCF_001419745.1 Streptomyces silaceus | reverse complement strand
CGAGAACGGCGGGCCCGCCGTGTCCGGTGAGCCCTCGGGGGCCCTGGAGCGCCGCGGCTCGGGCCGGCTGTCGACACGGACGGCGGGCACTCTCGACACGGCGGTCGAGGAGGAGACGGCGGTGGCACAGAAACCCGCCGCCGAGACGGAGCCGTCGGCGGAAGAGCCCGGCGACGGGTCCGGGCCGCCCACCGGCCGCAGGCGCCGCCCGCTGCGCACCTCGCTGCTCGTGCTGGTCGCGATAGCCGTGGCCGCGGCGGCGGGTCTCGCCGCCACCGGGGCGCTCGGCGGCGACGGCGAGGACTCCGCGGGCTCCGCGCCCTCCGGGCCGCCGGCGACGGCGAAGGTCGAGCGGACCACCCTGACCGACACCCAGACCGTCGACGGCAACCTCGGCTACGGCGACCCGACCGCCGTCCAGGCCCCGGCGGGCTCGTCCGGCGCGAGCGGCGACCAGTCCTCGGGCAGCGGACGGGCGGGGCAGGACTCCGCCAGTGGCAACGGCATCGTCACCTGGGTGCCCGAGGAGGGCGCCGTCCTCAAGCGCGGCGACACCGTCTACCGCGTCGACCAGCAGAAGGTCCCGCTCCTCTACGGCTCCTTCCCGCTCTACCGCACCCTGAAGTCGGGCACCGAGGGCGCCGACGTCGAGATGCTGGAGAAGAACCTCCGCGCGCTCGGCTACACCGGCTTCGACGTCGACGACACGTACAACTCCGCGACGGCCGAGGCGGTCAAGGAGTGGCAGGACGACCTGAACCGCAAGGAGACCGGCACGGTCGAGCCCGGCGACGCCCAGGTCGCCGACGGCGCCCGCCGCGTCGCGGACGTCAAGGCCTCGGCCGGCGCGGCCCTCAGCGGCACCCTGCTGACCTGGACCGGCACCGAGCGGACCATCGGCGTCGACCTGGACGTGCAGTACGAGGACCTGGTCGAGAAGGGCACGAAGGCCACGGTCAAGCTCCCCGACGACACCACGGTCCAGGCCGAGGTGACGGACGTCGGCACCCCCTCCACCGCCCAGGGCGACTCCTCGGGATCGGGCTCCGACGACTCCGGGTCCGGGAACTCCGACAGCAGCAAGGACCCCACCCTGCCCGTCGAGCTGAAGGTGAAGGACCAGAAGGGGCTCGGCCGCTACCAGGCCGCCGCCGTCGAGGTCACCCTGAAGGCCGAGACCCGCAAGGACGTCCTGGTGGTGCCCGTCAACGCGCTGGTGGCCCGGCAGGGCGGCGGCTACGCCCTGGAGGTCGTCACCGCCGACGGCACCGAGTACCGCCCGGTCAAGCTCGGCATGTTCGCCGACAGCAGGGTCGAGGTGTCCGGGACCGGCATCAAGGAAGGCACCGTCGTGGGGGTCCCCAAGTGACCTCGCAGACACCGGAACTGCCCGCACCGGCCCGGCCCGTGGTCGAACTGGCCGGGGTGTCCAAGACGTACGGGGACGTGGCCGCGCTGCGCGGCGCGGACCTGGTCATCCGGCGCGGCGAACTCCTCGCCATCGTCGGCCCCTCGGGGTCGGGCAAGTCCACGATGCTCAACATCATGGGCACCCTGGACCGCCCCACGGCCGGCCTGGTGCACATCGACGGCCACGACGTGGCCAAGCTCAGCGACCGCGAACTGTCCGCGCTGCGGGCCGGCACCATCGGCTTCGTCTTCCAGCAGTTCCACCTGTCGTCCGGCGTGTCCGCGCTGGACAGCGTCGCCGACGGCCTCCTGTACAGCGGCAGGCCGCGCGGTGTGCGCCGCCGCCTCGCCGAGCAGGCGCTGCGCCGGGTCGGCCTCGGCCACCGCCTCTACCACCAGCCGCACCAGCTGTCCGGCGGCGAGAAGCAGCGCGTGGCCATCGCGCGGGCCGTGCTCGGCGATCCGCCGCTGCTGCTCGCGGACGAGCCGACCGGTGCGCTGGACTCGCGCTCCGGCGCGATCGTGATCGAGCTGCTCCAGGAACTGCACGAGGCGGGGACGACGGTCGTCGTCATCACGCACGACCGGGACATCGCCGCGACGCTGCCCCGTGAGGTGCGGGTCAAGGACGGCCGCATCGAGCACGACTCCAGCGGCGCCGACGAGGGCACCGCCCGATCCCTGGTGCGAGAGGAGGCCGTGCGATGAGCGCGCCCCACGCGGTCGAGGAGCTGGAAAGGCCGCAGGACCCCGAGCCGCCGCGGCGGCCGAGGCCGGCCCGGATGAACCCGGCGGACGTGCTGCGGGTCGGCGGCTCCGGCCTGCGCTCCCGCCCGATGCGGGTGTTCCTCTCGGCGCTCGGCATCGCCATCGGCATCGCCGCGATGGTCGGCGTCGTCGGGATCTCCACGTCCTCCACCGAGGACCTCAACCGCAGGCTGGAGGCGCTCGGGACCAACCTCCTGACCGTCACCCCCGGCCAGTCCTTCACCGGCGGCGCCGCCCATCTGCCCGCCGAGTCGGTCGAGATGATCGGCAACATGAAGCACGTGGACTCCGTGTCCGCCATCGGCAAGACGAGCGCGAAGGTCTACCGCAACGACCGCACGCCCAAGCAGGAGACCGGCGGCCTCACGGTCTCCGCCGCCCGGACCGATCTGCCCGGGTCCGTCGGCGCCGAGATCGTCGACGGCCGCTGGCTGAACGCCGCCAACAGCCGCTACCCGACCACGGTCCTCGGCCCCAAGGCCGCCGAGCAGCTCGGCGTGCACCAGGCCGGACCGGACGTCAAGGTCTGGCTGGGCGGGCGCTGGTACACCGTCGTCGGCCTGCTCGCGCCCAACGAGCTCGTGCCGGCGCTCGACTCGACGGCCCTGGTCGGCTGGAAGGTCGCGGAGCAGGAACTGGGCTTCGACGGCTACCCCACCACCATCTACACGCGCGCCGAGGAGTCGTCCGTCAACGACGTGCAGAGCGTCCTGGGCGCCACCGCCAACCCGGAGGTCCCCACCGAGGCGACCGTCTCGCGGCCCTCCGACGCGCTGGCCGCCAAGGAAGCCACCGACGACGCCCTGAGCGGACTGCTCCTGGGCCTCGGCGGAGTGGCCCTGCTGGTGGGCGGCGTCGGCGTCGCCAACACCATGGTCATCTCCGTGCTCGAACGCCGCTCCGAGATCGGCCTGCGCCGTTCGCAGGGCGCGACCCGCGGCCAGATCCGCACCCAGTTCCTGGCCGAGGCCCTGCTCCTGTCCGCCCTCGGCGGCCTCGGCGGAGTCGTCCTCGGCATCGCGGTCACCGGCGGCTACGCCTCCTACCAGGGCTGGCCCTCCGTCGTCCCGCTGTGGGCGATGGCGGGCGGCGTGGGCGCCACGCTGGTCATCGGCGGTCTCGCCGGGTTCTATCCGGCCGTACGCGCGGCCAGGCTGCCTCCGACGGAGGCGCTGGCGACCACCTGAGGACTCTCCTGACGAGGACCGCCCGCGCGGTCCTCCGGGACCGCGGTGCTCCCGATGGAATCGTCCCCCGTGCCACGGGGGCACCGCGCCCGTCCGCGCCGCCCCCGGGCCGATCCCGGGCCGCGACGCGGGCGGGACCTCGTGCTGTCCGGCCCGCTCAGGCCGGTGACAGACCCGCCACGCGGGCCAGCCGCCGGAAGGAGTCGAGCAGGCCCTCGCGGTCGTACGTGCTCGTCGTGACCAGCACCTCCTGCGCGCCGCTCTCCTTGATCACCCGCTCCAGCTCGTCGGCGACCTGCTCCTCGGTGCCGTACACATGGCCGCGCAGCCCCGACTCGTAGAAGCCGCGCTCCTTCTCCGTCATCGTCAGGGACTCCACGCGCTCGGCCGGCGGCAGCGGCGGGAACGTGCCGTGCGTGCGGGAGTACGCCATCGACCAGGCCTCCGGTATCAGCAGCCGCCGCGCCTCCTCCTCGCTCCCGGCCACCGCGACGGTGCCCGCGACCACGACGTACGGCTCGGCCAGCCACGGCGAGGGCCGGAATCCGGCGCGGTACCGCTCGATGCCGGCCAGCATCTTCTCGCGGCCCCGGATGTCCCCGATGACCAGCGGGAGCCCCGCGTCGGCGGCGATCGTCGCGCCCTCGCCCACGGCCAGCACGTACGGCGGGACGGTCAGGCCCTCGGCGGGGCGGGCCCGCACCCCTGTCCCGGAGGTGCCGCGGAACCAACCGAGCAGCTCGGACAGTTGCGCCGCGAAGTCCTCGGCGTCGTGCTTGTCGCGCCCGAGCGCCTTGCGCACCCCGTCCGTGAACCCGACGGAACGGCCGAGCCCCATGTCGATCCGGCCCGGGAAGAGCGATTCGAGCACCCCGAACTGCTCGGCCACGATCAGCGACTGATGGTTCGGCAGCATCACCCCGCCCGTGCCGACCCGGATGGTGCGGGTGGCCGCCGCGACGGCCGCCGCGAGCACCGTGGGCGCGGACCCGGCGACGCCGGGCACTCCGTGGTGCTCCGAGACCCAGAAGCGCTCGTATCCGAGGGCTTCGAGCTCCTGGGCCAGGCGCACGGTGTCGCGCAGGGCCTCGGGACCGTCGTGCCCCTCACGGGTGCGCGAACGGTCGAGGACGGAGAACCGGGTCTGTTCGATCACTGAGCTCACGACAGGTTCAACGCCTGGGGCGCGCCAGGATTCCCGGTGCGCCGCGCGGACCGGGCGAGGGCGCTTCTACGCTGGTCACGTGAGCGACGACAAGAGACCCCTGGCCGTGTTCGACCTGGACGGCACCCTCGCGGACACCGCGCACCGCCAGCGCTTCCTGGAGGAGGAACCCCGCGACTGGGACGGGTTCTTCGCGGCGGCGCCCCAGGACCCGCCGCTGGCGCGCGGCGTCGCCCTGGCCCTGGAGAGCGCCGGGGAGTGCGAGGTCGTCTACCTCACCGGGCGCCCCGAGCGCTGCCGCGAGGACACGGAGGCGTGGCTGGCCCGGCAGGGCCTGCCGCGGGGCCGCGTCTGGATGCGGCGCGACCACGACCGGCGGCCCGCCTGCCGCACCAAGCTGGACGTCCTCAGGAACCTCTCCCGCAAGCGGGAGATCCGCATGCTGGTGGACGACGACGAACTGGTGTGCGACGAGGCGGAGCGGGCGGGCTTCCGGGTCGTACGGGCGCGGTGGGCGACGGCCTCGGAGGACCTCAAGGACGCGCAGGAGAGGGAAGGGCGTACGTGAGGCGACGCACCGGAGGAGGGGCGTACGGGGACCGGGACGTACCCGGGCCGGAGCCGCGCCTACGCGTCGTCCTCCAGCCGGAACCCCACTTTCAGGCCGACCTGGTAGTGCCGGATCTCCCCGTCCTCGATGTGCCCCCGCACCTGCGTCACCTCGAACCAGTCCAGTGAGCGCAGCGTCCGCGACGCACGCGCGATGCCATTGCGGATCGCCTGATCCACGCCCTCGTGGGACGTCCCGACGATCTCGGTGACCCGATACGTGTGGTTCGACATGGGAAAGTCCTCCCGGCCGTGACGACGGCGTGCGGTGACGCCGTGAGGTGACGTCATTCCACCGTGCCCCAGGCCACGCGGGCGCGCGAGGTGACGCAGGCCCCTTGACCGACTCATTGGTACAGACCAGAATCCAGCCATAACCCGTTCGAGCCACGTGCTCACCCCCCGCGTCGGGCTGCCCTTCCCTGTTCGCAGGCAGAAAGTGACCCACGTGAAGCCCCTCAGACGCGCCGCCATGCCCTTGGCCCTCGCTCTCTCCTCCACCGTCCTGCTCTCCGGGTGCGGCATGCTGCCCGGCGGTGACGACACCAGGACCGTGACCGTGTGGCTGATGCGGGGCAGCGCCTCGCCCGAGTTCGTCGAGCGGTTCACGAAGGACTTCGAGAAGGAGCACGGCGACATCGACCTGGACATCCGCGTCCAGGAGTGGACCGGCATCGGCGCCAAGGTGAAGAAGGCGCTCAAGCAGGAGGGCGGCGACGGTCCCGACGTCATCGAGGTCGGCAACACCCAGGTCGCGCAGTACGTCGACGAGGGCGGCCTGTACGACCTGACGCTGGAGTCCGCACGGGACCTCGGCATGGACGACTGGCTGCCCGGCCTCGCCGAGCCCGGGCGCTACAAGGGCGCCCAGTACGGCATCCCCTGGTACGCCGCCAACCGCGTCGTCATCTACCACAAGGAACTCTTCGAGGACGCCGGCATCACGCGCCCGCCGCGCACCCGCGAGGAGTGGATCGCGGACACGCAGAAGCTCGACGCGGGCGGCAACCAGGGCATCTATCTCGCCGGTCAGGACTGGTACACCCTCGCCGGGTTCATCTGGGACGAGGGCGGCGACCTCGCCAAGGAGACCAAGGAGTCGTCCGGCGACTGGCGCGGCAGCCTGCACTCGCCCCAGGCGCTGCGCGGCATGGAGTTCTACCAGCGTCTCCAGGCGCTCGGGAACGGCCCGCGCGACGCCGACGAGGAGCACCCGGCGCAGACCGGTGTCTTCGCGCGCGGCGACGTCGCCCAGATCATCGCGGTGCCCGGCGCGGCCCGCGCCATCGAGGAGAAGAACCCCGACCTGAAGGGCAAGCTCGGCTACTTCCCCGTCCCCGGCAAGACGGCGGGCAAGCCCGGCGCGGTCTTCACCGGCGGCTCCGACCTCGTCGTGCCCGACCGCAGCGACGACCACAAGGGCGCCGTCGAGGTGATCGAGGCACTGGCGGGCAAGAAGTGGCAGACCGACCTGGCGCGGACCATGAACTACGTCCCGAACAAGGCGAAGCTGGCCTCCGCCGTCGCCGGCGAGGAGGGCGCCGCGGCGATGGCCGTCGGTGCCGCCAACGGCCGGGCGACCCCCAACTCGCCGCGCTGGGCGGGCGTCGAGGCGGACAACCCCATCAAGGGCTACATGACGAAGGTCCTCACCGGCGGCGACCCGGCGACCGAGGCCCGCGACGCCTCGCGCCGGATCACCAGGGAGCTGTCCCTCGGCGGACTGTGACGGCGGCCCGGCCGGGGGCGGCGGGACAGCCACCGGCCGGGTCTTTCCCTCCGCGCCCGCCCGGCCTACTCCACCGTGCTCAGGGACAGCGCGAAGCGCCCCCTCGCGTCCGTCCACCAGTGCGTCAGCTTCAGCCCGGCGGCTGCCAGTTCGGTGCGTACGCCGTCCTCGCGGAACTTCGCGGAGATCTCCGTGCGCAGCTCCTCGCCCGCGGTGAAGTCGACCGTCATGTCGAGCGCGGGGATCTTCACCGTCTGATCGGCCGTCGAGCGCAGCCGCATCTCGATCCACTCCCGCTCGCGGTCCCAGACGGCGACGTGCTCGAAGGCGTCCTGGTCGAAGTCCGCGCCCAGCTCGCGGTTCATCACCGTGAGCACGTTCTTGTTGAACGCGGCCGTCACGCCCGCCCCGTCGTCGTACGCGGTGACCAGCACCGACTCGTCCTTGACCAGGTCCGTGCCGAGCAGCAGCGCGTCGCCGGGGGAGAGGAGCCCGCGGACGGAGGAGAGGAACGCGGCGCGCTCGGCGGGCAGCAGATTGCCGATCGTGCCGCCGAGGAACGCGATCAGCCGAGGCCCCGGCGTGCCCGGCAGCGCGAGCCCGCGGGTGAAGTCGGCGATCAGGGCGTGCACGTCGAGCGAGGGGCGCTGCGCGAGCAGGGTGTTCGCGGCGCCGGTCAGCGCGCTCTCGCTCACGTCGACGGGGACGTAGGTGTGCAGGGAAGCCAGGGCGTCGATCAGGTGGCGGGTCTTCGCCGAGGACCCCGAGCCCAGCTCGATCAGCGTGCGTGCGCCCGTCACCTCCGCGATGCGGGGGGACCGGTCGACCAGGATCTCCCGCTCGGCGCGCGTCGGGTAGTACTCGGGCAGCGTGGTGATCTCCTCGAAGAGGGCGCTGCCGCGCGCGTCGTAGAACCACTTGGGCGGCAGCGACTTCGGGGTGCGGGTCAGCCCGTGCAGCACGTCGGCGCGCAGCGCGGCGTCGGTGGCGTCCTCGGGCAGGGTGCGGGTCAGCAGGTACGGGCTCACGCAGGTGGCTCCTTGAGCGGTGTCAGCAGTACGTCGGTGCGGCTGGCGGCGAGCAGGGTGCGGTCGGGCACCTCGCGCCAGTGCGGGTCGTCGTCGTAGGGCTCGGAGGCGACGACGGTGCGGCGGCCGGGCTCCGCGAGGCACCAGAGCGTGTCGCCCCAGGTGGTCGCGGCGATCGTGTCGCCGTTGGTCAGCAGGAGGTTGAGGCGCGACCCCGGGGCCGCCTCCGCGACCTCCAGGACGGTGTCCGCGAGGGCCTGGCCCTCCTCGTCGCCGCGCCGCAGCCGGTGCAGGACGAGCGCCCACACCAGCGCGGAGTCGCAGCGAGCCTCCATCGAGAGCAGGTCCTCGGGCGGCAGGTCGCGGGTGAGCGGGGCGAGCGAGCGGGGCCAGCCCGCGACCGCGCCGTTGTGGCTGAACAGCCACGGCCCGGCGGCGAACGGCGCCGCCGCGGCCTCCCCGTCCGCACCCGCGACCGTCGCGTCGCGCACGGCGCCGAGCAGCGCGCCGGAGCGCACCACCCGGGCCAGGTCGGCGAACGACTGGTCGCCCCAGACGGGTCCGGTGCGGCGGTAGCGCGCCGGGACGGGGTCCCCCTCCGCGTACCAGCCCACGCCGAAACCGTCGGCGTTGACGGTGCCGTGCCGTTGCATGCGAGGCGCCCACGACTGGCGGTAGAGGCTGTGCGCCGGCTCCACCAGGAGGTCGCCGAGCGGCTGCGGCGGCCCCAGGTAGGCCAGATGACGGCACATCAGACACGCTCCGCGGTGTCGGCGGGACCGGCGTCCCGCGCCGTGCGGAACCCGGCGAAGATCTGCCGCCGCACGGGATGGTCCCAGTTGCGGAACGTGCCCCGGCAGGCCACCGCGTCGACGGAGAACGCGCCGCCGCGCAGCACCTTGTAGTCGCCGCCGAAGAAGACGTCGGAGTACTCGCGGTAGGGGAAGGCGGCGAACCCCGGGTAGGGCAGGAAGCCGGAGTCCGTCCACTCCCACACGTCACCGATCAACTGGCGCACGCCGAGCGGTGATTCGCCCGCCGGGTAGCTGCCCGCGGGCGCGGGACGCAGATGGCGCTGGCCGAGGTTGGCACGCTCGGGCGTGGGGTCCGCGTCGCCCCACGGGTAGCGCATCGACCGGTCGGCCACCGGGTCGTACCGCGCCGCCTTCTCCCACTCCTCCTCGCTGGGCAGCCGGCGGCCCGCCCAGCGCGCGTACGCGTCGGCCTCGTACCAGCTGACGTGCAGGACCGGCTCGTCGCCCGGCACCGGCTCGACCGTCCCGAAGTGACGGCGCAGCCACTGACCGCCCTCGCGCCGCCAGAACAGCGGCGCGACGAGCCCGTTCTGACGGACCATCGCCCAGCCCTCCGGGGCCCACCAGCGCTCCTCCTCGTAGCCCCCGTCGTCGATGAAGCGCTGGTACGCGGCGTTCGTCACCGGCGTGGTGTCGATGAGGAAGGGCGGGACGATGCGGTGGTGCGCCGGGCGTTCGTTGTCCAGCGCCCACGGCTCGGTGGACGTGCCCATCGTGAACGGGCCGCCGGGGACGAGGACGTCGGCAGGGCCGGTGAAGGGCTCGCCGCGCTCGGGGTCGGGTGCGGTGAGCGCGGTGGCGCCCGCGCGCAGCTGGTGCGTGATGAGCATGGTCTCGTCGTGCTGCTGCTCGTGCTGCGCGATCATCCCGAAGGCGAAGCCCGCGTCGGTGAGCGGAGTGCCGTGCAGGGGCGTGGTGGCGAGGACGTCGAGGGCGCGGCCCCGGACCTCGGCCGCGTAGCCGCGGGCCTCGGCGGGCGCGAGCAGCGGCAGGCTCGGCCGCTCGGCGCGCGGGTGCTCGAAGGCGTCGTAGAGCGGGTCGATCTCGGGCCGCATGGCGTCGCGGCCCGCGACCGCGCGCAGCAGCCACTGCTCCTCCTGGTTGCCGATGTGCGCGAGGTCCCAGACCAGCGGCGACATCAACGGCGAGTGCTGTGCGGTGAGTTCGGCCTCGTCCACGCACGTGGTGAGGAGGGTGGTGCGGTCGCGTGCGGCCAGGAGCGCGCTCAGCGCGCGCTCCCTCAGGGCCTCCGGGTCATCGGCGGTGGGGCCGGTCATCGGCGGGAGTCCTTCCCAGGTGCGGCATGAAGGCGTGGGGTGTCGCGCACGGCGTCGAGCAGGTCGTCGGCGGGGCAGCGGCCCGGCGCGACGTACTGGTCGGCGTAGGTGGCGACGGCGTCGCGCACGTCGGCGTCCGCGCCCATGCGGGGCAGCGCGGCGACGGCGGCGGCGAAGCAGGCGACGGCGGCCTCGCGCAGTTCGGGGTCGGCGGGGCCGTGGCGCGCCGCGTCCAGCCACAGCGGGCTGTGCGGCGCGGGCGGCGTGCCCGGGGGCCCGTCGCGCTCGGCGAGCGGCTTGACGGCGCGGTAGGCGGACTCCGCCGCCTCCGGGTCGTCGAACAGCGCGCTCGTCACGGCGAGCGGCACGATCCAGCCGTCCTCGCCGGGCTGCGCGTCGACCATGCGCAGTTCCAGGTGGCCGCGCGGGCGGACCGGCGGGAACAGCGTGGTCAGGTGGTAGTCGAGGTCGTCGCGGGTGGGCGGGCGCGGCGTGCCGCCGCGGGTCCAGGCGCGGAAGCTGAGCCCCTCGGGCACGCTCCAGGGACCCTCGTCGGGGCCTCTCTTGACACACATGACCGGCGCGTCGAGGGCGTGCCGGGTCCAGGTCTCGCGGGGCTCCCCGTCGAGCGGCGGGGCGCCGGATCTGCCGGGGTCGATGCCCGCCCACACGGCCTGCCGGGTGGACCGCCAGCCGGTGGGCCGCCCTTCCTGCAGCGGCGAGTTGGCGAACGCGGCGACCAGGACGGCGCCGAGCAGGTGCGCGAGGCGCCAGCGGCGCGCGTAGCCGAGCGGACCCGGTTCCTCGTACCCGGCGTCCAGGCAGATCTGGACGGACGCGGTGGAGCACATCATGCGGCGGCCCGCGGGGCCGCCGCGGTCGAGGCAGGACTCCAGGGCGTCGTAGCGGGGCTCGCGCAGGATCCGCGACGGCGGGCGCCAGGGGTCGGCGCCGAACCCGCTGAGGGTGAGGCGGCGTGAGCTCAACGCGTCGCGCACGGCGCGGAGATCGGCCCGCATGGCCGAGAGGAGGTCCGTCAGCGAGGCGGCGGGCAGCGAGCTGAGCTCCAGCTGGCCGCCGGGTTCGACGGTGACGGACGAGTTCAGGGGCAGGGCCCGCAGAGCGGCGTAGGCCTCTTCGAGGCGTGCGGTCGGCACGGGCAGGTGGGGCAGTCCGGGCTCGTGGACGAGCCACTCCAGTTCGACGCCCGTGGTGCGGGGCGGTCCGGTCTTGAAGCAGATGCCGCGGACCAGCGCCTCGACCTCCGCCTCGGACACCGTGTCACGCGCCTGGACGGACTGTGGCGCTCGGTGCTTCGTACAGTCTCCCTCGCACATGTCGGGGATTCCTTCCGTAGATGCTGCTCGTAACACCCAAAACCCTCCGGGGCGTTCGCACAAGAGTGCCCCTGGTGTCGTTCGCCCACCAGGTATTTCTGTTGCGCCGCCCGACACGCGCAGCTCACCATGCGTTCATGAACGACACGGGGGTGCGGGCATGAGCGCCCGGCTGCGCGCACAGGCGCAGGATACGGAGCGGATCGTCGCCGCGGGGGAGTATGCCGCGCCGGGCGGACGGACGGTGGTCATCGCCGACGCGGTGGCCGCGGCCCGCGCCGGCACCCGGCAGTTCGGGCCGGAGCCGGTACCCGTACCGGACCGCGCGCCCGTCCCCACCCGCTTCGAGGTCACGGGCGAGAGCAGCCTGGAGGCGGCCGCCCGGCTCACGGACGAGGACGCCTCACCGGTCGCGGTCCTCAACTTCTCGTCCGCGCGCAACCCGGGCGGCGGATACCTGAACGGCGCACAGGCGCAGGAGGAGGCCCTGTGCCGGGCCTCCGCGCTCCACGCCTGCCTGATCGGCGCCCGCGCGTTCTACGACCACCACCGCGCCGACCGCGACCCCTTCTACAGCGACCGCGTGATCCACTCGCCCGGTGTCCCGGTCTTCCGGGACGACCGCGGCCGGCTCCTCGACGCGGCGTACACCGTCGGCTTCCTGACGTCGGCGGCGCCGAACGCCGGGGTGATCCGCCGGCGGACCCCCGAGCGCACCGCCGACATCCCGGCCGCCCTGGCCGCGCGCGCCGAGCGGGTCCTGGAGACGGCGGCCGCGTGCGGGTACCGCCGCCTGGTGCTGGGCGCGTGGGGCTGCGGCGTCTTCATGAACGACCCCGCGCAGGTCGCGGGAGCCTTCCGGGCGCTGCTGGGCGAAGGCGGCCGGTTCGCCGGGCTGTTCGCGCACGTCGTCTTCGGCGTGCTCGACCGCACCAGGGGCGCGGTGACGCGCGGCGCCTTCGAGAGGGCGTTCGCCCGGGAGAGCGGGGCTGGTCAGCGCCAGCCGTAGCGCTCCTGGAGGCGGCGTACGACGAGGTTGAAGCGCATCCGGTCGAGCGCGCACGCCTCGCGCCGCATCCCGCGCTCGTGCACCCGCAGCACCCGGTCGACGTCCACCCACGAGTCGCGTCCCTCGCGGTCCCACGGCCCGCTCCCGATCGGCACCCACTCGCGGTCGTCGTCGTGCCGCTTGCTGGACAGCTGTACGGCGAGCAGCGTGCCGGAGTCCTCCCGGGCGACCACGAGCACCGGCCTGTCCTTGCCGCGCCCGTCGTTCTCCTCGAACGGCACGAACGTCCAGACGATCTCGCCCGGATCGGGGTCGCCGTCGTGCTCCGGCGCGTACTCGGTGCGGACCCGGCCCACGTCGCGCGGCTCGGCCTCGGTGGTCGCGGTGGGGCCGGAGCGGCCGGGCGTGTCGGACAGGTGCGGGTCATCGATGGAGGCAGTCACACGGGTCACCGTAGAGCCTGTCCGGCCCAATCCGGTGAGCGGGACCCCCTCGTGGACCGCAGGCTCGGTCCATGATCCTTCGACCACTGCGCACCCCCCGGATCCTCGTCGTCCTCGCCCTGGCCGGCGCGGTGCTCGCGCCGACGGCGGCCGGTTCCGCCGCCGCCCCGC
>NZ_LIRJ01000492.1 GCF_001419745.1 Streptomyces silaceus | reverse complement strand
GTCCGCCACAGCCGCCACCCCGCTGGCGGGCCTGGTGGCGGCTGTGGCGGACCTGGTGGTCGTAGGCGGTACGCGGACCCGGCCCGGTGGCCTGTGCGGGCCACCGGGCCGTGGGCCCTACTCCTTGACCACGGCCTCCGTTCCGCCGCCGAACTCGATGAGCAGACCGGACCGCAGCGCGATGGTCTTGCCGGGGTCCACGTCGCGCACGGTGCCGTCGTCCTTGCGGGCCGTCCACACGGACGACGTGTGGTTGGTCAGGCCGAACCGGCCGCGCTGCTGCGGGTGTTCGGTGACCTCGCCGACCACCGCGGTGAAGTCGTGGCGCTCGGGGTCGTCGCGCAGGTGATGGGCGTAGACCCGGGCGTTGGGGGCGAGCCGGATGCCGCGCCGGGTGCGCAGCGTACCCGTGCCGGTGACCAGTTCGAGACGGGGCGGCAGCGTCAGCGTGCGGCGGCACTTCCAGCAGTCCGGCGGCGCGCCGTCCGGCTGGGTCATGTTCTGCTTGCCGCAGACGCCGCACTGGGTGATGGAGTCGAGCACCTGGCTGAGCGCGTCGCGCCACTGCGTCTCGCGCACCCGCAGCTTGGGGCTGCGCAGCCCGTCCGTGAACGTCCGGATGAACAGGTCCCGCAGGATCTGCGGCAGCGCGCCCCAGGTCGCCTCGACGGTCGGCTGCTCGCCGGGCACCGGGCGGTTGCGGGTGTCGGCCGGGTCGTAGACGAAGACCGGGTCGGTGCCGTACAGGCGCCGCTTGGCGGCCTCGTCCATGCAGCGGATCTTCAGGGCCAGCGCGCCGTTGAACGGGTGGTCGTTCATCAGGAGCAGGAAGAGCAGCACGGCCAGGGAGTGCAGGTCGCTCTGCGTCCCGGGCTGATGGCCCTTCTCGCCGCGCACCAGCTCGGGCGCCATGAAGTCCATCGTGCCCGCGACGGCGGCCTCCGCGCCCTCCACGACGGCGTTGTCGTTGTCGCAGACCAGGACGTCACCGGTGCGCGGGTCGAAGAAGATGTTGCCCCAGTTGATGTCGCGGTAGGCGATGCCGCGCGAGTGCAGGGCGCGGTAGGCCTCGACGGTGTGCAGCGCCACGGTCACCAGGGTGCGCATGGTCGCGGCGGACACCGAGGGGTCGCGGCGGAACAGCGCGGGCAGATCGCAGAACCGCGCGGGCCGTACGTCCATGACGTACCCGAAGCCGGGCTGCCTGCCCTCGGGGTCCATCACGATGGAGCGCGGCCACAGGAAGCGGGGGTCGTCCCAGCCCTTGGCGATGAGCCCTTCGAGGATCTCCCGCTGGCGGGCGTCGGCGAGCTGGGGGTAGTACCACTTCACCGCCTGGTCGCCGGTGGGCGACGTGACGCGGTAGACCTCGCCCTGGCCGCCTGAGCCGAAGAGCTCGGCGACCTTGAGCTTCTCCCCCGACTCGGCCACCAGGGTCTTTCCGGCGGCGAGCATGCCGTTCACCATTCTGTTCCTCTCTGCCCTATCAGTCGTCGCTGCGCTGCGGGGGCGCCGCGACGGCGCCCACGAGGGTCGTGTCGTCCCCGGAGAACTTGGCGGCCCGCCCCAGCCAGTCCGGGAGCTGGTCCTGCACCGCCGCCACGCCCTGCTGGGCGGCGCGCTCGCCGAGGCCGGTGGCGAAGTCCAGGAAGCCCTGGTCGTCGGCGAAGCTCTTGGAGAGCCCGTCGGTGGAGAGCAGCACGCACGGCGGCGCGCCCCCCGTGAAGGGCTGCCAGTGCGAGCGCATCTTGCGCCAGGGCTCGGGCTCGCAGAGCGAGTCGGTCTCGTCCCCCATGTCCGGTCCGGTGGAGAGCGGGGTGTGCGGGGTGCCGTCGGCGTCCACGAGCACGACGTCGCCGTCACCCAACTGCCAGCAGAACAGCATGTGTTCGGTCAGTACGGCCCCGATGAGGGTACTGCCGTACGCGGCGAGGTCCGGCACCCCGGGCTGCTCCGGAGGCCGGATGCGGGCCGCCTCGCGCGGCGAACGGGCGCCGTGCGAGGGCGAGTTGCACTCGTGCACCAGGGCGCGCTCGTGCCAGCGGTGCCCCACCTGCTGCGGCAGCCGGCGCGCCTCCGCGCGCAGGGCGGGCCAGCCCGCCGCGTCCTCGCCGACGCGGACCGCCTCGTCCGCGAAGGCCCGCGCGCACGCCGTGAACTCCTCGACGGCCCAGCGCGCGCCGAGGTCGCTGCGGAAGTGCGCGGCGCTGCCGTGCCCGTCGGCGACCGCGAGGACGGCCGCGCGCCCCCCGGCCACGGGCAGGGCGGCACCGCGGTCCTGGCTGTACTTCTTCGCCACGCCCTTGACCGCGCCGCTCAGGAGTATCCAGTGCACCACTGCCCGTTCGGGTCTGGTCGTCGTCTCCGGCCCGGTCACCAGATGTCGTCTTCGCCCTTGGTCAGCGACGGCACGTCGATGGGCGTCGTGGGCTTGGAGCCGTCGTCGACCTTCGGCGTGGAGGCGTCCTTGACGACCGCGGTGGACATCCAGCGGATCGCGGCGGCGAGCTGGCGCGGGTTCTTCGCCTGGAGGGGCTCCAGTTCGGGGTTGCCGAGGAACTCCTTGAGCATGCTCTTGTCCGCGTCGTCGCCGATGGCCACGGCGACGCGCACCGCGCGCTTGCCCCACGGGGTGCCGTCGATGGCGCGCAGACCGGCACGCCAGTCGTCGGTGGGCTGGCCGTCGGAGGCGAGGGCGAGCACCGGCGGCAGGGCGCGCTGCGGCATCGGCGGGGTCTGCAGCGCGCCGGCCGCCAGCTTGAACGCGGCGCCCATGTCCGTGCCGCCGTAGATGTGGACGTCCTCCCACGAGAACTGGTCGACCGGGGTGGGCTCGCTGACGTGCCAGCTCGCCCCGCTGGCGAAGGTGATGGCGCGCACGAGCAGCGACGCCGCGGGGTTGGACTCGGCGGCCTGCTGCATCTCCGGAATGGCCTCGCGGATGGCGAAGTTCAGCTCGCCGATCTTGCCGTTCACACCCATGGAGCCCGAGCAGTCGAGCATCCAGATGAAGTGCACGGGACGGCTCGCCATGCTGCCGCCGGGGAAGTTGTCGGCGACGGTCTGTGTCGTGTCGCTCACGCTGGTCCTTTCGTGGGGAGGGTCGTACCGAGGTTCTCGGGGAGGGTCGTGCGGGGTTCGTGCGTCGCGGGCGATGGAGCGGGGGCCCGGAGCCGGCGGGAGGAGTCCCCCGCGCCCTCCGGGTCACCGTGCGGAACGGTCAGCCCTCCTTCTGGGCCACCCGATGGCGCCAGGCCGTCCATTCCTGTACGTCCTGGCCCTCGCGTTCGAGAACGGTGGCCACCTGCCCGAGGCGATGGTCGTCGAGCCGGGCGAGGACCGGCGCGAGGGCGTGGTCGAGGAGTTCCGCGGCCACCTCGCGCCACTCGGGGGTGACGCCGTGCCGCCGCCGGGGCCGCCAGATGTGGTAGTAGGCAGCCAACTCATGCGGCTTGTCCGGCAGTTCGCGCTCCATCCGCTCGCACTCCCGCCCGTCGAGGAGGTGGGCGCGGTAGGCCCGCAGCAGGTGGGGGCCGGCGATGACGAGGATCTGGAGTCCGTGCGCCTCGCGCACGTCGCGGGGGTTCGCCCCGGCGAGGGCGCGGCCCAGCCTCTCGTCGACGCCCTGCCGCAGGACCTCCTGAAGCGGCAACACCTTGCGGTTCAGCTCCCGGACGCGGCCGACGGAGGCCTTGCTCAGGGCCAGTCGGCCGTCGACGAGGTCCTGGGCGGTCACGAGGAGGTCGGCGGTGTCGCGGTCGCCGGCGCCCAGCTGGCCGTCGCTGCGCATGACCCTGGCGAACTCGACCAGCTCCGTGTCGCAGCGGTCCGGCGACCGGACCCAGCCCATGACGCGGCGGCCGAGGCCCGCCTCGACGATCAGGCGGGGCGTGCAGGTGCGGGCGACCCAGGGCTGTTCGGCCCGGTCCGGCGGGGTGTTGCGCCACACCAGGCGCCACAGGAGCTTCAGCGTCTTGACGTTGTCGACGCGGTTGCCGGGGAGGAGTTCGGTGAGCCGGTCGAAGAGCTGCGCGCCGCGCAGGTGGTCCGGGGGGCCGCTCCAGCGGGCGGCGGCCGCGGCGAGGCGGACGGTGAGCGGCGCGTCGTCGAGATGGCTCCACAGCCAGTCGCCCTGGGGGGAGTTGGCGAGCTCCCGCAGGCGGTCGAGCTTGCGCTCGGTGAAGTCGACGATGAGCAGGCGCAGCACCCGGCGCGTGAAGGCGACGTGATTCAGGTCGGTGAGGACCTGGACGGCGTGCCGGCAGTCGCGCCGCTCGGGGTGCAGCAGCGCGCTCGCGAGGCGGTCCATGGCCTCGGCGAGACCCGGGCCGCCGTCCGCGCCGACCGCGAGGGCCAGGCGCAGCGGCTCCGTCCATGCGGGGATGGCGTCGCGGAGGCGGGCGCGCAGGGCGTCGTCGGCGCGGGCGCCGTACTCCTCGCGCAGCTCCCGCCAGGCCTCCTGGCCGAGCGGCAGTCCTTCGAACGCGCTCAGGTCGGGCAGGGTGCCGCGGGTGCGGGCCGCGTCCAGCCGGCGCCGCACGAGGGCGAGGGCGAGCGGCCGGGCGGCGAGGGCGTGGTCGCCGTCGAGCCCGCGGCAGAGCCGGTCGAGTTCGTCGAGGGTGCGGGGGTCGGTCTCGCCCCTGCTCACGGACTGGGTGAAGGCCTCGACGACGGCGCGCAGGGAGTCGCCGCCGAGCCCCGCGAGATCGGCGCCGGAGGGGGCGGGGGCCGCCGTCCGCGGGTCGCCCTCGCTCTCTCCCTTCGCGTGCGCACGCCCCGTCGCCGCGCCCGAGATCAGCGGGATGAGGGCGAAGGGCCCCTCGGGCGCGGCCGCCGCGCCGGNNGCGCCGGGCTCGGGGCGCGGCGGATTGCCCGCGAGCCACCGCTCGGCCGTCAGCTGGGCCCAGGCGTCGAACTCGGCGGCCGGGCTCTCGGGACCGCCCGTGGCGTCGTGGACGCGGTACAGGTACTCGACCGTCGCGTCGTCGGACCGGTCGAACTCCACGTCCGGGCCGATGCCGATGATCTGCTGCGGCGCGCCGTGCGGGTCGGTGGTCCAGGTGGTGAACGTCAGCTCGGGTACGTACGCCTCGGGCAGCGAGGCGCAGGCGAGCGCGACCCAGCGGGCCACGCTCTCGGAGTCCTCCTCCACGAGGACGATCTGCCGGCCCGCCGGGTCCTCGAACAGGCGTCGCACATCGGTGAGGAACGGCGCCACGCGCTCGGCACGGGACCGCGCGAACTCCACGAGGATCTCGCGGTCGACGTGCGCCTCGGGCACGGGTAACTCGGACTCGACGAACCCGGCACCGAGCGTGTCCTCGGCGCCCGGCTCCCAGGTGTCCGAGCGCCAGGTGTCGATCGGCCAGACGGGTCCGGGTCCCGGGGTGTCGGCGCTCAGGTGCAGCGCCTCGACCCGCTGCCCCGGCAGGGCCGCGCACAGCAGCCGGCCGCCGTCCGGGAGCAGGCTGTAGCTCAGCTCGGACCCGGTGCCGATCAGACGCTCGACGACATCACTCAACCCGCCTTCGCCGGGCGCGAGTTGCTCTTCCCGCGGGTCTCCCGCGGCGGCGGGGACCAGAAAACGGGTTCCGGTGTCCGGCTCCTGACCGAGCCGGTAGCTGAGGCGACGGATGGCCATGCCACATTCTGACCAACCGCGGCACCGGCCCGCAGGCCGTCCGCCAAGTTCACCCCCGCCCCATGAAGCGCCGACCACCCCCGGCCGG
>NZ_LIRJ01000491.1 GCF_001419745.1 Streptomyces silaceus | reverse complement strand
GCGCCGTTGGGGCCGAGGAAGCCGGTGACGGTGCCGGGGTGGACCTCGAAGCCGAGGTCGTCGACGACGGTCTTGTCGCCGTAGCGCTTGGTCAGTCCGTATGCCCTCATCATGGTCCCGATGCTGGCGTGCGCGGGGGCGTGGATCGTCGGACCGGGGGCGGGAAGCGGGCGCGGGCGGTAGTACCTGGGTACGACGGGGACCCTGAGGGGTGTGCCCGGGGAACGTCTGAGGGTCGCGTCCGGGGACCTTTCGAGGGTCGCGTCCGGGGACCTTCTGAGGGTCGCGTCCGGGGAACTTAGGATCGCGGCATGGAACATGAGTACGTCGTACGGGCCGTCCGCGCCGAGGAGTGGCCGCGGGTCAGGGAGCTGCGCCTGGCCGCGCTGCGCGATCCGGCGGCTCCGGTCGCCTTTCTGGAGACGTACGAGGACGCCGCCGCGAAGCCGGACTCCTACTGGCAGGAGCGTGCGGAGGGGGCCTCGCGTGGGCTGCTCGCGCGGCAGTTCGTGGCCGAGGGTCCGCACGGCGACTGGGCGGGCTCGGTGACGGTGCTCGTCGAGGAGGCGGGGGCGGACGACGTCTTCGGCGGGGTGATCGAGCAGCGCCAGGCGCATGTCGTGGGCGTCTTCGTGCGGCCCGAGCAGCGGGGGACCGGGGTGACGGAGGCGCTGTTCGAGGCGGCCGTCGCGTGGGCGTGGTCCCTTGAGGGGCTCGAGCAGGTGCGGTTGTACGTCCACGAGGGCAATCCGCGGGCGCAGGCGTTCTACAGCCGCTTCGGTTTCGTACGCAGCGGAGGGGCCGTCCCGGTACCGGGCGACCCCTCCGCGCGGGAGTACGAGATGGTGCTCAAGAGGCCTTAGCGGTACGGGTTCTCCGCGCGGGCCGTGCGCAGGGCCTTCGCCCACCAGGCCAGCTGGTCGAGCATGACCTTGGCGGCGCCGGGCGCGCCGTCCTTGTCGTGGGCGCGGCCGCCCTCGCCGAAGTGGTCCCAGGCGCCGTGGAAGCTGACGCCGTCGCGGACGGTGGCGCAGTGCAGCTCGGCGAAGACCAGGCGGAGCTGTTCGACGGCGCGCAGGCCGCCGCTTGTGCCGCCGTAGGAGACGAAGCCGACGGCCTTGGCCTCCCATTCGGTGCGGTGCAGGTCGATGAAGTGCTTGAGCCCGGCGGGGAAGCTGTGGTTGTACTCCGGTGTGACCACCACGTACGCGTCGGCGGCGTCGACCCGTTCGGCGAGCGCGGCCTGGGCGGGCGTGGGTTCGGTGCCCCAGGCCGGGTGGGCGTCGGGCAGGTCCAGGGCGGCGACGTCGATGACGTCGACGGTGAAGCCGGTGTGCTGCTCGGCGAGGGCGGTGAACCAGTCGGCGACGGTGGGCCCGAAGCGTCCGTCGCGGTTGGAGCCGACGACGACGGCGAGGCGCAGGGGCGCGGCGGCGGTGGTGTCCGGCGTGGTGGTCATGACGTACTCCTCAAGAACGGTCGTGCTGGGGACAGTTGGTGGAGGGAGCGTCAGTGAGTCTGCGCTGTCGTCGTTTCCGCCGGGACGGCGGGGGTGTTCTTCGGCGGTTCGGCCGTACGCGGCCGGCTCCCACGGGTACGGCCGCTACGGGGCCGGCTCCTACAGGTCCGGCTCCGCGCGGGCGATGAGATAGCCGAGCTGGGCCCGGGACTGTGAGCCCAACTCCCTGGAGATGGCGGCGACATGGCCCGCCACCGTGCGCCGCGACACCCCGAGGCGGCGCGCGATGGCGTCGTCCGTGAGGCCGGACACGAGCAGCTTTGTCACCGCGCGGCGGGCCTCGTCGAGGATCAGCGGATCGTGGGCGCGGGCGGCGGTCGTCTCCGAGAACGGCCGCGCCCGCTCCCACGCCTCGTCGAAGGCGGCGGCGAGGTGGGCGACGACGGCCGGATGGCGGACCTCCACCGCTCCCTGGTCGACGAGGTAGGCGACGCTCCGGTCGCACACGACGAGCCGGCCGGTCGGTTGCTGCAGGGTGCGGACGCTGCCACCCGACCGCTCGATGTCCTGGAGGTGCCGCCACCGCGCGGCGTGCGTGCGGGCCGCGTGCGGGAAGAGGGCGCGGTGGGTGACGCCGGCCGGGACCGTGATCCCGTCCGTCGCCCGGATGGTCAGCAGCTCCGAGCGGCATTCCCGCATGGCCTGCTCCAGGAGCGCGGGGACGGCGTCCGCGCCGTCGAAGACCGTCAGCCAGTCCTGGGCGTCGCGCCGCGCGGCCCGGTAGATCGCGTGGACCGGCGAGAAACCGGAGCTGACCGACCGCAGCCTGTCCTGCTGGGCGTCCAGCAACTCCCGTATCGGATGCAGCAGTTCGGACTCCGCGACGTTCGGCGACACCGGCACGAGGACGTCCGGGTCGTCCGGGGGCGGCGTCAGCAGACCCAGGCGTACGAGGCAGTGGGGCGCCGTCGCGCGCGGCAGGCACCCCTTGACGACGGCGGCGCGGTAGCGGATCAGGCCGTCGGCGCAGGGGGCGTCCGCGGTGTCGGTGCAGTGGCAGCCGGTTCCGGTTCCGGCGGCGGCACCGGTCCCCGGGCCCTTTGCGTCATCGTGCATCGCACGATTATGCACCGGGATTTCGAAGGTCAAGAGGTGCTTCAGCTGTGAGACTCGAAGCGAAGGGAGGCCTCCCCTTGGGAATCGAAGGATCGAAAGAGCGAAGGAACGAAGGAACGTGGTTCACGTGCATCTCTCCGGCAGCACCGTCGTCATCACCGGCGCGGGCAGCGGCATCGGCCTCGCCACCGCCGAGCTCGTCGCGCGGCGCGGCGCCCGCGTCGTGCTCACCGACCGCAGCGCGGACGCGGTGCGCCCGCACGCCGAGCGGATCGCCGCGACGACGGGAGCCCGGGCGGAGTTCCGCGCCCTCGACGTCACCGACGGCGCGGCCGTCGAGGAGGTCATGGGGTCGGTCGGCACCATCGACCATCTCCTCACCTGCGCGTCCGGCAGTGTGATCGCGCCCTTCGAGGAGCTCACCGAGGCGCGGGTGCGGCAGTTCTTCGAGGTCAAGTGGTGGGGGCAGTACCGGTGCCTGCGGGCGGCGCTGCCGTACATGCCGAAGGACACGGGGTCGGTCACGCTCGTCTCCGGATACCTGTACCGCAAGGCCGACCCGGGCTACTTCGCCTTCGCCGCGGTCAACGGCGCCGTCGAGGCCGCCGTGACGTCCCTCGCCATGGAGCTCGCGCCGCTGCGGGTCAACGCGGTGGCGCCGGGCCCGACCGACACGCACGCCCATCTGATGAGCCCCGAGGAACACCGCGCCTACCGTGAGGAGATCGCCGGGCGGCTGCCGGTGGGGCGGCCCGGCACGGCCGAGGAGGTCGCCCACGCGGCGGCGTACCTGATGGAGAACTCGTTCACGACGGGGACGACGCTGGACGTGGACGGCGGCAAGCGGTGAGCCGGGCCCGGAGATGAAGTCCCGCTAGGACACCGGGAGTTCGCTGTCCGGCCAGCGGGTCCGGCCCTGTTCCCGGGAGCGCAGCAGCGCCAGCGTCGGCAGCCCGCGGTCCGCGCCGGTGGCGAGCAGGTCCGGCAGCTGGGGCAGCGGGGCCACCGCGGCGACGTCGTCCAGGACGAGCGTCATTGGTGGGTCGAGCCGACCGGAGGATGACCGTTCGGCCATGCGCCGGCCGTGCTCGACCACGCTGGAGGCGAGTGCCGTCAGCAGAGGCATGGCACCCGGGCCCTGGTGGGACTTGGGATCCTCGATCGCCTCACCCACCACAAAAAGCGTGCCCCCTTCGTCCACGAAGGAATCCAGCGTGAGCGCATCCGTCCGGTTCGGTGTGCAGGATTCACGGACGTGGACGGTGAACAGCGCGGACAGGGCCCGGGCGGTCAACTCCTGGGCGATATCGCGCCGTTCGGCGTGCGCGGTGAGGGCGGCCTCCAGCTCGCCCGCGCTGCCGGACGAGGCCTTGGGATGCGTACGGAGGATGCGTACCGCTTCCTGGATCTGGTTGCCCTGGGACCAGCGGTGGACGATCTTCATCGGCTTGTCGGCCACCGCGGCGGCGTGCAGGAAGCTGCGCAGCAGGGTCCTGGCCGTGTCGGCCACGGCGCTGTCCAGCTTCGCGGTCGGCCTTATCGGGGCGAGGAGGGCGGTGGCGCGCTGGTCGGCGGTCGCCCTGTCCTGGCAGCCCGCGGTGGGGGACCAGTGCAGCCGGGCCGGGGTGTCGCAGAGGTGGGAGGGGTCGTAGAGGAGGACCGGGCCGAGCTTGGCGCGCGCGTCCTTCGTCTCGGCCCACAGGGTGGGGTCGGAGGTCAGGACGAGGGCGGCGCCCTCG
>NZ_LIRJ01000490.1 GCF_001419745.1 Streptomyces silaceus | reverse complement strand
ACGCGGCCCCGGCCCCCGCCGCGCCCACCGCTCGGGCGACCGCGGGCGCCACCACCCCCTTCACCTCCGTCGAGGCGGAGACGGCCCTCACCGACGGCACGAGGATCGACCCCGACCACACCCAGGGCACGCCCGCCTCGGAGGCGTCGGGCCGCCGGGCGGTACGCCTCTCCGCGGGCCAGAGCGTCGAGTTCACGCCGCCGGAGGCGGCGAACGCGCTGAACGTCGCCTACAGCGTCCCCGACGGCGGCGGCAACCCCGACCCCGACCCGGGCCGCAACCTCGCCAAGGGCCGTCCCGCCACCGCGACCGGCCACGCCGACGTGTACGCGCCCGGCAGGGCGGTCGACGGCGACCCGGCGTCGTACTGGGAATCCACGAACCACGCCTTCCCGCAGTCGCTCACGGTCGACCTCGGCAAGGCGGAGGCCGTGCGCAGGCTCGTCCTGAAGCTGCCGCCCGCCGCGGCCTATGAGGCGCGGACCCAGACCCTCTCCGTCCAGGGCAGCTCCGACGGGTCCGGCTACGCCACGCCGGCCGCGTCGAAGGCGTACCGCTTCGACCCCGCGACCGGGAACACGGTGACCGTCGCGCTGCCCGCCGACAGCCCGCGCGTGCGCCATCTGCGTCTGTCCGTCACGGCCAACTCGGGCTGGCCCGCGGCCCAGTTCAGTGAGGTCGAGGCCTACCTGTCCTGACCTCCGGCGGCGGTCCGCATGCTGGACGGTCCGGATCTTTTACCTCGGTCCGCGCCCGGCCGCGGGCCGCCGCACCCGCCGACTCTTCCGCACATCAGCCCTGTTGAGCGCCGCATCGGCCCGGCAGAGGCCGCGCGGACGCGCCGTGCGGCCACCTCCGGAGACTTTTCCGTTTTTTGGTCCAGACCTTGACAGGTCCAGACCATTTCGCTTGAGTCGCGGCACCCCCATGGTGGGCGCGGGACCCTCCACCCGCCCCGCCCGTAAGGAGAGTTGGCATGATCAAACGCATCACCAGCTGCGCGGCCGCGCTGGCCGCGCTCGGCGCGATGATCGTCCTGGGTCCGGCCGCCACGACGGCGTCGGCCGCCGAGTGCGCCGCGCCGTGGAGCGCGACGTCCGTCTACACGGGCGGCAAGTCGGCCTCGTACAACGGACACAACTGGACCGCCAAGTGGTGGACCCAGAACGAGACCCCGGGCAGGTCGGACGTGTGGACGGACCAGGGCACCTGCGGCGGCGGCACGGACCCGGGCAACCCCGACCCGTCCGGCTTCGTCGTCAGCGAGGCCCAGTTCAACCAGATGTTCCCGAGCCGGAACCCGTTCTACACGTACAAGGGCCTGACCGATGCCCTGAAGTCGTACCCGGCCTTCGCGAACACCGGCAGCGACACCGTCAAGCGCCAGGAGGCCGCGGCCTTCCTCGCCAACGTCAGCCACGAGACGGGCGGCCTCAAGTACGTCGTCGAGCAGAACCAGAGCAACTACCCGCACTACTGCGACAAGACCCAGCCCTACG
This sequence comes from Streptomyces silaceus, assembly GCF_001419745.1. GTDB lineage: Bacteria > Actinomycetota > Actinomycetes > Streptomycetales > Streptomycetaceae > Streptomyces > Streptomyces silaceus. The sequence goes on along the minus strand of NZ_LIRJ01000490.1, from coordinate 9,279 downwards.
GCTGCCCGGCCGGCCAGGCCGCCTACTACGGGCGCGGCCCGATCCAGCTGAGCTGGAACTTCAACTACAAGGCCGCGGGCGACGCGCTCGGCATCGACCTGCTCAACAACCCCTACCTGGTGGAGCAGAACCCGGCCATCGCCTGGCAGACGGGCCTTTGGTACTGGAACACGCAGAACGGCCCCGGCACCATGACCCCGCACAACGCCATGGTCAACGGCGCCGGTTTCGGTGAGACGATCCGCGCCATCAACGGCACCCTGGAGTGCAACGGCGGCAACCCCGCCCAGGTCCAGAGCCGCATCGACCGCTACAAGTCCTTCACCCAGATCCTCGGTACCACCCCGGGCTCGAACCTGAGCTGCTGACGCCGCCCCACCCGCCGGGCGGGCCCGCCGCACGGGCACGCCCGGCTTCTCACGCGCCCGGCACCAGCCGGAACACCGGGTGCCGCGCCGCCTCCGCGGCGAACTCCGCGTCGGAGGAGTCGGGCGTCACGTCGAAGTAGGGCCGGGTGACCGGGACTTCGCGCAGATACTGGCGCAGCACCGGCACGCTCTCCTCGGGCCCGAGCTCCACCACGCCCACGCTCTCCGAGCGGCCGCCCCTGCTGAGGCCGATCCGCCCGGCCGCGCGCGCGTTGCGCACCCAGTCGCCCACCCCGTAGGCCGCCACGACCCAGCGCTCGCCGCCGGCCGACATCACGTCGACCGGGGTGGAGTACAGCCGCCCCGACTTCCTGCCGCGCACGCTCAGGTTGTACCGGTAGCCGTTGCCCATGCCGAGCCCGGTCAGCGTGTGGAACACACGGTTGATCATGCGCGTACCGAAGTGCACGCGGTACGTCTTCGCCATCGCCCCTCCTCGTGTCGAACCGTCGGAGCCTACGACGCGGCCAGCAGCCGCGCCGCACCGCGCCGGGCCTGGCGTGCCGCGTCGGGCGAGCCGGAGATCGCGGCGGACGTCATGGCCCCTTCGGCGAGCAGGACCAGCGGTCCGACGGCCTCCTCCGGGCCGCCCGCGTCGGCCACCAGACCGGCGACGTACGCGCTGAAGGCGTTCTTGTGGGCGCGGACGGCGTCGGCCACCGCCGGGTCGAGGGCGCCGAGTTCGCCGAAGGAGTTGATGAAGGCGCAGCCCCGGAAGCCGGGTTCGGTGAACCACTCGTACAGCCAGTCGTAGACCGCGAGGACACGGTCCTCCCCGCCCCGCTCGCCGTCCACGTAGGCGGCGAGCCGCTCGCGCCAGCGGCGGTCGCGGCGCTCCAGGCAGGCCCGCACCAGCTCCGACTTGGACGGGAAGACCTGGTAGAGCCGCTTGAGGGAGACACCCGACGCGGTGCGGACCTGGTCCATGCCGACGGCCTGGATGCCACGTTCGTAGAACAGCGCCTCGGCGGCGTCGAGGAGTCTGGCCTCGGCCTCCGCGTGGTCCATGGGGCCTCCCGCCCGGTCGAGAACGTGCGTTCTCGCTCACCTTACTACGCACTCGAGGGTCGCGCGCCGTTGCGCGAGAACGAGCGTTCTCCTAAGGTGGCGAGCCAGGAGAGAACGATCGTTCTCCGCCCCGGAGCGACCGAGGAGTCCATCCATGTCCACCGCCGCCCGTCCCCCCGTCCCGCCCTTCACCAGGGAGAGCGCGACCGAGAAGGTCCGCCTGGCCGAGGACGGCTGGAACAGCCGTGACCCCGAGAAGGTGGCCCTCGCCTACAGCGCGGACTCCCGCTGGCGCAATCGCGCGGAGTTCGTCACCGGGCGCGAGGCCATCGTCGGCTTCCTGTCCCGCAAGTGGACCCGCGAACTCGACTACCGGCTCATCAAGGAGCTGTGGGCCCACGACGGCCACCGCATCGCCGTGCGCTTCGCCTACGAGTGGCACGACGACGCGGGCCAGTGGTATCGCAGTTACGGCAACGAGAACTGGGAGTTCGACGACGACGGCCTGATGCGCGCCCGCCACGCCTCCATCAACGACCTCCCCATCAGCGCGTCCGACCGCCTCTACCACTGGCCCCTCGGCCGCCGCCCCGACGACCACCCCGGCCTCAGCGAGCTCGGCCTCTGAATCCCCGCACGCGGCACGGCGGACCGGGTGTCACCTCGCCGCACAAGGGGCACCCGGACGCCGGAACAGGAGCCGCGCGGCTGGGCGTGCCCCCTCGCGCGCGGCGAACTAGGCTGGTCGTCCCGGCCTCAGGTGCGGCGGCGTCCGGTAGAACGCCGTCCCGTCCCACCCACCGCGCGAGCCGCCGGCTCCGCACTGGCCAGCGGCCCGGGAGGAGGCATCGCATGCCCATCGCCACGGTCGATCCCGCCACCGGCGAGACCGTCGAGACCTTCGAGCCGATCGCGCCCGACGAGATCGAGCGCCGACTGACGGCCGCCGACACCACGTACGCCCGCTATCGCCTCACCGGCTTCGCCGAGCGCGCCCTGCTCCTGGGCCGCGCCGCCGATCTGCTGGAGGAGGACGTCCCGGACATCGCCCGCACGATGACGCTGGAGATGGGCAAACCCGTCACGGCGGCCCGCGCCGAGGCCGCCAAGTGCGTCAAGGCCATGCGCTGGTACGCCGAGCACGCCGAGGCACTGCTCGCCGACGAGCGCCCCGCGCCGGCCGACGTCGCCGACTCGGGCGCCGCCCGGGCGGCCGTGCACTACCGGCCGCTCGGGGTCGTCCTCGCCGTGATGCCGTGGAACTTCCCGCTCTGGCAGGTCGTCCGCTTCGCCGCCCCGGCACTCATGGCGGGCAACGTCGCCCTGCTCAAGCACGCGTCGAACGTGCCGAGGACCGCGCTCTATCTCCAGGACCTGTTCGCGCGCGCCGGGTTCCCCGAGGGCTGCTTCCAGACGCTCCTGATCGGGTCGGGCTCCGTCGAGGCCCTCCTGCGCGACCGGCGCGTGGCCGCGGCGACGCTGACCGGCAGCGAGCCCGCCGGGCGGTCGGTGGCGTCGATCGCGGGCGACGAGGTCAAGAAGACGGTCCTCGAACTGGGCGGCAGCGACCCCTACCTCGTGCTGCCGAGCGCCGACGTCGAGCGCGCCGCCGCGACCGCGGTGACCGCGCGCGTGCAGAACAACGGACAGTCCTGCATCGCCGCCAAGCGCTTCCTCGTGCACGCCGACGTGTACGACGCCTTCCGCGACCGCTTCGTCGCCGGTATGCGGGAGCTGACCGTCGGCGACCCGATGGACGAGGACACCGACGTCGGCCCGCTCTCCACCGAGCAGGGCCGCGCCGACCTGGAGGAGCTGGTCGAGGACGCGCTGGCCCGGGGTGCCACCGCCCTGTGCGGCGGACAGCGCCCCAAGGAGCAGACACGGGGCTGGTACTACTCCCCCACCGTCCTGGCCGACATCACCCCCGAGATGCGGATCCACCGCGAGGAGGCGTTCGGTCCCGTGGCCACGCTCTACCGTGTCGCGGACCTGGACGAGGCCGTGGCGCTGGCCAACGACACGCCGTTCGGGCTGAGTTCCAACGTCTGGACCCGCGACGAGGGCGAGATCGCCCGCTGCGTACGGGACCTGGAGGCGGGCGGCGTCTTCTTCAACGGCATGACGGCCTCCCACCCCGGCCTGCCCTTCGGCGGCGTCAAGCGCTCCGGCTACGGACGGGAGCTGGCGGGCCACGGCATCCGCGAGTTCTGCAACGCCACGACGGTCTGGCACGGGCCGGAGACCGGTGGCTGACATGGACGAGGCCGGCCCGACCGGCCGCCGGGAGACGGAGGACGAGCGGGCCGACCGGCGGTGGAACGAACTGATCCAGGAGGTGCGGGTCGCGCAGACCGGCGTACAGATCCTGTTCGGCTTTCTGCTCACCGTGGTCTTCGCGCCACGCTTCACGGAGCTGAGCGACACCGACCGGACGATCTACGTCGTGACGGTGCTCCTCGGGTCGACGGCCACCGGCGCGCTCATCGCGCCGGTGGCGTTCCACCGCGTCGTGGCGGGGCGCAGGATCAAGCCGCGGGCGGTCCTGTGGGCGTCCCGGCTGGTCTTCACCGGGCTGATCCTCCTGCTCGGCACGCTGACCGCCGCGCTCCTGCTCGTCCTGCGGGTCGCCACCGACAACTCCGTCGTGCCCTGGCTGGTGGCCGGTGTCGTCGGCTGGTACCTGCTGTGCTGGTTCGTCCTGCCCACCTGGGTGCGCTTCCGCCACACGACTCCGGACCGGCCTCCGCGGGCCCGGTGAACCCGGTCGCGACCGCTCAGCCGTCGGCGCTCTTGCCGATGTACGGCTCCGCGAAGGCGGCGGCGCCCGCGGGCGGGTCGAGGACTCCGCTCAGCCGTGCGCCCGCCGTGCCCGCCGCGAACGGGCGATCACAAGATCGCGGATTACGCCAGGTTTCGCTACCTTCGGCGCGGTTGACCTGCGGCGCGAAGAGGTTAACGATGGCTAACGCAGGTCGTTGCCGACCCGCCGACAGGGGCTACGGATCACGCTGCCGCTACATTTGACCGGAACCCCTCAGCGCAGCTCCCTGCCGTACGCCGCGTACCCGGCGTACCCGCGCGAGGGCGCTCACAGGTCTCCCGACGTGACGGAGGCCCGGCTCCGGATGCACCCGGAGCCGGGCCGGTCACGCGGGCGGCGGGCCCGGTCGATTACGCAGCGGCCGGGCCCGTTCATGAGCCCGCCGACCGGATCGCCGCGCGTACGCCGTCACACCATGAACGGCGTCACGCACCCCACGATCACTCCAGCCACGGCAGCGGCGTCCAGCAGCAGCTGGATCCACCACCGATGCCGCCGGAACCACTCCGGCATCTCTGACTGGTCCATCAACCCACCTCCTGTCTCCCGTGGTCCCCGCTGCTGCGCGCGAACGCACGTTCAGCAGAAGGGGCGTTGGGAGACAGGCCTGGGCTTCCGTAGCGGAGGCTATCGCGGGGCGGGCCGCGATCCCCGCGGCTACGACCATTCGCCAGGGTTCGCCACGGGATTGCCTGCGTCGCGTCCCAAGGTCACCGTTCCCGCGACGAGTTCGGACAGTTTGTGCCTGGTTTCGTCGTCGGTCGCATACAGCACGGTGCCGACCACGCCCCGGGTCAGGAGCACCTTGTACGCGTTGCGGATGAGCCGGTCCACATCGGTGTCCGACACGGACGACGGGCGGAACGCCGGGTCCTTGCTGGCGGTGCGGTCGGTGACCCAGCGGTCGTCGCGCCACACCAGGTCGGGCCCGATGACGACGCCGTTCCAGTCGTACTCGAAGCCCTGCGCCGCGTAGACGGAGCCGATCTGGCCGAAGCCCGCGGGGTCGGTGGCCCACAGGGCGGCGGGCGGTGCGCCGGCGACCGCGCGTTCGCCGGAGAGGTTCCACGGGCGGTGCCAGTCCCCGATGCGCACGTCCGGGGGCAGCGTGCCGTCGGTCGGCCTCGTCCAGGGCCAGCAGTAGCCGGCCGTGATCCGGGCCGAATAGCCCTCGTCGCGGCGGCGTTCGAGGAACTCCTCCATGTCCCACGGGGTCCGCGCCACCAGCACCCGCATCCGGTCCTCGGGCCGCCACGCGGCGGGCGGACCGCCGTCGAAGCCGAGCAGCCGCAGGACCCAGGGGACGTAGGCGGCGCTGCCGGCGCTGCGGAACTGCTCGTCCAGGCCCACGATCCGGCACCCGAGCCCCTTGGCCCGTGCCGCCGCGCGGATGCCCTCGGCGGTGCCCGTCTCCCCGGGCCGCACCATCTGGTGCTCGTCGAGCAGGAACACCGGGACCCTCGCCGCGTCGATCAGCTCGTCGATCTGCGGGCGTCCCGTGCGCCGGGACGCGGGCGTGAAGCGGTTCGCGGAGGTCCCGCGGATCCGGTGGGCCTCGTCGCACACGAGCACGTCGACGCCGTCCGGCTCGGCGTCCATGAAGGAGTTGAAGTATCTGAAGAGGTCGCCGACCTCCCGCTTCCTGGCCCCGGCCACCTTCCGCAGCGTCGTGGTGAAGGCGCTCGAACCGGTGGCGTGCAGCACGGAGACGCCCTGGCGGTACAGCGCGCCGACGAGGGAGAGCGCGATGACGCTCTTGCCGGTGCCGGGGCCGCCGGTGACGACGACGACCTCCTTCTGCCCCTCCCTCGTGCGGCCGAGGGCCGCGCGGACCGCCCTGTACACCGTCTCGTAGGCCACCTGCTGCTCGTCCAGGAGGACGAACTGTGCGCGCTCCCGCACCTCTTGGGCCGCGACGGCCATCAGCTGCCGCGCGGGGACGGCCCGCGCGGCGAGCAGGCTGTCGGCGGCCGAGGTGTCGGGGCCGGGGGCGAAACGCGCGCGCAGGAAGTCCAACAGCAGCCCGCCGTGATCGGAGGTGTAGAGCCGTGCGCGGTCGTCCTGCTCGACTTCGTAGAGCGTGGCGACGCCGAACTGCGTGGCGTTGGGCAGATAGGCGACGCCGGTGACGAGCCACGGCCGGTCGGCAAGCTCCTGGTGATGCGACATCAAGTAGTCGACATAGCCGCGCACTTGCTCCAGCGGGTGCAGGACCGGGCGGGAGTAGCCGTCCACGGCGACGAGCACGGCGTCGTCCTCCAGGACCGCCGCCTCGCGCCAGCCCTTCATCTCGACCACCACATAGGAGGGCTCGCCGTCGGCGGGGTGGCGGCCGGCGAGGACGACGTCGGCGCGTCTGCTGGTGAGCGGCAACTGGTAGTCCACCAGCATCTCGATGTCGCCGAGCCCGGCGTCGACGAGCCGCCTGGCCAGGTGCGGCAGCGACCGCTCCCAGGCACGGACCTCCGCGCCGCCCGGCTGGTGCCCGTGCCACGCCGTGAACCGCTCGGTCAGCAGCAGCGCCAGCGCTCCGGTCGCGCTCTGCGCCTCGATCCGGTGGGCCGTCGTCCGCAGCAGGGCGGCTCCACGGCCCTGCGCGCTCCCCGACTCCGTCTCCCGTCGCGGGGGTTCCGGCGCGGCGGGCTCGCCCCGGGTCGCGAAGGCCGTGGCCCCCTCGGGCACCCTCTCGGGCCCGTCGTCGTCCGCGACGAGCGCGGCGGCATCGGGGTGCCTGCCCCAGTGGGGTTCGAGCACCCGGCCCACCGCGTCCCGCACGTCGAGGGCGTCGGCCCTGCTGAGCCCCGACGCCAGCAACTCCCTGACGCCCGGCTTGAAGTCGTACCGCGGGCCCGCGCCCGGCAACGGTGTCAGCAGGCCGCCCACCAGGACCTCCGCCACGTGCGCCGCCGTGCTGTCCGGGAGCGTGGCCAGGCGCACCAGCTGCATCTCGCCGGGGGTCGTGGGGCCGACGGCGGCGAGGCGGACGGCAAGGCGGTACGCGCCGGGCGAGAAGGCGCCGCGGAAACGGGCGATCAGCCGGTCGGCGGGGAGTTCCTCCGGTGCTTCCGTGCGCTCGCCGGTCTCCCCCGCCGTGAACAGGGCCGTGTCGACCGGCAGTTCGGCGCCCGGCCGGGCGAGGGCCCGCAGCCAGGACGCGACGGCGCCCGGTTCCAGGGGCAGCACCGGCAGCGGGATGTCCCCGCCGCCGGTCAGGGGGCGCGGCTGCGGATCGAGGGCGGTGCCCCGCCACAGGCGGCGCGGCAGGGGGTTCAGGACCGCGACGGGGCCCCGGCGTCGCCAGGCCGTGACGGCCCGGCGCATCTCGGGTCCCGCCCAGGCCGGGTGGACGCCGTCGGTCAGGAGGAGCGTGAGCGTCGACGCCGCCGGTGCGCCCTGCCCACGCACCCGGGGCCGCCGCGGACTGAGGTGGCGCACGTGGACCGTGCGGAAGACGCCGCTGCGCCGCAGGAGGCGCTCGATCTCCGGTACGAGGGAGCGCCAGGCCTGCATCGACGGCGCGTCGTCGACGAGGACGACGGCGTCGCAGGCCGGCTCGGGCTCGGCCCGGGAGACGACGTCGAGCAGACCGGACTCGGCGGCGGCCCGCACGGTGGCCTCCACGTCGGGGACGGTGCGGGTCGGGTGGCCCCGGTAGGTCCGCAGGGGGCGCAGCGCGCGGGCCAGTTGTCCGGCGCGGGGCAGGGCGCGCGGCACGGGGACGCGCAGGGGCCGGGCGGCGGTGCCGGTCGCGGAATGGCCGGTGCCCTGCCCGGTGTACAGGGCCCTGCGGGTGCCCGCGTCCCGGAGTCCGTGCGGGGCGGCCGGTGGTGCCTGAGGGGTGCCGGGAGCCGTTCCGCCGGGGCCCGCCGGCCCCTCGGCGGGGTCGTCCGGCGCTTCCCCGCCCTCGGCGTGCGCGTCGCCCCGCCCCGCGCCGGAGGCCCGGTACCCGGGGTCGGTCCCGTCCTGCGCTCCGCCCGCCATGACGCGGGCCAGCCAGAGCACGTCGAGGAGTTCCGCGCCGCCGACGTCGTGACCGGTGGCCGCGAGCGCCTCCCGCAGTCGCTCGATCACGCCAGGAACGCCTCGTCGAGGCGGTGCGTGACGCTGCGGGCCAGCTCCTCGCGCGACAGGTCCGCGCCGGTGACGCGCAGATGGACCGCGGCGAGCAACTGGTCGGTGGCGAGGGTCTCCACGTCGGCGCGGCGCAGGAAGTCCTCGATGAGGTCGTCGGCGTCGGCGAGGGCGGCCTCGCCCAGGTGGTGCCGGACGATCATGCGGAGCTTCTCGTGGTCGGGGTCGGCCAGGTCGAGCCGTACGCACCGGCGCAGGAAGGCGGCGGGGAACTCGCGCTCGCCGTTGCTGGTCATGACGATGACCGGGGGTTCCGCGCACCGCACGGTGCCGCGCCGCACGCGCACGCGCTCCCTGCTGCCGGTGACCAGCACGTCGGCGGTCTGCTCGTGCTCGGGCAGCCGGGCCAGCTCGGGGATCTCGAACTCGCCCTCCTCCAGGACGACGAGCAGGTCGTTGGGGAGGTCGATGTCGGCCTTGTCCAGCTCGTCGATCAGCAGCACGCGGGGCCCGCCGGTGGCCGCGAGGGCGGTGCCGAGCGGGCCGAGGCGCAGATAGGTGCCGATGTCGGACGTGCGCGGCAGCCGCCGTCCGAGCCGGCGGGCGTGCCCGCGCGGGGCCTCCCGCTCGCGCCGCAGCGACGTCTCGCGCAGCCGCCCCACGGCGTCGTAGCGGTACAGCGCGTCGGCCAGCGTGGAGCGGCTGTTGACCGACCAGCGCAGCACCTCGCCGAGGCCGAGGTCCCGGGCCAGCGCGCGGGCCAGGGAGCTCTTCCCGGTGCCCGGACGGCCGGTGACCAGCAGCGGCCGGCGCAGTTGCAGCGCGGCGTTGACGACGGCGGTCTCCTCGCGCGTCATGAAGTAGCCGTCGTTCGCCCCGGGTACGGAAGGGCGGCGGCGCCAGGGCGGGGGCGGCGGCAGCTCGGCCGGGCCGCGGAAGACCCACCAG
>NZ_LIRJ01000049.1 GCF_001419745.1 Streptomyces silaceus | reverse complement strand
CCGCAAGCAGGACGTCCTCGCGGCCGCCGAGGCCAAGAAGGCCGCTCCGGCTCCGGCCGCCGCCGCTGCTCCGGCCGCGTCGAAGGCCCCGGCCCTGGAGGTCTCCCCCCTCCGCGGCCAGACGGTCAAGATGACCCGCATGCGCAAGGTCATCGGCGACAACATGATGAAGGCGCTGCACTCGCAGGCCCAGCTGACCTCGGTCGTCGAGGTCGACATCACCAAGCTGATGAAGCTGCGCGCCAAGGCGAAGGACGCGTTCGCGGCCCGTGAGGGCGTCAAGCTCTCCCCGATGCCGTTCTTCGTCAAGGCCGCCGCCCAGGCGCTGAAGGCCCACCCGGTCATCAACGCCCGGATCAACGACGACGAAGGCACCATCACGTACTTCGACTCGGAGAACATCGGCATCGCCGTGGACGCCGAGAAGGGTCTGATGACGCCGGTCATCAAGGGTGCGGGCGACCTGAACATCGCCGGCATCTCGAAGAAGACCGCCGAGCTGGCCGGCAAGGCCCGTGGCGGTGGCCTCACCCCGGACGACATGTCCGGCGCCACCTTCACGATCTCCAACACCGGTTCGCGCGGCGCCCTGTTCGACACGGTCATCGTGCCGCCGAACCAGGCCGCGATCCTCGGCATCGGTGCCACGGTCAAGCGTCCGGTCGTCATCAACCACCCGGACCTCGGCGAGACCATCGCCGTCCGTGACATGACGTACCTGTCGCTCTCCTACGACCACCGTCTGGTGGACGGCGCGGACGCCGCCCGCTACCTGACCGCGGTCAAGGCGATCCTGGAGGCCGGCGAGTTCGAGGTCGAGCTCGGCCTGTAGGTCACCCAGGAGGCGTTGTAACACTCGTCTCATCAGCGCGTACGCCCCCGTCCGGAGCCTTCCGGACGGGGGCGTCGCCGTATTGTCTAGGGGTCACAAACGCCCTGGGGCGCCTGCCTGCCCCTGCCTGAGGAGCCCACATGACCGCGCCCGTCGTTCACTCGCTGCGCGAACAGATCCGCGAGCACATCGTGGAGGGGATCGTCAGCGGGCGCTGGAAGCCGGGCGAGCGCATCGTGGAGCGCCGGATCGCCGTGGAGCTGGAGGTGTCCCAGACCCCGGTCCGCGAGGCCCTGCGCGAGCTGGAGACGCTGCGGCTCATCGAGTCGGCGCCCAACAAGGGCGTCCGCGTGCGGAATCTGACCGCCGCGGACCTGGAGGAGAGCTACCCCGTCCGCGCGGGCCTGGAGGCGATCGCCGCGGAGCTGGCGGCCGAGCGCCTCGCCGAGGACTGCTCGGCCCTGGAACCCCATGTCGCGGCGCTCTACGAGGCGGACCGCGCCGCGGACGGCACCGGGCAGGTGCGGCACACCGTCGCCTTCCACCGCGAGCTGGTGCGCGCCGCGGACAACTCCGTCCTCCTGCACACCTGGGAGGGCCTCGGCATCGAGGTCTTCACGGCCCTGTCGATCCGCTGGCTGGGCACGGTCCAGCAGTCGTACGCGGAGGAGCACGAGGCCCTCGTCTCCGCCTTCCGCCGCCGCGACCCCGCCATCGCGGACCTGGTCAAGTCCCACGTCCTGGGCTGCGCGCCGCGCGCCTGAGGCCTCTCCCCCGCGGAATGCGCTCATCCGTGGCACCGCGGTCGCGGATGTGCCCTCCGAATGTGGCGCCAGACACGCTCTCACCTGCGTAAACCCTTGGAATCGAAGGCACCCGGTGCCCGGTTTTCTGGCACCCGATGCCGACTTTCTCGATCCTAAGAGATTTTGCCGTTCAAGCTTTGATCGATCATCGATCACGGGCTTACAGTCGACGGCGGGCTCTCACCGGAGTCCCACGCCCTGTCCTGCCAAGACAACGGGCACCCCCACCCCTTACCGAACAGGGGACCCCCTCCGACTCAGGAAGGCGGCGCAATGACCGACCCCTCCGCAATCCAGCCGAGCGAGCTCGACCAGCTCCCGGACCGCGACCCCGAGGAGACCGCCGAATGGCAGGCCTCCCTGGACGCCGTCACCGAGGCGGCCGGGCCGCACCGTGCCGCGTACCTGATGCGCCGCACGCTGGAGCGCGCCGAGGGCGCGGGCCTGGCGCTGCCCAAGCTCCTCGAGACCGACTACGTCAACACCATCCCCACCTCCGCCGAGCCGTCCATCGACGGTGACGAGGAGATGGAGCGGAAGATCACCGCGTGGAACCGCTGGAACGCGGCCGCGATGGTGACCCGCGGCTCCAAGCACGGCGTCGGCGGCCACATCGCGACCTTCGCGTCCGCGGCCTGGCTGTACGAGACCGGCTTCAACCACTTCTTCAAGGGCAAGGAGGGGGACGGCTCCGGCGACCAGCTCTACATCCAGGGCCACGCCTCCCCCGGCATCTACGCCCGCGCCTTCCTCGACGGCCGCCTCGACGAGGCGCAGCTCGACAACTTCCGCCAGGAGGCCGGCGGCAACGGCCTCCCGTCGTACCCGCACCCGCGCCGTCTGCCCTGGCTGTGGGAGTTCCCGACCGTCTCCATGGGTCTCGGTCCGCTCTCCGCCATCTACCAGGCGCGCTTCAACCGGTACCTCACCAACCGCGGCATCAAGGACGTCTCCGCCTCGCACGTGTGGGCGTTCCTCGGTGACGGCGAGATGGACGAGCCCGAGTCGACGGCGGCACTCGCGCTGGCGAGCCGCGAGGGTCTGGACAACCTGACCTTCGTCATCAACTGCAACCTGCAGCGCCTCGACGGCCCGGTCCGCGCCAACTTCAAGATCGTGCAGGAGCTGGAGGCCCAGTTCCGCGGCGCCGGCTGGAACGTCGTGAAGTCGCTGTGGGGCAACGCCTGGGACGAGCTGTTCCAGCTCGACACCACCGGCGCCCTGATCCGCCGCATCCGCGAGGTGCCGGACGCGCAGGTGCAGACGTACCAGACGCGTGACGCCGCCTACATCCGCGAGGACTTCTTCGGCAAGGACCCGGCGCTCGTCGAGATGGCGAAGCTGCTGTCCGACGACAAGATCCTGGAGTGCTTCCACCTCTCGCGCGGTGGCCACGAGCCGCGCAAGGTCTACGCCGCGTACAAGGCCGCCCTGGAGCACAAGGGCGCCCCGACCGTGATCCTGGCGCAGACCGTCAAGGGCTTCACCCTGGGTGAGGGCTTCGCGTCGAAGAACGCGAACCACCAGATGAAGAAGCTGACGACGGACGAGTTCAAGAACATGCGTGACCTTCTTGAGCTCCCCATCAGCGACAGCCAGTTCGTCGACGGCGTGGTGCCCTACGGCCACCCGGGCGCCGACGCCCCCGAGGTCCGCTACCTCCAGGAGCGCCGCGCGGCCCTCGGCGGCCCGGCCCCGGCCCGCCGCACGCAGCCGCTGCCCGCGCTGCCGCAGGCCGCCGACAAGGCGTTCGCCTCCTTCGACAAGGGCTCCGGCTCCCAGTCGGTGGCGACGACCATGGCCTTCGTACGCCTGGTCAAGGACCTGGTACGCGACAAGGAGACCGGCAAGCGCTGGGTGCCGATCGTCCCCGACGAGGCGCGCACCTTCGGCATGGAGTCGCTCTTCCCGTCGCTCGGCCTCTACTCGCCCAAGGGCCAGACGTACGAGCCGGTCGACCGCGACCAGCTGATGTACTACAAGGAAGCCAAGAACGGCCAGATCCTCAACGAGGGCATCACCGAGGCCGGTTCGATGGCGGACTTCATCGCCGCGTCGTCGTCGTACGCGACGCACGGCGAAGCGATGATCCCGTTCTACATCTTCTACTCGATGTTCGGCTGGCAGCGCACGGCCGACCAGATGTGGCAGCTCGGCGACCAGCTCGGCCGCGGCTTCCTGATCGGCGCCACCGCCGGCCGCACGACGCTGACCGGTGAGGGTCTGCAGCACGCCGACGGCCACTCGCCGGTGATCGCCGCGACCAACCCGGCCGCCCTGTCGTACGACCCGGCGTTCGCCTACGAGATCGCCGCGATCGTCAAGGAGGGTCTGCGCCGCATGTACGGCGAGGCCCACGAGGGCGAAGACCAGAACGTCTTCTACTACCTCACGGTCTACAACGAGCCGATGCCGCAGCCCGCGAAGCCCGCGGATGTGGACGAGGGCATCATCAAGGGCCTGTACCGCTTCAACACGGCCGAGACGGCGGGCCTCTCGCCCGCGGCCAACGCCGCGCGCATCCAGCTGCTCGGTTCGGGTACGGCGATCCACTGGACCCTGGAGGCCCAGAAGCTGCTCGCCGAGGAGTGGGGCGTGGCCGCCGACGTGTGGTCCGCGACGTCCTGGACCGAGCTGCGCCGCGACGCGCTGGAGGCCGACGAGGCCATCCTGCGCGGCGAGGAGCGGACGCCGTTCATCCGCAAGGCGCTCGACGGTGCCGAGGGTCCCGTGCTCGCCGTCTCCGACTACATGCGCCAGGTCCCCGACCAGATCGCGCAGTGGGTCGAGCAGGACTACTCCTCGCTCGGCGCGGACGGCTTCGGCCTCTCCGACACGCGTGAGGCGGCGCGCCGTCACTTCGGCGTCGACGCGCAGTCGATCGTCGTGGCCGCGCTGGCGCAGCTCGCCCGCCGGGGCGAGGTGCCGGCCTCCGCGGTGAAGGAGGCCCGGGCCAAGTACGGCCTGTAGGTCCTCGGGATTTCACGACCGCCCGCCCGTTCACCCCACGGTGAACGGGCGGGCGTCGTGGTGGACGGCATCATGGGGGCCATGCGCGCTGCCCGCCTCATCAAGATGGTGCTCCTGCTCCAGGCCCGGCCGTCCATGACCGCCGCCGAGCTGGCCGCGGAGCTGGAGGTGTCCGAGCGGACCATCACGCGCGACGCGCAGGCGCTGTCCGAGGCGGGCGTGCCCGTCTACGCCGACCGGGGCCGCACCGGCGGATACCGGCTGATCGGCGGCTACCGCACCCGCCTCACGGGGCTCGGGCGCAGCGAGGCCGAGGCGCTGTTCCTGTCCGGAGTGCCGGGCGCGCTGCGGGAGATGGGCCTGGAGGACGCCGCGTCGGCGGCCCGGCTGAAGGTGTCGGCGGCGCTGATGCCCTCGCTGCGGGACGCCTCGCAGAACGCCGCGCAGCGCTTCCATCTGGACGCGCCGGGCTGGTTCAAGGAGACGCACGCGCCCGAGCTGCTGCCCGCGATCGCGGACGCGGTGTGGGACGACCGCCGGGTCACGGCCCGCTACCGCCGCCAGGAGGCCGAGGTGGAGCGGGAGTTGGAGCCGTACGGGCTCGTGCTCAAGGCGGGCGTCTGGTACCTGTGCGCGCGGGTGCCGGAGTCCGGGACGTTCCGCGTGTACCGCATCGACCGCTTCACCGCGGTCGCCCCGGGCGAGGAACGGTTCGTGCGCGACGAGGAGTTCGACCTGCCGGGCTTCTGGGACGAGCGGGCCGCGCAGTTCGCGCGGGCGATCCTCAGGTCCGAGGTCGTGGTGCGGCTGACCGGGGCGGGGGTGCGCCGGCTGCCGTACGCCACCGATGCCGTGTCCGTGCAGGAGGCGCTGGAGGCGGCGGGCGAGCCCGACGCGACGGGCCGGGTGACGATCACCCTGCCCGTCGAGAACGAGGACGTGGCCTATACGCAGCTCCTGGGGCTCGGCCCGGAGGTGGAGGTCCTGGAGCCCCTGAGTCTGCGCGAGCGCTTCGCGGACGCCGCGGCGCGGACGGCCGAGCTCTACCGGTAGCCGGTGACGTCCGCCTCCTTGCCCGCCTGCTCGACCTCCGCGATGTAGCGCCAGGCGTCGGGCCGCGAGCCGTCCACGTCGGTGAAGCCGTACTCCTTGGCCAGTCCGCCGCTGGAGAGCGAGGCGCCGTTCCAGCGGGCCACCTCCGGGTCGGCGGCGAGCGCGACGAGGGCACGGCCCACGAACGTCGGCGTCTCGGAGATCGCGAAGTGCGGGTTCTGCTTGCGCCCGTCGAGCCAGTTCTCCTCGGTCACCTTGAAGTAGGTGTCGAGCATGGCCTCCGAACGCAGCCAGCCGGGCGTCAGGCACAGCGCCGTGCAGCCGTACTCCTCGATCTCCTCGGCGAGGTTGTGCGCCATCCTCAGCGGGGCCGCCTTGGCGAGGTCGTAGTAGAACGGCTTGCGGTAGGTGGTGCGGTTGTACTCCTCGGTTCCGTCGGTGACCTCGACGACCAGGCCGCCGGGGTTCCTGATCAGCAGCGGCAGCGCGTGGCGGCTGGTGATGATGTGGGTCTCCATGCCGAGGCGCAGGATGCGCAGCCCCTTGTCGAGGTCGTGCTCCCACATCTTCTTGTCCCACTCGACGTGGATGTCGCCGCCCCAGATGTCGTTGACCAGGATGTCCAGGCGGCCCTGCTCGCGGTCGACGCGCTCGACGAGGGCCGCGACCTGCTCGGACTCCAGGTGGTCGGTGGGCACGGCGATGCCCTTGCCGCCGGCCTCGTCGACCAGCTCGGCGGTCCCCTCGATGGTCTCGGTGGTCCGGCCGATCTCGCTGGTGTGCTCGCGGGTGGTGCGGCCCGTGACGTACACGGTGGCTCCGGCGCGGCCCAGCTCGACGGCCATCGCGCGGCCCGCGCCGCGGGTGGCGCCCGCGACGAGGGCGATCTTTCCGGTGAGGGGCTGCGCGGAGTCCTGCCGCGGGGTGTCCGACGGTGCCGTCTTCGCGGCGTTCGTGGTCTTCATGCCGTCAAAGCTGCCACCAAATCCCGACACCTGCTGTCGGCCTTTCCATCGGCATGTGACGCATAACGAGACAGCCGCATTCCGGCGCACTCCGCGTGCGCCCCCACCCCCCAGGACGGATGCTGGACCCGTGATGGACGAGACGGAGTTCTGGGAGATCGTGGACCGCACCCGCGAGGCCGCCGGCGGCGACCCCGAGGACCACGCCGAGCTGCTCGTCGAGAGACTGCTGCAGTCCGACCCGGACTCCGTCCTCGACTTCGCCCGTCACTTCGAGTCCCGCTACAACCGCGCCTACCGCTGGGACCTGTGGGGCGCCGCCTGGGTGCTGCTCGGCGGCGCGAGCGACGACGCCTTCGACTACTTCCGGTGCTGGCTGATCGGCCAGGGCCGGGAGGTCTTCGAGGGCGCGGTGCACGACCCGGACTCCCTCGCCGACCTCCTGGAGGACTTCGACGAGGAGCTGGACGGGGACGGCGAGGAGCTCGGCTACGCCGCGGACGAGGCGTACGAGCAGCTCACCGGGGTCGTCGGCCCGGATCTCGGCATCGCGCCGGCGCCCCCGGAGCCGGCGGGGACGCCGATCGACTTCGAGGACGACGCGGTGATGGCGCAGCGCTATCCGAAGCTGTGGGGCCGGTTCATGGCGGACTGAGGTCCGCCCCGGCCCCGCGGCCCGTCAGAAGTGCGTGCCGCCGTCGACGCGGACCTCGGTGCCGGTGATGAAGCGGCCGTCGTCCGAGGCGAGCATGGCGACGACGGAGGCCACGGTCTCGGGTCCGGCGAAGCCCTGGCCGAGCGCGGGCGCGAGCTTCACGAACAGGCTCATGTCGGCGTCCTCGGGCAGGCCGGGGCCGACGCTCTGCCTGCTGGCGCCGGAGCCGTCGGTCATCCCCGAGGAGATGGAGCCGGGCTGCACGGCGGTGAAGCGGATGCCCTGCTTGCCGTACTCGCTGGCCAGGGCGTGCGTCATGGACTGGATGCCGCCCTTGCTCGCCGCATAGGCCGCCATGTACGGGTGGGCGAACATCGCGGACGTGGAGCTGAAGTTCACGACGGCGGGGCCGTTGCCCTCCAGGAGCGCAGGGACGGCCTCGCGGATCATCAGGAACGTGCCGGTGAGGTTGACGGCGATGACCTGGTTGAAGGCGTCGAGGGTGGTCTCGTGGGTGTGCGAGGAGCGCAGGATGCCCGCGGCGTTGACCAGGACGTCCAGGCCGCCGAGCGCGGCGGTGGCGGCGGCGACACCGGCGCGCACCGAGGCCTCGTCGGCGATGTTCACGACGACGGTGGTGAGGCGCTCCGCGGCGGCGCCCGCCTTGGCGACGGTGTCCTTCAGGCCATCCTCGCTGACGTCGGCGGCGACGACCCGGCCGCCCTCGGCGAGCATGCGCAGGACGGTGGCCTGGCCGATGCCGGAGCCGCCGCCGGTGACCAGGGCGCGACGGCCTTCGTAACGGGTGAGGTGCTGCTGGGCGCTCATGGCGTTCTCCACTTCCGCGGCGCGGACGTCGCGACTGGTCGTGCTTCGACTTCGTACTACACAGTACGCCTGAGTGGCACAATGTGCCACATAGTCCAAACATGCCGTTCGGGCCGGGTGGCGGCGTAGGCTTCGACGGGTGAGCACTCAGACGTCCACCCCGCCCCTCTCCCTCACGGAGCGCCGCAAGCTGGCCACCCAGCTGGAGATCGCGCACGCCGCGGCCGAGCTCTTCACCGCGCACGGGCCGGACGGCACGACGGCCGAGGCCATCGCGGGCCGGGCCGGGGTCGCGCTGCGCACGTTCTACCGGTACTTCCGCAACAAGCAGGACGCCGTGGGCCCGCTGCTCGCCGTCGGCGGGGAGCGGTGGCGCGCGCTGCTGGCCGCGAGCGAGCCGGGCGCGGACCTCCCCGAGGCGCTGGAGCACGCGATCGCCGAGGCGCTCGCCGCGCCGGACGAGGCCGCCGAGGCAGGCCTGCGCCAGGCCCGCGGGCTGCTGCGCGCCGCCGTGGACGACCCGGCGCTGCGGGCGGTCTGGTACCGCGTGAACCAGGAGTCGGAGGAGCGGCTGCGCCCCGTCGTCGCGGAGCTCGCGGGCGCGGACGCGGGGCCCCTGGAGGTCCGTCTGGCCGCGGCGGCGGCGACCGACGCGATCCGGATCGCCCTGGAGACCTGGGCGGAGTCGGACGCGGACGTCACGGGTCCGGGCTCCCCGGCGGACCTGGCGGTCCGGTGCCTGCGGGAACTGATGGGCGGGATGGGGCCGTTGACGCGGGCGCGGCCCTGAGGGAGCGGCAGGGACGGACTGCTCACGAACCGCTGCCGGGGCGGGCTCTCGGAGGCCGGTGGCCGGTCCCGGCGAGGCGGCTCGGACAGGGGCCCGCGGAGACCGGCGCCCGCCCCGCCGCGGACGGCCGGCAGAACCGACGGAGGCCTAGGCGCAGGCCCCGTCCCCGCTGTCCCCTGCCGGTTCCGGGTCCGGGGCGAACACCATCATCGTGACGTCGTCCCTGATCCGGCTCGCGTGGCGGGTCACGTCCGACCAGATCCGGGCCGTGAGCTCCGCCGGGTCGTCCAGGAGTGCCGGCTCCGCCTTCACCAGTTCGGCCAGGCGCGGCGCCAGCGGGTAGAACCTGCCGGTCGTGTCCCGCGCCTCGATCACCCCGTCGGTCAGGCCGAGCAGCAGGTCGCCGTCGAGCAGCGGCACCGTCAGCCGCTCGGGCGGGGCCACGCCCGCGATGCCGAGGCCGAGCGGCGGGCCCGGAGGCACGGCGGGCTCGATGACCTCGGCGCCGCGCAGCAGCAGCGGCGGCGGGTGGCCGCAGGAGACGACACGTACGACGGGAGAGTCGTCGGGGAACTCCAGGAGCACCGCCGTCGCGAACAGCTCGGCGTGCTCGTCCTGCGCCGCGTCCACGACGAGCCTGCGGTCCAGGCGGGCCGCCACGCCCTCCAGGTCGGGCTGGTCGAGGACCGCCTCGCGGAACGCCCCGAGCAGCGCGGCGACCGTGCCGACCGCGGTGAGCCCGTGCCCCTGCACGTCGCCGACCAGCGCGCGGACACCGCACGGCCCCCTGCGGATGTCGTAGAAGTCGCCGCCGACCAGCGTGCCGCGCTGCGCCGCCCGGTACAGGCCCGCGCAGCGCACCGCCCCCACCCGCTCGGGCAGCGGCGGGAGCACCGCGAGCTGGGCGGCCTCGGCGGCGCTGCGCACGGTCACCAGCTGGGCGTCGCGGCGGCTGCGCAGCCAGGAGAAGAGCACGCTGAGCAGCGCCACGAAGGCGACCGTCGCCGCGTCGCTCTCCCCCGGCCGGTCCAGCCCGAAGCCCGGCAGGGCGATCAGGGCGATGGAGGCGCCGCCGAAGACGGCGGTGGCGGCGGGACCGTACGCCAGGGCGGCGAGCGGCGGGACGGCGGCGAGCAGGAAACCGAGGTCGACCGGCTTCGGGGTGGCCACCTGGACGACGCAGATCACGGCCAGGAGCACCGGCGGCGCACCCCGCACCCACCGGGGCGGCGGCGCACCGCGCAGCCAGCCCCCATCCTCCTGGTCCCGACGGCTGGCCGCGGCCCTGGTCACCGGTGCGCTCCTTCCCGCGTACTCTTCACGCTCCTACGCGTGCGGGGCGGGCGCACCCCGGGCCGGTCGCCGGGTGCTCCCGCCCGGGGTGTCAGAGGGGGCGGCCCATGAGGACGTCGTCCACATAGGCGCCGTCCAGCAGGAACTCGCCGGGCAGCACGCCCTCGATGGCGAAGCCCTCCCCTTCGTAGAGCTTGCGTGCCGGGGTGTTGTGGCCGAGGACCCGCAGCGTGATGCGGAGCGCCCCCTGGCGGCGGGCCTCGTCCATGGCGGCCCGGATCAGCCGCTTGCCGACGCCCCTGCCGCGCACGTCCTCGGCGACGACGAAGCCCTGGATCTGGCGGACGTGCGCGTTGACGAGCAGCGGGGTGGGGTAGCCGAGCTTCACATAGCCGACGAGCCGCCCGGCCAGTTCGGCGACCAGGTGGTCGCGGGGCCCGAAGCGGTCGTCGAAGAAGGGCTCGTAGGGCGGCTGGGGGCGGGGGTGGACCGCGTGCAGCGTGGACCACGTGGCGCGGTCGAGGCGGGCGAGCGCGTCGTCGTCCTCGGGCAGGGCGGTGCGTATGTGCAAGTCCGGCATGGCGCCACTGTACGGCGGCGGGGCCGCGTACCACCGTCGCTTCACGAGGCAGGCCTCAGCCCGGCGTCTCGGGGCAGGATGGACGCATGGAATCCACACAGTCCCGCGTGGCCGTGGCCGGCGCCTCCGGGCTCATCGGCACGGCGCTGACCCGGTCCCTGGCCGCCGACGGGCACGAGGTGGTGCGGCTGGTGCGCAGAGCCCCCCGGGCCGCGGACGAGGTGCGCTGGGACCCCAAGGAGGGGTACGTCGACACGGCCGGGCTCGCCGGCTGCTCCGCCGTCGTCAATCTCGCGGGCGCGGGCATCGGCGACCACCGCTGGACCGACGCGTACAAGCGGGAGCTCCGGGACAGCAGGGTCCTCGGCACCACCGCGCTCGCCACCGCCGTGGCCTCCCTCGACGAACCGCCGCGGGTGTTCGTGAACGCCAGTGCGATCGGCTACTACGGCGAGACCGGGCAGCGCGCGGTGGACGAGAGCGCCCCCGCCGGCGAGGGCTTCCTGCCGTCGCTGTGCGTGGAGTGGGAGGGCGCCGCCGCCGCGGCGCACGAGGCGGGCATCCGCACCGTCCTCGCCCGCAACGGCCTGGTGATCGGCCGCGAGGGCGGGGCGTGGGGGCGGCTGTTCCCCCTGTTCAAGGCGGGGCTCGGCGGGCGCCTGGGCGACGGCAGGCAGTACTGGAGCTACATCTCCCTGCACGACGAGGTCGCCGCGCTGCGCCACCTCATCGACACGGACACGCTGGCGGGGCCCGTCAATCTCACGGCGCCCGATCCCCTCACCAACCGCGAGGTGACGGCCGCGATGGGGCGGGTGCTGCACCGGCCGACGCTGCTCACGGCGCCCGCGCCCGCGCTGCGCCTGGTGCTCGGCGAGATGGCCGGGGACGTGCTCGGCAGCCAGCGGGTGCTGCCGACCCGACTCCTGGAGTCCGGCTTCTCCTTCGCGTTCCCGGGCATCGACGAGGCGATCCGGGCCGCCCTGCGATAAGGGCGCCCGTTCTGGGGAAGAAGGGGGCGCGGGAACGGATCGTGCGACCGGCGTGCGACCGTGCCCGGTGCATGCGCGACTGCCGCCGACCGGAACCGCTCCTACCCTCGTCCCGAACCGGGGGTATTCCCGGGCCCTGTCGGGGGCATCAGGACCCCACACGCCGCGCGACCTCGGGAGGGGCACGTGCCAGAGCCTGCGCACCATGCGGACGTCGTCATCGTGGGAGCCGGGGCCGCGGGGCTCTCGGCAGCGCATCGGCTGACCAGCGCCGGTGTCACGACCCTTGTCCTGGAAGCCGCCCCCTGTGTCGGCGGCCGGATGTCGACCGAGAAGGTCGACGGGTTCCGGCTCGACAGGATCGGGCAGCTCCTCACCACCTCGTATCCGGAACTGCGCCGCACACCGGGCCTCGACTCGCTCGTCCTGCGCCCCTTCGCCCCCGGCCTCCTGGTCCACAGCGAGGGCCGCCACCACCGCGCCGCGGAACCGGTCCCCGGACGGAGCGCGAGGGGCGCACTCACCACGGCGCGCGCCCTGGCAAGCGCCCCCCTCGGCTCGCGGCCCCCGCGGACGCCCGCCGGGGCCGCCGCCAGGTCGGCACCGCGCACCGCCCCCTTGGGCGGCGCGCTCGACCAGGCCCGGCTCGCCGGTGCCCTCGCCCGGATCGCCGCGACCCCGGTCCAGCGCCTCCTGGCCCGCCCCGAACTCCCGGCGGGCGACGCCCTGTCCGCCCGCGGGCTGCCCTCGCGGACCATCGCGGGATTCCTGCGCCCGCTGCTCTCCGCCCTCCTCTGCGACCCCGGCCTGACCACGTCGAGCCGGTGCGCGGACCTCGCCCTGCACGCCTTCGCGCGCGGTCGGCTGTGCCTGCCCGAGGGCGGCGCGGAGGTGCTGCCCGAGCGCCTCGCCGCCGCGCTGCCGCCCGGCACGGTCCGCACCGGTGTCCGCGTCACCTCGGTCTCCACGACCTCCGTCACCACCGCCGAGCACGGCGAGTTCCCGTGCCGCGCCGTGCTCCTGGCCACCGACGCCCGCGCCGCCGCCGAACTCCTGCCCGGCCTGCGCGTACCGCCGTTCCACGAGGTGACGGTGGTCCACCACGCCGCGCCCGAACCGCCGCTCGACGGACCCGCCCTGCTCCTGGACGCCGACCGCGCGGGACCGGTCGCCCACACCGCGGTCGTCAGCCAGGTCGACCCCTCGCGCGCCCCCGCCGGCCGCGTCCTGGTCTCCTCGACGGTGCTCGGCCCGCCGCCCGACCAGCGCACCGTCCTCGCCCACCTCGCCGCGCTGTACGGCACCGCCACCCACCGCTGGGAACCGCTCGCCGTCCACCACACCCGCGAGGCGGTGCCCGCGATGCCGCCGCCGCACGACCTGCGCCGCCCGGTGCGCCTGCTCTCGGGGCTCTACGTCTGCGGGGACCACCGGGACACCAGCACGGTCC
This sequence comes from Streptomyces silaceus, assembly GCF_001419745.1. Taxonomy (GTDB): domain Bacteria; phylum Actinomycetota; class Actinomycetes; order Streptomycetales; family Streptomycetaceae; genus Streptomyces; species Streptomyces silaceus. The sequence goes on along the minus strand of NZ_LIRJ01000049.1, from coordinate 11,851 downwards.
AGGGCGCCCTGCACTCGGGCCGGCGCGCGGCGCACGCCGTCCTCACGGACTTCGGCATCGCCCCCTCGTACACCGAGGAACCGCTGCCCGTCGCGGCCTGATCCGGACATCACTCGCCACCCACCCCTCCGATCTATCGTCCCGCTCCCCAGAAGCCCCCGCGCTCCCCCACGCGGGGGCTTCCTCCTGTCCCGGCATGCCGGGACACCCCCAGGCATCCCATAGACCTCTGCAACTCCCCTTGCCACAGCGGTAGTACGCGATTACCGTCCCAGCCGGATCGCCAAGCAGCGGGAGGACCGACGTGCGTCGCACCGTGCCGGTGGTATCGCTCATCCTCGGCCTAGTCATGGGAGCTCTAGCCTTGCCCAGCGCTCAAGCCGACACCCCTCGCGCGGAGCCCGCCGGGTCGGCGGCGCCGCCGCCCGTGGTCCCGCGCCCCACCGAGTGGACCGCGCTGGACGGCCGCGCCACGCTCACCCGCGCCACCCGCATCGTCCTCGACCCGCGCACCGCGTCGGCGACCGCGCTGCCCGCCGGGCGCGCCGAACTCCCGGGCCCGGCACGGCAGTCCGTACGCGCACTCGCCACGCAGCTGCGTACGGAGATCAGGCAGGTCACCGGCCTCACGCCCCGCGTCACCGCCGACCGGTCCCCGGCACCGGGCGACATCGTCCTCACCCTCACCGACGCCGGCGCGCTCGGCGCCGAGGGGTACCGCTTCGACAGCAGGGGCCCGGTCCGCATCGAGGGCGCCTCCACCCACGGCCTCTACTACGGCACCCGCACCCTGCTGCAACTGCTGCGCGCCACCGCCGACGACCACCGGGCGGTCCCCCGCGCCACGTCGACGGACCGCCCGGCGCAGCGGATCCGCATGGTCCACCTCGACGCGGGCCGCAAGTACTGGAAGATCGGCTCTCTGGAGAACCTCGTCCGCAGGATGGGCGACCAGAAGCTCAACACCCTCATGCTGCACCTCTCCGAGTCCGAGGGCTTCCGCCTGTACAGCCCGAGGTTCCCGGGGCTCGCCGACCCCGAGCACAGCTACAGCCGCGCCGACATCGAGCACCTCAAGGCCTTCGCGGCCCGCCACCACGTCCAGCTGATGCCCGGCCTCGAACTCCCCGGCCACGCCACCGTCGTCAGCGAGGCCTTCGGCATCGGCTTCGGCTCGGGGCCGGACCCGTGCACGGGCGCGCACACGCACTCCCACCTCACGCCCGACTGGATCATCGACATGACCAGCGAGAAGGCGGTCGAGAAGTCGAAGGAGATCGTCGACGAGTTCGCGGGCTGGTTCGACGCGCCGCTCTTCTCCATCGGCGCGGAGGAGGTCCCGGGGCAGCTCGCCGAGTGCCCGCGCGTGAAGGACCATCTGGCGTCCGACCCGGACGTCTCCACGCTCGGCGACCTGCTCAACCGGTACATCAACACCCTTGACGACGTGGTCACTTCGCACGGCAAGCGGACCGCCGTCTACAACGGCTCCGAGCACCTGAGCGCGCCCCGGCAGAAGGTCCACTCCCCCGTCGTCTTCCTCACCTGGGAGGGCTCGGGCGCCGAGCCGGAGATCCCCGGCCACGACGAGATCGCCATCGGCCCCTTCTACGACACCCCGAACAACTACCACCACTTGTACCCGGACGAGCCCTGGATGTACGGGAGCTGGCGGCCGAGCGACTCCCCCGACATGCTCGGCTCCGGCGTCACGAACTGGGCCGACTACAACTTCTGGGCCGACGACGGCTACTTCGAGCAGCACATGGCGGGCCCCCGCGCGATCCTCGCCGACCGCGCCTGGAACGCTTCCGCGGCACCGGACACGCTCGCCGACTTCCGGGCCCGTGCCGCCCGCGTCGGCGATCCCCCGGGCACGACGCCGGCGCCGGTGCCGCCGCGCGTGACGGGGCGCCCCAGCCACCACTGGACCTTCGACGACGCGTCGTACCCGAGCGGCTGGACGTACGCGGGCAGCCCCGGCAACACGATCCTCGCCGAGGACAGGGCCGGTGACCTGTCCGGCACGTCGTACATCATCGACAACCCCACGCCCGTGCCCGGTGTGCGCGGCCAGGCCTGGCGGTTCGACTCGGACCGCGACGGCGTGGGCTTCGGCGGCCTGGACGTCGCCGAGCCGTGGACGGTCTCGGTCCGCGTCCGCGCCACCGCACGCACTCCCGACCAGGTCCTGCTCAGCTCCAGGGCGGGCGCCCTGAAGCTGATGCAGCACGGCACGGGCAGGGTCGGCTTCACGCGGTACGGCGAGGCGGACCACAGCTTCGACCGCACGCTGCCGCTGGACCGCTGGACACGGCTGACGTGGGTCGCGACGAAGGGGCGGACCACGTTGTACGTCGACGGGGAGCGGGCCGGCTCCGTGAACGCGTCGATCCCGCTGCCCCTGCGCTCCATCGGGACGGAGAAGGCGGGCCTGCGGGGCGATCTGGACGACCTGGTGACGTGGGACGAGGCGTTGCCCCCCGAGGAGGTCGCGCGCCTGCGGTGACCGCACGGGCCCCTGCGGGCCCGCAGACCGTCGTACGCAGGAAGACGGCGCGGCGACAAGAAGCCATCGCGGCGGGAAGCGGGAGGCGGGGGCCGCACCACACCGGTGCGGCCCCCGCATGCCTGTCCGTCCGCCTAGCCGAGCGCCGCGACCCTGTCGCGGTACCCGCGCACCGGCGCCGCGTCCCGGTAGGGCTCCAGGCGCCGCTCGAAGTCGCGCACGTACTCGTGCGCCCGTGCCGAGCGCATCTCGCCCGCCGCCTGCGCGGCCTCCGCGCCCAGCTGGCAGGCCTGCTCCAGCTCACCGAGGCCGAGCCGGGCGGTGGCGAGCACCACACGGCAGAACAGGCGGCTGCGCGCGAAGGCCGGGGCGCGCAGCTGGAGCGAGCGCTCGGCGTGCTGGGCGGCGGCGCGGTACTGCTGGAGATCGCGGTAGCTGTGCCCGAACTCGTCGGCCAGCTGCGCCTCGTCGAAGAACCGCGCCCAGTGCGGCACCTCGTCCCCGGGCCTGGACGCCTCCAGCGCGCGCTCGGCCCGCACGAGGGAGGCCGTGCAGGCCCGCACCTCGCCGAGCACCCCGTGCCCGCGCGCCTCGGCGGCGTACAGCAGGGACTGCACGACGGGCGGCGCCGAGGAGCCGACGCCCTGCTGGGCCACCCGCGCGAGCTGGACGGCCTCGCGCCCGTGCCCGAGGTAGACGGCCTGGCGGCTCATGGTGACCAGGACGTAGGAGCCGTACGCACGGTCGCCCGCCGCCTGCGACAGGCGCAGCGCCTGGACGTAGTACCGCTGGGCCAGGCCGTGCGCCGCGATGTCGTACGAGGTCCAGCCCGCGAGGCGGGTGAGATCGGCGGCGGCCGCGAAGAGCCGTCGGCCGGCCTGCTCGCCGTACGTGCCGCGCAGCATCGGCTCGGCCTCGTGCTCCAGGTAGCGGACCAGCGCCTGGCGCGCGTGCCCGCCGCCGTACGCGTGGTCGAGGGCGCGGAACAGCTCGCCGACGGAGCGCAGCGCCGCGATGTCCCCGCTGGTGACCCGCTGGCCGGGCCCGCGCTCGGAGCCCTGCCGCTGCCGGGGCACGGCGGGACGGCCCTGCACGGGGACACGTGTGTGGCCGGGTTCGGTCTCGCCGCGTCCGACGCGCTCGTCGGCGCGGCCGATCAGCCAGTCCCGGCTGGGCACGACGAGCCCGGCCGGGGTGAACGCGATCTTCCGCAGCTCCGCGTGGCTCCCGGAGTCCTTGCGCCACAGCCCGCCGACGATGTCGACGGCCTCCTCGGGGGTGGCCGCGAACTCGAGACCGGCGTACACCGGCGCGCAGGCGTCGAGGCCGAGGTCCTGGGCGGAGAGCCGTCGTCCGAGCCGTCTGGTGAAGACCTCGGCGATCAGCGCGGGGGTGGTGCCTCTCGGCTGCTGGCCGCGCAGCCAGCGGGTCACCGATGTCTTGTCGTAGCGCAGGTCGAGCCCATGCTCGAGGCCGAGCTGGTCGACGCGGCGCGCGAGACCCGCATTGGAGAACCCGGCTTCCGAAATCAGAGCGGCAAGCTGTCGGTTTGGGGTGCGCTGCGGGGGTCGTTCCGTCATCAGCGGTGCGGTCTCCTGCCTTCCGGGCCCTGCCTTGAACAGCCCTTATGGCCTCGTGAACGGCGCGAATGTAACGGCCATCACAGCCTTCATCGCCGCCTTCGCCCCTCATTCATCCGATCGTGTGAGGAACCCGCCCTGGAGTTGCCACTCGGAGGGGCCCGTACAGTGGCAGAGGCGCGATATGTGCACGGTGAACGTTCAGGGAGGCACCTGCCGTGAGTGAGTTTCGGTTCGTCCGACTGGGCTTCGGCCCGGACGCCGTGGAGTACCAGGAGGCGTGGGACGAGCAGCGCCGCGTGCACGCCGCCCGCTTCGCCGACGAGATCCCGGACACCTGCCTGCTCCTGGAGCACCCGCCCGTCTACACCGCGGGCCGCCGCACCGAGGACAGCGAGCGCCCGCTGGACGGCACGCCCGTCGTCGACGTGGACCGCGGCGGCAAGATCACCTGGCACGGACCCGGCCAGCTCGTGGGCTACCCGATCCAGAAGCTGCCGCGCCCGGTGGACGTCGTGGCGCACGTGCGCCGTCTGGAGGAGGCGCTGATCCGCACCTGCGCGGAGTTCGGCCTGGAGACGACGCGCGTCGAGGGCCGCAGCGGCGTGTGGGTCCTCGGCGACCCGGTGGAGCAGCGCCCGCTGCTCGGCGGGCTCTCCCTGGACTTCGACCCGCGCCTCCAGGACGACGAATTCGACGCACGGTTCAACGGTCCCGAGTACGCGCCGTCCAACGCCGGACAGCGCCGCGAGGACCGCAAGATCGCCGCGATCGGGATCCGCGTCGCCAAGGGCGTGACGATGCACGGCTTCGCGCTGAACGTGAACCCGGACAACACCTGGTTCGACCGGATCATCCCGTGCGGCATCCGCGACGCGGGCGTGACGTCCCTCGCGTACGAGCTGGACCGCCCGCTCACCATCGCCGACGTGCTGCCCGTCGTGGAGCGGCACCTGCGCGACGTACTGGAGAACGCGGAGCTCAAGCCGCGTGAGATCGAGCAGCCGGCGACGAGCACCACCGAGCGGCCGACGGAGGCCGCGCCCGCGAGCGCCTAGCCGGGGCCGCGACCGCGTCGCGGGACACCCCGTGCCCGCATGGCGGGACGACCCGCGTCCGGGGAATGGACCCCGTTGTCCAGAGGTTGGCCAGAAGTAAGCCCAACGACATCACGGGCGTACCCTGGTGTGCGCCGAAGAATCGAAGCTACAGGGAGCCGATGTGTCCGCAGTCGCACCCGACGGACGCAAGATGCTGCGCCTGGAGGTCCGGAACAGCCAGACCCCCATCGAGCGCAAGCCCGAGTGGATCAAGACCCGGGCGAAGATGGGCCCCGAGTACAACGCCCTGCAGAAACTCGTGAAGACCGAGGAACTGCACACGGTCTGCCAGGAAGCGGGCTGTCCGAACATCTTCGAGTGCTGGGAGGACCGCGAGGCCACGTTCCTCATCGGCGGCGACCAGTGCACCAGGCGCTGCGACTTCTGCCAGATCGACACCGGCAAGCCGCAGGCCCTCGACCGCGACGAGCCGCGCCGTGTCGGTGAGTCGGTCGTGAAGATGGACCTGAACTACGCCACGATCACCGGCGTGGCGCGCGACGACCTGGAGGACGGCGGCGCCTGGCTGTACGCGGAGACGGTGCGCCAGATCCACGCGATGACGGCGGAGCGCGAGGGCGGCTTCACCAAGGTCGAGCTGCTCATCCCCGACTTCAACGCCGACCCGGACCAGCTGGCCGAGGTCTTCTCGTCCCGCCCCGAGGTGCTCGGGCACAACGTGGAGACGGTGCCGCGCATCTTCAAGCGCATCCGCCCCGGCTTCCGCTACGAGCGCTCGCTCGAGGTCATCACGAAGGCCCGCGAGGCCGGTCTGGTCACCAAGTCCAACCTGATCCTGGGCATGGGCGAGACCCGCGAGGAGGTCAGCGAGGCGCTGCGCCAGCTGCACGAGGCGGGCACCGAGCTCATCACCATCACCCAGTACCTGCGGCCCACGCCGCGCCACCACCCCGTGGAGCGCTGGGTGAAGCCGGCCGAGTTCGTCGAGCTGAAGGACGAGGCCGAGCAGATCGGCTTCTCCGGCGTGATGTCCGGGCCGCTGGTCCGTTCCTCGTACCGCGCGGGCCGGCTCTACCAGATGGCGATCGAGAAGCGCGGCGCGTACGTCGCCTCCCAGGCGGTCTGAGGCGCGCTCCGGACGCGGTCCGCGGCGCGCTCCGGGACGCGGTCCCGAGGCGTGCCCGGGACCGCCCGGGTGACACCGGCACATGCCGGGCGAGCACCCACTGTGTGAATCGGCGCACAAGAAACTACCGACCAGTAGTGGCCGTAACGACGCGGCCCTGACGATCCCCGCAGGTGAAGGGGAACGTCAGGGCCGCGTCAGCGTTTCCGGCACCCGTATCAAGGTTTCATCGGTGTTTGACCGGTCGGTCACGCCCTGGTAACACCAATCAGTGACCCTGGTATCACCGCACGTACAGCCTTACCCATAGCCGCTCCCCCCACCCGAGCCGCTCCCCAGGAGGGCCCCATCATGCAGGCCGCGCCCGTCCGCGCCACCGCCATCCCGTCCGTCACCGACGCCCTGCGCGCCGTCGAGTCGCTGTTGATGAGCGGCGGCCAGCGCACCGCACGCCGCAACGCCTGGACCTCCGTCCTGGAGGACCGGCGCCGCGCCAAGGACCGGGTCGAGGCGCTGCGCGTACTCGAGGAGGCCGTGGCAACCCGCACGTCGTAGTCGCTGGCGGGGACACGTAGACTTCACGGCATGGCGAGGAAGGAAACCACCGCGGCGGATGCGGCCGCGGAGCCAGGGCGACTCAAGCAGATCGCCCTGACCTACAAGATGACCCGGCGGGCCGACTCCAAGATCGGTCTCATCATCGCGGCTGTGGGAATCGTCACCTTTGGCGTCTTCCTCGCGATCGGCTTCTGGCTCGGTCACCCGGTCTACCTGGGCATTCTCGGCTTCCTGCTCGCCTTCCTCGCGATGGCGATCGTCTTCGGACGCAGGGCCGAGCGTGCCGCCTTCGGGCAGATGGAGGGCCAGCCCGGCGCGGCGGCCGCGGTGCTCGACAAGATCGGGCGCGGCTGGACGACGACCCCCGCGGTCGCCATGAACCGCAGCCAGGACGTGGTGCACCGCACCGTCGGCAAGGCCGGCATCGTCCTGGTCGCCGAGGGCAACCCGAACCGCGTGAAGGGCCTGCTGGCCGCCGAGAAGAAGAAGATGGCGCGCATCGTGGCGGACGTCCCGGTGCACGACGTCATCGTCGGCACCGCGGAGGGCACGGTCTCCCTCAAGAAGCTCCGCACGACGCTCCTGAAGCTCCCGCGCGTCCTCACGGGCCCGCAGGTCACGGCGACCAACGACCGGCTGCGCGCGATGGGCGACCTGATGTCGAACATGCCGCTGCCGAAGGGCCCGATGCCCAAGGGCATGCGGATGCCGCGCGGTGGCCCGATGGCGAAGTAGCGTTTTCCCTCCTACGACGACGAGGGGCCCGGAACCGATCGGTTCCGGGCCCCTCGTGCGTAGCGGTGCGGTGGGGTCAGCGCCGTTCTCTGCCGCTCTCTGCCGTTCTTGTGTCGTTCTCTGCGTCAGACCCGGATCTGCACGGCGCGGGCGAGGCGGTCGTGGAGGCCGCGGCCGTCGCGGTCCCAGATCAGGGCCGGGATGGCGATGCAGAGCAGGACGCTGCGGATCACGACGCGCCCGAGGCCGAGCCGGCCGCCGCCCTCGGCGATGACGCGCAGCCGGAAGAGGGCCTTGCCCGGGGTGCAGCCGACCGTGCCGACGGTCAGCACGCTCATCACGAAGAGGATCCCGAGGGCCCAGTTGCCCATCGCCTGCATGTCACCGCGGGCGAACAGGCCGTATGCGATGAGCATGCACAGACCCCAGTCGACGGCGATGGCGCCGATGCGGCGGCCGGGGCGCGCGATCGACCCCGGTCCCTCCTCGGGCAGACCGAGCTGCTCGCCGCGGTATCCGAAGTCGACACCGGCGTCCTCCGCGGCCGCGCGCGGGCCGGACAGCCACGATCCGATTGCTTGCCTGTTGTCCACCCGTCCACGGTACTGCGCCCCTTTTGGCAGGGGGGCGGGCGGGTACCGGGAAAGCGACCATCTGTGACGTCACCCACAAGACCGGAGCGGAGCCCCACGCACCCGGGGCGGTTAACTTCGGCGAAACAAATGGGTCATGCTTGAGAAATCCCCCGTCCCTATGGTCGGGTCCCAGCGTGTGCCACCGCACTGGCCGCACCACGAGCTTGCAACCCCGTCCCGCCTCGGGCGGGAGTAGGAGGAGTTGGATGTTGTTCCAGAACGCCGACGACGCGAAGAAGTTCATCGCGGACGAGGACGTCAAGTTCATCGACGTCCGATTCTGCGACCTGCCCGGTGTCATGCAGCACTTCACGATTCCGGCGGCGGCGTTCGACCCGGACGAGGAGCTGGCCTTCGACGGTTCGTCGATCCGCGGTTTCCAGGCGATCCACGAGTCCGACATGGCGCTGCGCGCCGACCTGTCGACCGCCCGCGTGGACCCGTTCCGCCGCGACAAGACGGTCAACATCAACTTCTTCATCCACGACCCGATCACGGGCGAGCAGTACAGCCGTGACCCGCGCAACGTCGCGAAGAAGGCGGAGGCCTACCTGGCCTCGACCGGCATCGCCGACACCGCGTACTTCGGCCCCGAGGCCGAGTTCTACGTCTTCGACTCGGTCCGCTTCGAGACCTCCGCGAACCGCTCGCTGTACGAGATCGACTCCGAGGCGGGCGCCTGGAACACCGGCGCCGTCGAGAACAACCGCGGCTACAAGGTCCGCTACAAGGGCGGTTACTTCCCGGCCCCGCCGGTCGACCACTTCGCCGACCTGCGCGCCGAGATCTCCCTGGAGCTGGACAAGCAGGGCCTCCAGGTCGAGCGCCAGCACCACGAGGTGGGCACGGCCGGCCAGGCGGAGATCAACTACAAGTTCAACACGCTGCTCGCCGCGGCCGACGACCTGATGCTCTTCAAGTACATCGTGAAGAACGTCGCGTGGCAGAACGGCAAGACGGCGACCTTCATGCCGAAGCCGATCTTCGGCGACAACGGCTCGGGCATGCACGTCCACCAGTCGCTGTGGTCCGGCGGCGACCCGCTCTTCTACGACGAGCAGGGTTACGCGGGCCTCTCGGACACCGCCCGCTATTACATCGGCGGCATCCTGAAGCACGCCCCGTCGCTGCTGGCCTTCACCAACCCGACGGTGAACTCGTACCACCGCCTGGTCCCCGGCTTCGAGGCCCCGGTCAACCTGGTCTACTCGCAGCGCAACCGCTCCGCCGCGATGCGCATCCCGATCACGGGCTCGAACCCGAAGGCCAAGCGCGTCGAGTTCCGCGCGCCGGACCCGTCCTCCAACCCGTACCTGGCCTTCTCGGCGCTGCTCCTCGCGGGCCTCGACGGCGTCAAGAACAAGATCGAGCCGGCCGAGCCGATCGACAAGGACCTCTACGAGCTGGCCCCCGAGGAGCACGCGGGCGTCCCGCAGGTCCCGACCTCCCTCCCGGCCGTCCTCGACGCCCTGGAGCAGGACAACGAGTACCTCCAGGCCGGCGGTGTCTTCACGTCCGACCTGATCGAGACGTGGATCGACTACAAGCGGACGAACGAGATCGCCCCGATCCAGCTGCGGCCGCACCCGCACGAGTTCGAGCTGTACTTCGACATCTAGGATCCCCCTGCCGATTCGTCGGAGGGGTGCGTCGATTTGTCGGCGTGATGGCATGCGACGCGGCGGGGGCCGCTACCCACACCGGGTGGCGGCCCCCGTCGCGTCGCGTCGGTTCGGCTGTCAGTGGGGGCGTATACCGTCTCCGGGCATGAGTGATCATGACATCGGGTGGATGTCCCGGCTGATCGGTGAGGGCGGGGTCCTCACCTTCGTACGCGGTGTCACCAGCCGCGAGTTGGCGTGGATGATCGCGCCCGAGCACGGTTCCGTCCTGGCGCCGGAGGTGTTCCGGCAGGTGCGGGAGAGCGCGCGGGGGGCCGGGCCGCTGCCGGACCACGCGCTCGTCGGGGAGACCGGTACCGGCTGGGCCTTCGCCTTCGAGCGGGCCGGGGGGCCGACCGCGTGGTACCGGCACGACCGCGTCCGTCACATGTGGTCCACCATCACGGGCGTCGAGATCAGCGACAACGGCATGGACCCGCCCAGCGTCGGCGCGGTCGTCGACGGCAGGCCCGACTGGTCGTACTACGAGGGCGAGGTCGGTGACGGGGACGAGGACCATCCCCTCACCCGGCGGCTGGTCGCCGAGGCGGGGCTCGGGAAGGTCCTCCAAGATCCGGAGCACCCGGACGACCCGGACGAGTGCGAGCTGTTCATACCGGACGAGGCCGACGTCTACCGGATCATGAGCGAGCACTACGGTCTCGCCCTGCCCCACGAGGACATCGAGGCCTCCCGGCTCTCGGCGGTCCTCACCGAGCCGCGCGTCTTCCGCCACCCCGTGCGCAAGGTGCCCGGCGGGCCCTATGACCCGTGTCCCCGGTGCGGCGCGGAGCTGGTGAAGTGGAACGGGGACGGCGTCTGGGGGCCGCAGTACCGGCTGGCGTGCTCGCGCGCGGAGAGCGACGGCTGCGCCGGGGAGCGGGTGGGCCCGCTGGTGCAGGTGGGGGTGCATGAGGAGCCCAACAGCAAGTGGGAGAACGTGCGGTTGCCCGGGTGAGGGCGTAGGGGGTCCGGCTCGGAGTCCCGGGGCGGCGAAGGCCCCGGGACCGGGAGGGTGTCAGGAGGAAGCGACCGGCACCGGGCGGTAGTGCGTGGTCAGGCGGCCTTCCTCGTCCAGGACGTGGAACGCGAGCGCCGGGGGAAGGTCGCGGTGGACGTGGTGGGACGGGTCGTTCTGGCGCTCCCAGGGGAGGCGGAGGGTGGAGACGACGCCCGGGGCGACCAGCAGGGGCCTGCCCGCGAAGGTCGTCGCCGCGGGGGTGTGGGCGTGGCCGGCCAGGAACGCGGTCACGTTCGGGTGGCGTGCCGCCAGCTCGGCCAGGCGGTGCTCGTCGAACTGGCGGATGGGGTCCACGTGGGGTGTGTTCAGCGGGACCGGCGGGTGGTGGAAGCCGATGAGGACGGGGCGGTCGGGCGGGGTGTCGGCGAGCAGGCCGGACAGCCACGTCAGCGTCTCGTCCGCCAGGCGGCCGTGGTTCTCGCCGGGGACGGAGGTGTCGCACAGCGCCAGGACGAAGCGATCGGTGACGTACGCCCGGTCGACCGGCGCCGTACCCGCCGGTTCGCCCAGGAGGTGCTCGCGGAACGCGGCGCGCCCGTCGTGGTTGCCGGGGCAGACGAGCATCGGGTGCCGGGACTCCAGCACCTTGCGGGCCGTCTCGTACTCGGCGGGCGCGGCGTGGTCGGCGATGTCGCCGGTGGCGATGACGAGGTCGAGGTCGTACGGCAGCGCGTTCACGTAGTCCATGACGGCCTGCGCCCGCCCGACACTGTGCCCACCGTCGTCGGTGTCGATGTGGGGGTCGCTGAGGTGCGCGATCACGATCATTGTGCTGCGCCTTTCTCTCGTGGGGCGCCGGAGCCGCCCGTCGCACCTGCCTCCAGGGGGCCGGGTATCGCGAAACCCATGGCCCCAAGGTAGTGCAGCCGGCACCGGAATTGATCTCTCCGTATGCCGCTCCGCACTCACCCCCGCAGAAAGCGCACCGAGGGCCGTCCCCCCTCGGGCCCGCCGTCCTCCCCCAC
>NZ_LIRJ01000489.1 GCF_001419745.1 Streptomyces silaceus | reverse complement strand
GCCCCTGCCGCCCGCCGCGCCCGGCCCACCGCCCGCAGATCTGCTGCATGACGATGTTGCCGATGGCCCACGTGGCCCAGAACTGGCTGACGAACGTGGCGGGATGGGACGGGTCGAGCTCGCTGGAGTAGACCGGCAGCGCCACGTTGTGGGACGAGGAGCCGAGGCCGTCGGCGGCGCGGACGACGATCATCAGGGCGAGGACGGGGGCGGCGCGCAGCAGCAGGAGCGACCCGGCCCGCGCCGCACGCCCGCCGCTCTTCTCGGCGCCCTTCTCCGTGCCTTTCTCTGTGCCCTTCTCCGTTCCCTTCGCGTCCGCGTCGGCGGAACCGTCCCCGTCGGCGGGCTCCTTGGCCCCCTCGGGACCCTTCTCCTCGGCCGACCTCGTACGGATGGGCAGCGAGAGCAGCACGCTCGCCGAGACCGCGAACGTGGCGGCGTCCAGCGAGATGGCGGCGACGTAACCGAGTTGCGCGACGACGAGGCCCGCGGAGGCGAAGCCCGCGATCATCGCGAGCGAACGCCCGGTGGCGAGCAGCGAGTTGGCCCGCATCCGCAGGTCGCCGCCGACGATCTCCGGGATGCTGCTGCGCAGCGCGACGCCCGACAGGGTGGAGCAGAATCCGGTCACGACGGCCAGCGCGTACAGAAGGCCGGCTCGCCCGCCGTCCGGCGCGATCAACAGCGCTATCATGGCGGCGCACTGAGTCAGATCGGCGCCGACCATCAACTTCTTCCGGTCGTACGCCGAGACCAGCCGTCCGCTCACAAAGCCGGATACGACACTGGTCATCAGGCGCACGGCCATGAAGAGACCCGCGGCCAGCGCGCTGTCGGTCACCTCGTAGATGAAGACGTTGAGCGCCACCATGTTCAGGTAACTGCCGTACGCCGAGATGCCGTTGCCCACGACGAGCAGGCGAAAGTGCCTCAAGCGTTCCCCCCTGGTCCGCCGCCGGGCTGCCGTATGTGGTCGTACACGGCTGTGCTCAGCCGAGACGGCTCTCACACTCACCCGCTCCGAAGCGCGCCTACAGTCCCCCGAATTGGCGACTTGACAACATTGATCGCTCTCGGTAGCCAAGGGTTCACCCCAGGGTCTCTGTGACTCCTTTCTGTTTGGTCTTCACCATGGTTAGATCAAGTTGCGGCCACAAGCTGCCGGAGGTGTTGACAGTCTCTCCCGGAGGGAAGATGCCAGTAGACAGCCGCCCTCAGAACGCACCGGCGTTGTCCCACAGGGAACGTCAGGTGCTGGCTCACATCGCGGCAGGCCTCTCCCACAAGCAGGTGGCCAGACGCCTGGGCATCAGCGTGCACACCGTGAGCACGTATCTGCGCCGCATCCGCTCCAAGCGCACCGCACCGACCGTCGCCCATTTGATCCGGCTGAGCCTGACCGAGGACGTGACGACGCCGAGCGGGGGTCCGCGCTGACCTACGAGTCGGCTGTTTCGGCCACTTCACCGACCGGCGCACCGCCCGGCGTCCCCTCGGCCGCGCGGACGGCGAGGGCGAGCAGCCCCAGCGCGACCAGGCCGAGGACGGCCGCGACACCCGGCAGCAGCCCCGCCCCCGCGCCACTCAGAGTGACGCCGCCGACGACACCGCCCAGGGAGACCCCGAGGTAGGTGCCCGACGTGTTGAGCGCGAGCGCCTGGGGCGCGACGGGTCCGGCGAGCAGATACAGACGCGCCTGGATGGCCGGGGAGTTCCAGAAGGCGATGCCGCCCCAGACCGTACCCACCACGACGAGGACGGCGAACGGCACGGGCCGGGCGAACCAGAGCAGCCCCAGGACCACCATGATCCCGGTGAAGATGCCGATCCCGGCGACCAGCGTCCGGTCGGGCCCCCACCGGTCGGCGGCCCTCCCGCCCGCCCAGATGCAGACGATGCCGGCGAACCCGGAGAGGCTGAACGCGAGCGCGCGCTGGTCCACACCGGCGCTGCTCACCGCCTCGATGTGGGGAACCATGTACGTGAGCATCATCATCGAGCCGGTCATGAGGACGCAGTTGGCGGCGAGCCCCAGCGACACGGGCGGGGCGGCGAGGGTCCGCACCTGCTCGCGGACGCCCGGCACGTCACCGGCCCGGTCGCCCTCCCGGGGCAGGGCCACCAGCAGGAAGACCAGCGCCGCGACACCGGCCACGGCCATCGCGGCGAACGTCGCCCGCCACCCGTGATGGCCGCCGATCCAGGTGCCGAGGGGGACCCCGGCCGCGATGGACCCGGTGACGCCGAGCGCCACCACCGCGACGTACCGGCCGACATGAGTACTCGGGGCGCGCTCGGCGGCGTGGGCGAACACCGCCGGGGTGGCGGCCGCCGCGGCGAGCGCGGCGACGATCCGCAGGGCGACGAGCGTCCCGAAACCGGGCGTCATGGACGCGACGAGGTTCGCCGCGACGAAGACCGTGAACGACACGGCGAAAAGGCGCCGCCGGGACACCCGCGCCAGGGCGACCCCGGCGACCGGCGCGGCCAGGGCGACGGTGAGCGAGAAGACGGTCACCAGTTGTCCGGCGCGTGCCTCGCTGACGTCGAGGTCGCGCGCGATTTCCGGCAGAACACCGGCGATCACATAGTCGTCGGTATAGAAGACGAAGGCAGCGCCAAGTAACGCGAAAAGCCAGACGGGCACAACATATCCCCCTCTTGAATCACCTCAGGAACGACCTCGGGAACGGCCTCAGGAACGGCCTCGGGAGCCACCTCGGGAACGACCGGAAGAAACGCCCGCGGACTCCGACGAACCCTCGGATTCCGCCAGGATCGAGCGCACATGCGCCCGCAGCGTCTTCCGCACCCGCTCGGCGCCGAGGGACCCGTGCGGGGTGACCGCGTCGAGGGCGAGACCGCCGATGACGGCGACGACGCGCTCGGCCTCCTCGGCCGGTTCGGCCACCCCGAGCACGTCCAGCACCTCCGCGACGACCTGCCGCATGTCGGCGGCCATCCGCTCGGTCACCGGCCGGAAGTCGGGGTGCACGCGCGCGGCGACGATGAACTCCATCAGCACAATGGACTCGACGCGCCGCTCCTCGTCGACCGGCAGCAGCTCTTCGAGCAGCGCCTGAAGGGCATCGACGGCGGCCTCCCCCCGGAGCCCGGCGAGCGCGTGCGGCTCGTACCGCGTGAGCCGCTTCCCCATCCGGTCGCCGACCTCGGTGGCGGCGGCCACGAGAAGGTGCCGGTGGTCGTCGAAGTAATGCCGGACCGACCCGATGTTCAGCCCTGATTCCGCGGCGACTTTCCGCAACGACAAACCACTGAAACCCTCGTCGACGAGCAGCCTGAAGGCGGCATCGATGACATCCCTGCGACGCTGTTCGAGATCGATCCGAGCTGGCATCGCCAGACAATATCACAGCTGTGATAAAAACGGGCCGCGCCTCTGCGTGCCCCCGAAAGGAAGGGAG
This sequence comes from Streptomyces silaceus, assembly GCF_001419745.1. Taxonomy (GTDB): domain Bacteria; phylum Actinomycetota; class Actinomycetes; order Streptomycetales; family Streptomycetaceae; genus Streptomyces; species Streptomyces silaceus. The sequence goes on along the minus strand of NZ_LIRJ01000489.1, from coordinate 5,392 downwards.
AGGGGGAGGGAAGAGCAAGGAGAGGAAAGCGGAAGGGGCAGACGAGTCGGGCTGTACGCCGGGTTCTGTTCCCTGGTCCCCTCGCGGGGGCCGGGGCGACGGCCATCCATCTAGGGCCGGCATTGCTGCCGGCCTCGTGCGGTCTACCCGCGGACTCGGGCGGGCAGCCCTCGAACGTCCGCGCAGAAGCACCGGGGTGCTTCCTCTTGACCTTGCTCCAGGTGGGGTTTACCTAGCCGCCTGAGTCACCTCAGGCGCTGGTGGTCTCTTACACCACCGTTTCACCCTTACCCGGCGCCGAAGCGCCGGGCGGTCTGTTCTCTGTGGCACTGTCCCGCGGGTCACCCCGGGTGGCCGTTAGCCACCACCTTGCCCTGTGGAGCCCGGACGTTCCTCGGGAAGGGCCCCCGAAGGGGTCTTCACGCGGCCGCCCGCCCGGCTCGTCTGCCGTGCCGACCATGTTACCCGCCGGGTGGCGGTGGACCGTCCGCCGCCCGGGGCTGCCGTGGCCAGGAACGAGCCCGCGATGATCAGGGCGAAGGCAGCGACGACGCCCGCGGTCAGGGACTCGTCGAGGAAGGTGACGCCGGCCGCGACCGCGACGGCCGGGTTGACGTACGTGAAGACCACCGCGCGCGTCGGGCCCGCCTCGCGGATCAGTTCGAGGAAGACGACGAAGGCGAGCGCCGTGCAGATGACGCCGAGGCCCGCGAGGGAGGCCAGGGTCGGGGCGTCGGGCACGGCGGCCGGGCGGCCGGCCACCGCCGCGGGGGCGTAGACCAGCGCGGCCAGGACCAGGCACGGCGCGATGAGCTGGAGGGTGGGCACGTCGCGCAGATGGCGGGCCACGATCAGCGGGGCGACGGCGTAGCCGAGCGCCGTCAGCATGACCTCCGTCAGCGACCACGCGTCGCCGCCCGTCAGATGCGGCACGGTCAGCACCGCGACGCCCCCGAGGCCGAGGCCGAGACCGGTCAGGCGGCGGGCGCCGAGGCGTTCGGTGTCGCCGAAGAAGCGGGCCAGGACGGCGCCGATGATCGGGACGGCGGCGATCAGGAGCCCCGCCGTGGAGCTGGAGATGCGCCGCTCCGCGTCGGTCAGGGTCCACCAGGGGCCGAGGATCTCCACGCCGGCGAAGGCCAGCATGGGACGCCAGTGCGTGGTGACCACGCGGACCAGCCCGCCCTGCCGTACGGCGAAGGGGAGCAGGAGCGCCGCGCCGAGCGCACAGCGCGTGAAGACCACCACCGACGGCGACAGATCGCTGTCGACCGCCACTTTGATCATGAGATACGGGATGCCCCACAGGACACCCATGAGCCAGAAGAGAATCCAACCGCGTGCCGTCATGCGGGCAGTCTCGGCCGGGTCACCGCCCGGTGTCTTGAACGCTGTTGCGGTACGCCGCCGGGGTCACGCCGAGCACCCTGCGGAACCACCGCGTGAGGTGCGCCTGGTCCGCGAAGCCCACCAGCGGAGCCGCCTCGGCGGGGCGCAGGCCCGCCTCCAGGTGGGCGCGGGCGCGGCTCACGCGGTACTGGGCGAGCCAGGCGTAGGGCGGCATCCCCGTCGACGTACGGAAGGCGCGCAGGAGCTGGTAGCGGGAGAGGCCGAGCGGGGCGGCGAGTTCGGCGAGGGAGGGCGGGGCGAGGAGCTCGTCGGCGAGGCGCTCGCGGACGGCGCGGGCGATGCCGTCGGCGCCGGGGACGCGGTCGGCGAGGGGGCGGGCGCCGCCGTGCCTGCGGGCGAGCGCGGTGAGCAGCCAGGGGACGCGGGACTCGGTCTCCAACGGCTCGGCGGGGCCGCTCAGTTCGATGTGGGCCGTGCGCAGGGCGGCGGCCAGTTCGGGGTCGTCCATCACGGGGTCGCGGAAGTGCGGCAGGGTCGCGGTGCCCTCGGCGAGGAGCGGGAGCGCCGGGTACATGGCGCGGTAGGCGTAGCCGCCGGTCGCGCCGGGGCCGCCGGTGTGCACCTCGCCCGGCGCGAGGACGACGATGGAGCCGGGCCCCAGGTGGATCCGCCCGCCCCGGTAGTCGATGATCTCGGAGCCGCCGACGCAGACGCCGACGGTGAACTCCTCGTGGTAGTGCGGGGCGTAGCGGTGGCGGTCGAAGCGGGCGGTCAGCAGGTCGAGGGTCTGGCCGCACCGGCCGAGCGAGGTGCGGGTCCATACGGCCTGCTCGCGGGGGTGGGCGGCGGGCGTTCCGGGCCGCCGCGTCCGGTCGGCCGTCGTCCCGTCGTCGTGCGTGTCGTACGCGTCGTGCGTGTGCTGCATGCGGTGCCCGCTCCCCCGGTGACTCGTCGCGCCGTCACCGGTGCAACACCGCGCGCGCCTCTTCCATGCCGCGCCGCGCTTGACCTTGTCGCAGCGTCAACGTTTCTACTGGGCCCATGCGGATCGGAGAGCTCGCCGGCGCCGTCGGCGTCACCCCACGCGCCATCAGGCACTACCACCACCTGGGCCTCTTGCCCGAGCCCGAACGGCGGCCCAACGGCTATCGCGTGTACGGGCTGCGGCACGCCGTCGCCCTGGCCCGGATCAGGCGGCTGACCGAGCTCGGCCTCGGCCTCGCCGAGGTGCGCGACGCGCTCGCCGACGACGCGGGCCGCGAGCTCGCCGAGATCCTCGCCGAACTGGACGCCGATCTCGCCCGGCAGGAGGCCGCCCTCCAGGAGCGCCGGGCGCGGCTGCGGTCGCTGCTCGACGACGCGGAGCGCGGACGCCTGACGCGCGAGGGCCCCGTCTCCCCCGAACTGGCAGACTTCTTCGGCGAGATGGCCCGCGCGTCGGCGGAGCACGCGGTCCCGCACTCCGCGATGGCCGAGCAGGACCGCGCGTTCCTCGCCCTGCTCGACACCACCGCGGCGCCGGAGGACCGCGACGCCTTCCTCGCGGCGATGCGCCCGGCCCTCGCCTCGCCGGGCGCGGCGGAGCGGGCGCACGAGGTGTACGTGCGGCTGGACGCCCTCGCGGACGCCGACCTCGCGGACCCGCGCACGGACGACGCCGTCGACCGCGCCGCGCGCCTGCTCGCCGACGCCCTGCCGGACTCCCTCGTGACGGAGCTGGGGGTCACGGGCGCGCGGGTGCTCGCCGAGGGCGGCGGCGCGGGCGACGAGGGGTTCCTGGCGGCCGTCTTCGCCGAGTTCGCGCCCGCGCAGGCCGAGGCCGTACGCCGCGCGATGCGGCTGCTCGTCCGCAGGGGAACGCACGGGGAGGAGACCGGATGAGCACCCCCGGCACGCGCCCGGCCGCCACCCGCGCCACGGCCCTCGTCCCGACGCCCGTGCGACGGCTCGTCGGACACGAACTGCGCGTCCTGGTCAGCCTCGTGCTGTGGGCGGCCCGCCGGCGGAACGGTGTGCGGCGGGAGGCGGACCGGGCCTTCGGGCACGCCCGCGACCAGGCGGCGATGATGTACCTGCTGACCTTCGGCTGTGTCGTCGAGGCGTACGGGATGGCCGTCCTGCTGCGGGACTTCCCTGTCGCCCACGCGGTGATGCTGGTCGTCGACGTCTACAGCGTGGTCCTGGTGCTCGGTATCCACGCGGCCTGCGTGACCCGGCCGCACGTGCTGTCGCCCGACGCGCTGCGGCTGCGCCAGGGCGCGCACCGCGATCTGCGCATACCGCTCGGTGTGATCGCGGGCGTGCGCGCCGAGCGGAGGTTCACGCGGGAGCCCGCCGACGGCGTGCTCGATCTGCCGGTCGCCTCGACGACGTCGCTGACCCTCGACCTTTCGGCGCCCGTCACGGCCATCGGCTTCCTCGGCAGGCGGCGCGAGGTGACGACGGTACGGCTGCACGCGGACGAGCCGGAGAAGCTCCTCGCGGCGCTGCGGGAGCGGCTCGCCGCCCCCTCCCGCCCCTCGGGGGCGGACCCTCACGCGGGAGCGAACTGAACCTTCGCCGTGCCCGGATCCGCCTGCGTGAGCCGGACGCGCAGCCGCTCCCCCAGCGGCAGCCTCGACGTCCCGCCCTCGATGCGGGCCACGATCGCCGGATCGGCCAACTGCACCGTCCCGACGGCCGGTTCGCCCTCCTTCACGTCCACCACCACCGCGTCGAAGAACTCGCCGACCCGGTCCTTGAGCAGCGCGGCCTCGACGATGTCCACGCACTCCCGCTCCACGGTGTTGCCGCGCCGCGTGCCGTCCGCCATCTCCTTGGGCAGCGCGTCCAGGGCGGCGAGCACCCACTCCGGCGGCTCCTCGCCCGCGCAGGCCGCCAGGCAGATCTCGCCGGAGTACCGGTCGACGAGACGGCGCAGCGGGTCGGTGCAGTGGGCGTAGGGGGCGGCGACCGCGGCGTGGGTGGTGAGCTCGGGGACCCGGCCGCCGCTGAAGGCCGTGTAGCCCGCGCCGCGCAGCAGCGTCGTGCACTCCTGCAAGAAGGCGGCGTGGTGCGACGTGCGGGGGTCGAGCGAGCGCACGAGCCGCGCGTACGGGACGTGGTGCGGCCAGTCGATGCCCAGCGCCGTGGCGGTGCGGCGCAGCCTGCCGACGGCGCCGTCGGGGGCGGTGGGCAGCGTCCGCAGGATGCCGGTGCCCGAGCCGATCATGAGGTCGGCGGCGGCCATGCCGGTGAGCAGGGAGATCTGGGCGTTCCAGCCGTCGGCGGGGAGCGGGGCGCGGTAGACGAGTTCGTACGTCCCGTCGCGCTCGACGATCTCCTGCTCGGGCACGTCGAGGGAGATGCCGCCCCGGTCGGTCTCCAGCTGCTCGCGCAGGGTCCCGATGTCGCGCAGCAGCGCGACGGCGTCCTCGGCGGTGCCGTCGTCGACGGCCCTCTGCACGCCGTCGTAGTCGAGCTTGGCGCGGCTGCGGACGAGGGCGCGGCGCACGTCGGTGTGCTCGGGGCGGCCGTCCGCGTCGAGGTCGATGGTCCACAGGACGGCCGGGCAGGTCTGGTCCGGCAGCAGGCTGGCGGCGCCCTCGCTGAGGGCGGTGGGGTGCAGCGGGACCTTCTCGTCGGGGAAGTAGAGGGTGGTGACGCGGCGGTGGGCCTCGGCGTCGAGCGGCCCGCCGGGCGTCACGTACGCGGCGACGTCGGCGATGGCGTACCGCACCCTGAAGCCCTGGCCGTCGGCGCGGCGCGAGAGGTGCATGGCCTGGTCGAGGTCGACGGAGGTGGGCGGGTCGATGGTGAAGAAGGGGATGTCCGTGGCGTCGTGGGACGGCAGCCGGGGGGCCGCGGCGGCCCGCTCCGCCTCGGCGAGCACGTCGGCGGGGAACGCGTCGGGCACGTCCAGTCTCGTGCGCAGCTCACGCAGCACGGCCCGCAGCGGAGCCTCGGCTGCGCCGGTCACCTGAAGATGGCGGCGGGGCATGAACCGAGAGTAGGCCGGGAGCCGGCCGACGGCACGCGCTGACGGGCCGAGGGGCCGATGGGC
>NZ_LIRJ01000488.1 GCF_001419745.1 Streptomyces silaceus | reverse complement strand
CGCCGAGGTCGCGGCGGCGCTGGCGGAGGGTGCCCGTCCGGACCGAGGGACACGGCTCTGACCTGCGGGGACACCGCTTCCAGGGGTGACTGTCAGTGCCGGGGTGCAGACTGGCCGGTACCTGAGACAACGACGTCCCGGAGGTGGCCGTCATGGCCGAGATCATTCTGACCGTAGGCACGCGCAAGGGCCTGTTCATCGGCCGCAGGCGAGGGAGTGCCTGGGAGTTCGACGACAGTCCGTACTTCAACGCGCAGGCGGTCTACTCCGTCGCGATCGACACCCGGGGCCCCTCCCCGCGCCTCCTCGTCGGCGGCGACAGCGCGCACTGGGGCCCGTCCGTCTTCCACTCCGACGACCTCGGGCAGACGTGGACGGAGCCCGCGAAGGCGGCCGTGAAGTTCCCGAAGGACACCGGGGCCTCGCTGGAGCGGGTGTGGCAGCTGCACCCGGCGGCGGCCGAGCCGGACGTGGTGTACGCGGGCACGGAGCCGGCGGCGCTGTACCGCTCGGAGGACCGCGGCGAGAGCTTCGAGCTCGTCCGCCCGCTGTGGGAGCACCCGACCCGCTCCAAGTGGGTGCCGGGCGGCGGCGGTGAGGGCCTGCACACCGTCCTGACCGACGCCCGCGACGCCCGTGCGGTGACGGTCGCGGTGTCCACGGCGGGGGTGTTCCGCACGGTGGACGGCGGTGCGAGCTGGTCCCCGGCGAACCGGGGCGTCTNNCGCGGACGACCCGGACCGGCTGTATCTGCAGAACCACTGGGGCGTGTACCGCAGCGACGACGCGGGCGCGCACTGGACGGACATCGGCGAGGGCCTCCCGTCCACCTTCGGCTTCGCGGCGGTGGCCCACCCGCACCGCGGCGGCACGGCGTACGTCTTCCCGATCACCGCCGACAGCGACCGCGTCCCGGCCGACCGGCGGTGCCGCGTCTACCGCACGCCGGACGCGGGCAAGAGCTGGGAGCCGCTGAGCGCGGGCCTGCCCCAGGAGGACCACTACGGCACGGTGCTGCGGGACGCCATGTGCAGTGACGACCTCGACCCGGCGGGCCTGTACTTCGGCAATCGCAACGGCGAGGTGTACGCCTCGGCGGACGACGGCGACAGCTGGCGGCAGCTCGCCTCGCACCTGCCGGACGTGCTCTGTGTACGGGCGGCGGCCATCGGGTGATCGGACCGGCCGTTACGGCAGTAGGGTGACGCCGTGGCACCACGACCCTTGCATGAAATCGTCGAACCGGGCTGGGCGAAGGCCCTGGAGCCGGTGGCCGAACGGATCGCCTCGATGGGCGACTTCCTGCGCGCGGAGATCGCCGCGGGACGCACGTATCTCCCCTCGGGGGCGAACGTCCTGCGCGCCTTCCAGCAGCCCTTCGACGACGTCCGCGTCCTGATCGTCGGCCAGGACCCCTATCCCACGCCCGGTCACGCGGTGGGCCTGTCGTTCTCGGTCGCGCCCGAGGTACGGCCGCTGCCCGGCAGTCTCATCAACATCTACCGCGAGATGAACGACGACCTGGGCCTGCCCCCGCCGTCGAACGGCGACCTGACGCCCTGGACCCGGCAGGGCGTGCTGCTGCTCAACAGGGCGCTCACCACGGCCCCGCGCAAACCCGCGGCGCACCGGGGCAAGGGCTGGGAAGAGGTCACCGAACAGGCCATACGGGCGCTCGCGGCGCGGGGGAAGCCGCTCGTGTCGATCCTGTGGGGGCGTGACGCGCGCAACCTGCGGCCGCTGCTGGGGCAGTTGCCGTCGGTGGAGTCCTCGCACCCCTCCCCCATGTCGGCGGACCGCGGTTTCTTCGGCTCGCGCCCCTTCAGCCGGGCCAACGACCTGTTGGTCCAGCAGGGCGCGCAG
>NZ_LIRJ01000487.1 GCF_001419745.1 Streptomyces silaceus | reverse complement strand
GGCACAGACTCGGGGTCGGGGGCAGGCGCCGGCACCACCAGCACCGACAGAGGCGCACCACGCACCCCGCACGAGGAGATCCGCGAGTTCTTCTACCGCCGCAGGAACTACCTCCACGACGCCGACACCGCCGCCGAGGAGCTGGCCGCGCGCCTCGGCATCCGCCCCGGCGAGGTCCGCGCGTCACTGGGGTCCCGGCTCGCCGACCGGCACGGCGTCCGCGTCACCGCCGACGGGGACAGCCCGCACCACTACGACCCCGCGACCCGCACCCTGCGTCTGTCCCCCAGACTCCGCCCCGGCCAGCAGGCGTTCCGCATGGCCACCCAGCTGGCCCTCCTCGAACACGGCGACGAGCTGTCCCGGTACGCCGGCGAGGACTTCGCCGAGGACTCGACCCCCTGGCGCCTCGCGCGGATCGGCGTGGCCAACTACTTCGCCGCCGCGCTGATCCTGCCGTACACCGGTTTCCACGCGGCCGCCGAGGAGACGCGCTACGACATCGAGCGCCTCACCGACCGCTTCGGCCTCGGCCACGAGACGGTCTGCCACCGCCTCTCCACCCTCCAGCGGCCGAGGCTGCGCGGCGTGCCCTTCTCCTTCGTCCGCGTGGACCGCGCGGGCAACATGTCCAAGCGGCAGTCCGCGACCGGTTTCCACTTCTCCCGCGCGGGCGGCACCTGCCCCCTGTGGAACGTGTACGAGGCGTTCGCCGCGCCCGGCCGCATCCACGTACAGATCGCCGCCATGCCCGACGGGCAGCGTCACCTGTGGACCGCGCGCGCCGTCACCCGCAGCCGCGGCGGCTGGGGCGAGCCCGGCAAGACCTTCGCGATCGGCCTGGGCTGCGAGATCCGCCATGCCTCACGGCTCGTGTACTCCGACGGCCTCGACCTGGACAACGCCTCGGCGGCCACCCCGATCGGTATGGGCTGCCGCGTCTGCGAACGCCTCACCTGTCCGCAGCGCGCCGTGCCGCCGCTGGGCGAGCGGCTCACCGTCGACGAGAACCGCAGCACGTTCGTCCCGTACCCGACGACCCGGCTCCCCGATCAGAAGAACTCGTCGAGCAGCCGGTAGAAGTCCAGCTTGTCCTCGGCGACCGCGACCGTCCCGCCGGACGCCCGGCCGGCCGCCCGGCCGGACGCCGCCCACCGGGCGTACCGCTCGCCGTACCGCGCCACGAAGCGCTCGACGTACACCGGGCCGAACCACGGGTCGCTCTCCTCCGCCAACTCCCGCAGGACGACGGCGAGATCGGTGTGCCGGTCCGCGCGGCCGAGGCGGGAGACGTCGATCACGCCGGTGACGCGGCAGGTCTCCGGGTCGAGCAGGACGTTCTCCGGGGTGAAGTCGCCGTGGGTGACGGCCGGTTCCTCCGACGCCGGGCGGGTGCGGCGCAGCTCGTCGAGGAGACGCTCCCCGGACCATCCGGCGCGCTCGTCGTCGAGGTCGTCCAGGTCCACCAGCCCCTGTGTGACGCAGTGGCCCGCCAGTCGCGTCGTCACCGCGAGGCCGCGGTCGAACGGACAGTTCTCGGCGGGTAGTTGATGCAGGTCGGCGGCGAGGTCGGCGAGCGCCTCGGCCACCGCGGCCCGCTGCCGCTCCGGCCACTGACCGGCGGCCGGCCTGCCGGGCACCGCCTCGGTCACCAGCCACGCCACGCTCGCGTCGGCGCCTCGCTCGACGACGCGGGGCACGGGAATGCCCCGCCCGGTCAGCCAGGCCAACCGGTCGGCCTCGCCCGCCACGTCGAGCGGCGAGCCGTCCTTCGCGACGGGTGCGACCTTCACGTACAGGTCCGGGGCGCCCTGGCCCGCCCCGGTGAGCCGGTGCACCTCGGCTCCGGAGGCGCCGTCCGTCGCGGGGGTCCATCGGTACGCGGCGTACCTCCGCCGCAGATCGCTGTCCATGATCGGCATCATGGCAGCCGGGTTCCCTGGGCCCCACCGGATATTTTCGGCCGCCGGCGGCGCGCTCACCGCACCCGGTGCGCCCCGGACGCCACCGGGCCGCCGCTCAGGCCCCGTCCGGCGGCGGAGGCGGCTTGGGCGCTCCGCGCGGGGGCGCGATCCTCGCGTAGGTGACGGAGGCACCGGCGGACGCCGTCGCCGCCGCGGGGGTCAGCGCCTCGTCCGGCGGCAGCAGCGCGTCGCGGTGGGCGCCGGGGTCCCAGCCGGTCTCCACCACCCGCTTCTGGACGACGATCGCGCCGAGCAGGATCACCGCGCCGATGAGCAGCATCAGGACGATCCCGCCGACCTCGCCCGCCTTGGCCGCGTACCCGATGGCCGTGCCGAACCAGCCGAAGTCGGCGTCGCCGAAGGTCGTGTTCTCCTCGCCGAAGGCGCCGAGGACCTTCAGGAGCAGCGCGGGCAGGAAGGTGATGAGGACGCCGTTGACGAAGGCGCCGAGGGCCGCGCCGCGCCGGCCGCCGGTGGCGTTGCCGTAGACGCCGGCCGCGCCGCCGGTGAAGAAGTGCGGGACCAGGCCGGGCAGCACGAGGGCGAGCCCGAAGGCCGGGTGGAAGACCCAGGCGAGCAGGCCGAGGCTGACCAGGCCGCCGATGAAACTGCAGATAAAGCCGATCAGGACGGCGTTCTGGGCGTAGGGGAAGACGATGGGCGCGTCGAGGGAGGGCACCGCTCCGGGCACCAGCTTCCGCGCGATGCCCTGGAAGGCCGGGACGAGTTCGCCGAGGATCGTACGGACGCCGAAGAGGATCACCGCGACCGCGATGCCGAACTGCAGGCCCTGCATGACGGACTGCATGACGTAGTCGCCGACGCCGGTCGCGCCCGGCGCGCCGTTCTCGCCGAAGGCCTTGAAGGCCTCCTCCTTGCCCACCTTGCCCAGGAAGACCAGCGACATGATCAGGTAGATCAGCACCATGGACAGGGCGGTCGCGACCATCGAGTCCCGCAGGAACCGCAGCCCTTCGGGAAGGTTCATCTCCTCCGTGCTGCGGCTGCGGCGGCCCACCAACTGGCCTGTGGCGCCCGCCGCGACGTACCCGGCCGTCCCGAAGTGCCCGATCGCCACGCTGTCGTTGCCCGTGACGCGCTTGGTCCAGGGGTGCGCGAAGGCGGGCATGGCCACCAGCAAAATGCCGAGCAGAACGCCGCCGACGACCACCACGACCCACGAGGCCTGCCCCGCGATGGCCAGGACCATCGTCAGCAACGTCGCCATGAACAGCATGTGATGGCCGGTCAGGAAGACGTAGCGCAACGGCGTGAAGCGGGCCAGCAGCAGACTGATGGCGAAGCCGAGGATCATCAGCCAGGCGACACGGGCACCGTACTGCTCCTGCGCGATGCCGACGATCGCCTCGTTGGTGGGGATCACGCCGTGCGCGCCCGTGGCGCCCTGGATCATCTCGCCGAGCGGGGCGAGGGCACCGACGACGAGCGTGGCGCCGGCCCCGATGAGCAGGAAGCCGAGCGTCGCCTTGATGGCCCCGCCGACGATCTGGCCGGCCGACTTCTTCAGCGCGATCAGACCCGCTGCCGTGATGAGGCCGATGAGGTAGGCGGGTTGGCTGAGGATCTCGTTGACGAGAAACTCGGCGATCGACACGAGCCAGTCCATGGGTTCTCCGTCCCTCTCTCCGCGGATTCTCCGTCCCGCTCCGCGCGGTCGGACGTCGCAGGCGTCCGTGACGTCGGCGGTCTCCCGGACGTCCAAGGCGCCTCAGACGTCGAAGGTCTCTCAGACGTCGTAGGTGTCCCTGAGCACGCGGTCGGCCTCCGCCGCGCTGGTGAAGTCCTCGACGACCTTCACCGGGACGCCCACGTCACCGAGCGTCCTGGCGATCTCCCGCGAGGTGAGGATGGCGACGGCCTCGTTCGCCTTGCCCTTGGCCGAGATGGTGTCGGTCGCCTCGACGGTGACGTACCGGCCCCACCCCCAGCGGTCCAGGACGCCCTCGACGGTCTGCTTGAGGAACAGGCTGGTGCCGACGCCGTTGCCGCAGACGGTCAGGATCTTGTGCAGGTCCCCGCCGCCCCGCGCGGCGGACGCCGCGGGCCGCTCCGGCTCCTTGGCCCGCTCCGGCACCGCGTCGCCCCGGAGGATGGCGTGCACCGCCTGCGGGGTCGGTGCCTCACGCAGGGCGCGCGTCGTGTCGGGGTCGGCGAGCAGCCGGGCGAGCGCGCCCATGGCCGCGGTGTGCTCGGAGGCGTCCTTCGCGGCGAGTCCGACGACGAGGTCGACCGGGTCGTTGGTCTCGTGCCCGAACTCCACCGGCTCCGCGAGGCGCACCCAGGACATCCCCGTGCGCAGCACGGCGGGCGAGGGCCGGGCGTGGGCGAAGGCGAGGCCGGGCGCGATGACGATGTAGGGCCCGTTCTCCCGGACGTTCTCGATCATCTCCGCGGTGTACGTGTCCGTGGCGGCGCCCGTCGCGACCATCAGGTCGCCGGCGCGCCGCACGGCCTCGCGCCAGTCGGCCGCCGGGGCGTCGACGAGCACGGCTTCCACGGGGAGGATCTCGCTCAGCGCTGCCATGCACATGATTCTCGCCGACGTGCCCGGCCCGGCACGTCCGGAGCGCCGTTCGGGGGCCGGTGGCCCGCGCCCGAACGGCGCCGTGCAGCGGCGGCGGCCCGCTCAGCGGGAGGCGTGCACGTCCAGGGAGATGTGCAGCCGGGCGCCCGTCATGCCCTTCGCCTTGGTCACTCCGAACGCGTGACGGTCGACGGTCGCCGCACCCCGGACCACGAAGCGCCGCCCGTCGACGGCGGCCGACTCGACGGCGACCTCGACGGTCCGTGTCACCCCATGGACCGTCAGCTCCCCCACCAGCACGGCCTGGGGACCCTCGTACCGGAGGCCGTGACCGCGGAACGCGATCTCGGGGTACGCCGCCGCGTCGAGGTAGTCGGCGGACAGGACGTGGTCGTCGCGTCGCCGCAGGCCCGAGTCGAACGAGCCGGTGCGGATCGTGACGTCGACCGTCGACTCCTCGACCGGGTCGGCGACGACCACCGTGCCCCGCGCGAGGGCGAAGGTCCCGCCCACCGGGACGAGGCCGAAGATCGACCTCGTGCGGAAGCGGACCGTCGATGCCGTCGTGTCGATGTCGTAGGTGCCGGGCTCCGGCACCGCCGGTGTCCCCGTGTTCGTCGCGCCCATGATTCCCACGCCTTCCCCGTGTCCGCAGGTGTCCGGCTGCTCAGGCCTCTCAGCATGGGTGCGTGCCCCGGACACCGGAAGAACCGGATGTCCGCTCCCGGCCAGGACAAATGTCACCGCTCGAAAGAGTGATGTGCCGCCGTTGGATGGCCCCAGCGGCGATTGGCCGGGGGCCTCCACGCGGTAGGCCTGCGCCTGCCGCCCCCGCGGCGACGCAGTCCCCTCCCGCTCGGCCACGAATGGAGACGCCGCGATGGCAGCAGCAACGGTCCGGCCCCTCACCCGCCGCACCCGACTCGGCGCGAAAGTGCTCGCCCTCGTCGCCACCGCGACGCTCGTCGCGGGCGCCCCGGCCCAGGCGGGCGCCCCGGCGGACGGCGAGGGGGCGCCGCCCCGCGGCCCGTCCCCGTTCACGGGCCTGACGGTACATCAGGGTCCGGTGCTGGCGGTGAAGTTCGACAACGCACGACTGGCCCGCCCGCACACCGGGCTCGACCAGGCGGACATCATCTATGTGGAGAAGGTCGAGGGCGGGATGAGCCGCCTGATGGGCGTGTACTCCAGCAAGCTGCCCAGGGCGGTCGGCCCGGTGCGCAGCGCCCGCGAGTCCGACATCGAGCTGCTGCGTCAGTTCGGCCGTCCCGCGCTGGCCTACTCCGGGGTGCGCAGCGCGCTGCAGAAGGTCCTCAGGGACTCCCCGCTGTACGCGCGCTCGCAGGGCCGTCTGCCGGGCGCGTACTTCCGCCAGAGCGGCCGTCCCGCGCCGCACAACCTCTTCGCGCGACCCGACGCGGTGCTGCGCTCGGCGCCGAAGGCCGACCGCCCGACCGACATCGGCTTCCGCTTCGGCCCGGCCCCGGCGGGCGGCACCCCCACGGACGTGCGGACGGTCAGGTACCCGTCGGCGAGCCACTCCTTCCGCTGGTCGCCGCGGGAGGGCCGCTGGCTGGCGTCCTTCGACGGGGTCCCTGCCCGCAGCACGTCGGGGTCCCGGCTCGGCGCCCGCACGATCGTGATCCAGTACGTGACCATGCGGCCCTCACGCTTCAAGGACGTCAACGGCGCGGTGACGCCGTACATCGAGACGGTCGGCAAGGGCAAGGCACTGGTGCTGCGCGACGGCAAGGCGTACGCGACGCGCTGGACGCGGTCGGCGGCCACCGGCGGCACGAGCTTCACGCTGGCGGACGGCAGGCCGATGCCGTTCGCGCCCGGCCAGGTCTGGATGGTGTACGCGGACCGCCGCTGACCCCACACCGGTCAGCGGCTCGGCTCGTCCCTGGGCGACCGTGGGCCCGATCTTGCCCTGGATGTGTCCTCGGGCGGCGCGTTCGCGCGCGGCCCGAGGGTCCGCGAGCGCGGACGTGCCGTCGATCGGGACGCGGACCGGATCGCGACGCGGACCGTCCCCGCGTCGAGCAGGCGCCCCCCTCCACGCCTCGTGCGTCCCCCTGCGCCACGCCCGGCCCGGCCGGAAGATCCCCGAGCGCCCTGGCGTTGTTCGGTCATGAAGATCGGCGAAGCTTCCCGGCTCAGCGGCGTGAGTGCGCGGTCCTTGCGGTACTACGAGGACGAGGGCCTGATCGTCCCCGGCCGGTCCGGCAACGGGTACCGCGACTACTGCTCGTCCACCATCGACCGGGTCCACGTGGTGCGCTCACTGCTGGAGTCCGGGCTGTCCGTGCGGTTGATCAAGGAGGTACTCCCCCACCTCGGCGCCGGCACGGACGACGTGTGCGCGGAGTTCCTGCACGAGGTGCAGGCGTACCGCGACCGGCTGGCCCGGCGCATCGCCGGCCTCAGCGCACAACAGGAGGCGCTCGACGCCTACTTGGACGCGGCCCGCCAGGACGGCCGACGGCCGGGAGAGCGGTCGGTGGCCGCGACTTGACCTTGACACACGTGTGAAGCTTCTACCGTCCGGTGCATGGACATCGACGAGCAGCGCCACACCACCGAAGAGACCGTGCGAGCACTGGTCCAGGCATCGCACGAGGGTCCGCGGGACCTCACCCTCACCACCCGGCCCCGTCCCGCCCCCGGACCCGGCGAGTACCTGATCCGGGTCGGCGCGGCCGGGGTCAACTTCGCCGACGTCATGCAGACCCACGGCACCTACGGGGGCGGTCCGACGGCCCCCTACGTGGCGGGCTTCGAGGCCGCCGGCGAGATCGTGGGCACCGGCCCGGACGTCGAGGCTCCCCTGCCCCTGGGCACCCACGTCGTCGGTGCCGGACCCGGCGCCTTCGCGCAGTACATGACGATGCCGGCCGCGGGCGTCGTCCCCGTCCCCGCCGGCTGGAGCGACGCCGAGGCGCTCGGCCTGGTGCTGAACTGGGCGACCGCGTTGGCGGCGCTCAGGCCGTTGGGCGAGGTCGGGCCGGGGGAGGTCGTGCTCGTCCATGCCGCGGCCGGCGGCGTGGGGCAGGCAGCCGTCCGGCTCGCCCGCCACTACGGCGCACGCGTGATCGCCACGGCGTCACCCGCCAAGCACGACACCGTCAAGGCGCTCGGCGCCGACGAGGTCCTGGACAGCCGGCGTCCCGATCTGGCCGCGGAGATCACCCGGCTGACCGGCGGTGTCGACCTGGTCCTCGAATCAGTGGGGCGGGCCACCTTCGACATCAGCCTGTCCGTCGCCAAGCCGTTCACCGGACGCGTCGTCGTGTTCGGTGCCGCTTCCGGAGACACCGAACTCAGCACCCACGACCTGATCTTCACCCATCAGGTCCAGCTCAAGGGCCTGCACATCGGCGCGCTGGCGCACGCGGCCCCCGACATATACCGCTCCCTGCTCACCGAACTCGACGCGCTCATCGCCCAGGGCGTGTACCCGCCCGGGACTCCCCGGATCCACCCCCTGTCCGACGGCCCGGCGGTACTGCGTGATCTGGAGTCCGGCCGGACCCACGGCAAGCTCGCCCTCGACCCCTGGAGCTAACGCTCGACCCCTGGAGCTCACGACGGGCGAAAGCACGCCCCACCCTCGCGGCCGACTGCGCGGCACCGTCACCGGGTTCAGCCGCGCACCGCCCGTACATACGCCTCCACGGCAGGGCGCGGCGCACGCCCGAGCAGGGCGCGCAAGGCGTTGTCCTCGACGGAGGTGCCGTCCAGGAAGCCTCCGGCGATCGCCGAGTACGTGCTGAGCAGCATCGGCACCTGGAAGGGCAGCGCCTGGCCCGCTCCGGCGATCGCCGCGCGGGTGTCGCCGAGGGCGCCCGGTTCGTACGCGCCGCCGATCGCGGCCGCCAGATCGGCGCCGCCCAGCGCCTGTTCGCCGACGAGTTCGTAGGTGCGGCCCGCGTGCGCGTCCGGTGCCGTGGCCACGCGTACGGCGACCTCCGCGAGGTCCTCGCGGGCCACCGCGGCCAGGCGCCCGGTGCCGAGCGGTGCGGCGATCGTCCCGTCGGGGCCCGGCGCGGCGATCGCGGCGAGGAACTCCGCGTACAGGCCGTTGCGCAGCACGGTCCACCGCAGCGAGGAGTCACGCAGTCTGCGCTCGGTCCAGCGGTGGGCCAGCGCGTACGTGAGGTGGTCGCCGTCGCCGCTGAGGCTGGTGTAGACGAGGTGGCGCACGCCCGCCTTCTCCGCGGTGGATATCGCGGCGTCGTGGCGGGCGATGACGACGTCGTCCTCGGCGGCCCCCGCGGAGATCATCAGGAGGGTGTCGACGCCGGTGAAGTCCAGGGACGCCGGGTCGTCGAAGTCGGCGCGGCGCTCGCCCGGCGCCGGGGCGCGGGTGCCGAGGACGACGTCGTCGCGTCCTGCCAGGCGGGCGGTGACGAGCGTGCCGAGGGCGCCCGTGGCACCGGTGATCATGAGCATGGGAAGGTTCCCCCGTGGTCGGTGGTTCTGTCCTGTGGTTTCGTCATGAGGCTCTGCCGCCGGCGTTCCCGCGGGCAGCGGCCTTGGGACCAGCATGATCGGCGGCGCGCGGCCGCGTAAGGAGGCACTTTGATGTCAGCAGGGCACACCGGTGTAACCACTGCCCCGGCGGGTGAGCCGGTGATCAGCTGTGAGACGCCGCAGGACGAGTGCGGGGTCAGGGACGTCCTGGACCGGCTCGGCGACAAGTGGTCGGTCTACGTGGTGGTCGAACTCGCCGGGGGCGTCCTGCGGTTCAAGGAGTTGCAGCGCCGGATCCAGGGCGGCATCTCGCAGCGGATGCTGACCCTGACGGTGCGCCGGCTGGAGCGCGACGGGCTGGTCAAGCGGACGGTGCATCCGACGATCCCGCCGCAGGTCGAGTACGAGCTGACCGCGATGGGGCACAGCATGACCCACCTCATCAAGGCGCTGGCCGACTGGTCGATCGACCATCGCCCCGCCATCGCCGCGGCCCGCGCCTCCTACGACGAGGCGCAGGAGGCGTAACTCCTTCAGCGAACGCGGAGAACCCGGACAACCCAGAGGGCCAACAGGACTCAGAGAACCCAGGGGACTCAGAGGACTCAGAAACCGAGCAGGAGAACCCGGCAGCAGACCCGGAAGACACCGGGAAAGGACCGAACGGGCCGGTCGGGGCGCTCCCCCTCAAGGGGGTGTCCCGTCCGGCCCGCTCGTCGAGAACGGCGGTGCGTCACCTGCCCGCGGTGGCCAGCTCCCGTTCCTGCTCGGCGCCGGGCGCCGCGGTGTCGCCGAGGTTCTTGTGCAGCTTCTCGCCCTCCACGTCCACGTTCGGCAGGGCCTTGTCCAGCCAGCGCGGCAGCCACCAGGCGGACTTGCCGAGCAGGGCGAGCACGGCGGGCACGATCGCCATGCGGACGACGAAGGCGTCGAAGAGGACGGCGATGGCGAGGCCGAAGCCCATCATCTTGATCATGTCGTCGTTCTCCATGATGAAGCCGGAGAAGACGCTGATCATGATGATCGCGGCCGCGGCCACGACGCGTCCGCCGTGGGTGAAGCCGGTGACGACCGACTCGCCGGGGCGCGCCCCGTGGACGTACGCCTCACGCATCCGCGTCACGAGGAAGACCTCGTAGTCCATGGCGAGACCGAAGACCACACCGATCATGAAGATCGGCATCATGCTCATGATCGGGCCGGGCTGGTCGACACCGACGATGTCCGCGAGCCAGCCCCACTGGAAGACCGCGACGACGGCGCCGAGCGCGGCGGCCACCGAGAGCAGGAAGCCGAGCGCCGCCTTGAGCGGGACCAGGACCGAGCGGAAGACCAGCATCAGGAGCAGGAAGGCCAGTCCGACGACGAGCCCGAGGTAGGGCAGCAGCGCGTCGTCCAGGGTCTGCGAGAAGTCGATGGTCATGGCGGTCTGGCCGGTGACCAGGATCTCGGAGCCGGTGTCGGACCCGATCCCGTCCGCGGTCGAGCGGATCGTCTTGACCAGTTCCTCGGTCTTGTGGTCGCTCGGGCCGGTCTCCGGGACGACGTTGATGATCGCGGTGTCGCCGGCCTTGTTGGGCTGGGCGGGCGTCACGGCGGCGACGCCGTCGATCTTGGCGATCGAGTCGCCGGCGGTCTTGGCGGCGCCCGCGACGTCGGCGTCCTTGCTGACGGTCACCATCAGGGGGCCGTTGAAGCCCGCGCCGAACGACTCGGACAGCATGTCGTACGCCTTGCGCTGGGTGCTGTCCGGTGCCGCCGTGCCCTCGTCGGGCAGGCCGAGCTCCAGGCTCGTGGCCGGGACGGCGACGGCGCCGAGGCCGACGACGGCGACGAGCAGGACGGCGAGCGGGCGGCGCAGCACGAAGCGCGCCCAGCGGGTGCCGAGCTTCGGCTTGGCGTGCGGGTCCAGGAGGGCGCCCGCGGGCTTCTTGCGGTCCTTGCGGCGCAGCACCTTGCGGCCGGCGAAGCCGAGCAGCGCGGGGATCATGGTGAGCGCGATGAGGACGGCGATCACGACGGTGCCGGCGGCGGCCAGGCCCATCTTGGTGAGGATCGGGATGTTGACGACGGCGAGGCCGGAGAGGGCGACGACGACGGTGAGTCCGGCGAACACCACGGCGGAGCCCGCGGTTCCGGTGGCCCGGCCCGCCGCTTCCTCGGGCTCGCGGCCCTCGGCGATCTCGGCCCGGTAGCGGGAGACGATGAACAGGGCGTAGTCGATGCCGACCGCGAGGCCGATCATCATCGCGAGCGTCGAGGTGGTGGCGGACAGGTCGAGGACACTGCCGAGCGCGCCGATGGCGGAGATGCCGATGCCCACGCCGATGATCGCGGTGAGCAGCGGCATGCCCGCGGCCACCATCGATCCGAAGGTGATGATCAGGACGACCGCGGAGATCGCGATGCCGATGAGTTCGGCGCTGCCGCCCATCTCCTGCTCGGCCATCACGGCGTCACCGCCGGTCTCGACCGTCAGGCCCGCGTCGCGGGTCGTGTCGGTGGCCTTGGTCAGCGCGTCACGCGCCTTGTCGGTGAGTTCGGTGCCCGCGACCTTGTAGGTGACCGAGGCGTAGGCGGTGGTGCCGTCCTTGCTGACGGTCTTCGCCTCGTACGGGTCGGCGACACCGGCGACCTGCGGGCCCTTCTGGATGGCCGCGATCATCTTCTCGACCTCGGCCTTGGGCTTGGCGGAGGTGATCTTCTGGCCCTCGGGGGCGCGGATGACGACGCGGGCGCTGGCTCCCTCGGCGCTGGCGTCGGGGAAGCGCTTCTCCAGGACGTCGAAGGCCTTCTGCGACTCCGTCCCCGGCATCGAGAAGGTGTCGGCGGGCGGCGCGGGAGCAGCCGAGGCTGCGACGCCCGCACCCACGAGGAGCGCCACCCAGAGCAGCGCCACGTAGCCGCGCCGCCGGAAGGCGAGGCGACCTAGTTTGTACAGGAACGTAGCCACGGCGAAGAGGACTCCCGTCGGGTTCGGCAGGCAGGGACGACCCCCCGCCGATGCGATCGCCGCACGTCAGGGGGTCCAGCAGGATTCCTCTCCATCCTCACG
This sequence comes from Streptomyces silaceus, assembly GCF_001419745.1. GTDB lineage: Bacteria > Actinomycetota > Actinomycetes > Streptomycetales > Streptomycetaceae > Streptomyces > Streptomyces silaceus. Next base: position 4,162 of record NZ_LIRJ01000487.1, on the reverse strand, counting down.
GCCGTTCGAAGGACATGAGTCCGACTGCGAGCCGGACTATCGACCCACGGTCGCTGTACTGCGTCGCGACGGGTGTCATCCCCTGGGAGGAGAGCCGGGCGCCCCGTCTAACTCACAAGGAGCAGGCACGTGTCAACAGTTCCTTCGGCATTGGCGCGGAACAATCGGCTCCCTTTCTTCCCGTACCAGCGCGGTCCTTCCGACGGCACCGTCCGGAGGTCATCCGGCGACGTACTCCCGCAGGTGTCGCGCCGTGACGGTGTCCCCTTCGGCGACGAGCCGGGCGGGCGTTCCGGTGAACACCACGCGTCCGCCGTCATGGCCGCCACCTGGGCCGAGATCGACGATCCAGTCGGCGTGCGCCATGACGGCCTGGTGGTGCTCGATGACGACGACGGTGTTCCCGTCGTCGACGAGCCGGTCGAGGAGGGCCAGGAGCTTGTCGACATCGGCGAGGTGGAGGCCGGTGGTCGGCTCGTCGAGGATGTATGTAGACGACTTCTCCGCCATGTGAATGGCGAGTTTCAGCCGCTGGCGCTCGCCTCCCGAGAGGGTGTTGAGCGGCTGTCCGAGCCGCAGATAGCCGAGGCCGACGTCGAAGAGGCGGCCCAGGACGGTGTGGGCCTGCCCGGTGGGGAAGAACGCGTGCGCCTCGGCCACCGACATCGCGAGGACCTCGCTGATGTCCTTGCCGCGCAGCCGGTGGGTGAGCACCTCGGCGGTGAAGCGCCTGCCCTCGCACTCCTCGCACACGGACGCCACCCCGGCCGTCATCGCCAGGTCGGTGTGGATCAGCCCGAGGCCACTGCACTTGGGGCAGGCGCCCTCCGAGTTGGCACTGAACAGCGCCGCCTTGACGCCATTGGCCTTGGCGAAGGCGGTGCGGATCGGCCCGAGGAGTCCGGTGTACGTCGCCGGGTTGGAGCGGCGCGAGCCGCGGATCGGCGACTGGTCGGCGACGACCACGCCGTCCCGGTCGGCGAGATGGCCGTGGATCAGGGAGCTCTTGCCGGATCCGGCGACTCCGGTGACCACGGTGAGCACGCCGAGCGGGATGTCGACGTCGACGCCCTTGAGGTTGTGCCGGTCGGCACCCTTGATGGACACCTGCCCCGTGGGCGTGCGCACGCTCTGGCGCAGCCGGGCGCGGTGGCCCAGGTGGCGGCCGGTGAGCGTGCCGGAGGCGCGCAGTCCGGCGACGTCGCCGCTGTAGCAGATCTCGCCGCCCGCCTCGCCGGCGCCGGGGCCGAGGTCGACGACGTGGTCGGCGATCGCGACGACCTCGGGCTTGTGCTCGACCACGAGCACGGTGTTGCCCTTGTCGCGCAGCCGCAGGAGCAGGTCGTTCATGCGGCGGATGTCGTGCGGGTGCAGGCCGATGGTCGGCTCGTCGAAGACGTACGTCACGTCGGTGATGCTGGAGCCGAGGTGGCGCACCATCTTGACGCGCTGCGCCTCACCGCCGGAGAGCGAGCCCGAGGTGCGGTCCAGGCTGAGGTAGCCGAGCCCGATCTCCACGAGCGAGTCCAGGAGTTCGCCCAGGCTCGCGATCAGCGGCGCGACGCCGGGGTCGTCGAGTTCGCGCACGAACGCGGCGAGATCCCTGATCTCCATCGCCGAGCACTCGGCGATGTTGCGTCCGCCGACCTTCGAGGAGAGCGCCGCCGCGGAGAGCCGGCTGCCGTCGCAGACCGGGCACCGGGCGAAGACGACGGCGCGGTCCACGAAGGCCTTGATGTGCGGCTGGAGTGCTTCGCGGTCCTTGGCGAGCCAGGTCCGCTGCATCCTGGTGACGAGGCCTTCGTACGTGAAGCCGTTGGAGCCGACCTTCACCTTGACCGGCGCCTTGTGGAGGAGGTCGGCCCACTCCGTCTCCGTGAAGTCCTTGAGCTTCTTGTCGGGGTCGTGGAAGCCGGAGTTGACCACGACCTGCCAGCTCCAGGAGTCCACCGCGTAGTACGGAACGACGATCGCGCCCTCGTTCAGGGAGAGTTCGCGGTCCACCAGTCGGTCGACGTCGACGGTGGAGACCTCGCCGGTGCCCTCGCACTCCGGGCACATGCCCTCGGGCACATTGAAGCTGAAGGCGCCCGAGGTGCCGATGTGGGGTTCGCCGAGGCGGCTGAAGATGATCCGCAGCATGGTGTACGCGTCGGTGGCGGTGCCCACCGTGGAGCGGGAGTTGGCGCCCATCCGCTCCTGGTCGACCACGATGGCCGCGCTGAGGTTGCGCAGCGCGTCGACGTCGGGCCGGCCCCTGCTCGGCATGAACGACTGGACGAAGGCCGCGTACGTCTCGTTGATCAGGCGCTGGGACTCGGCGGCGATGGTGCCGAACACCAGCGAGGACTTGCCGGATCCGGAGACTCCGGTGAAGACGGTGAGCCGCCGCTTGGGCAGGTCGACGGAGACGTCCCGCAGGTTGTTCTCGCGGGCTCCGCGGACCTGGATGACGTTGTGGCTGTCGGCGGGTATGGCCGGCACTGGGCACTCCTTGTCGGGTGAGGCGAGGGAAAAAGCGTACACCGTACTCAGCGCATTCGCGTACACCGTACCCAGTACGGAGGGCGTGTGCGGTCCCGACACGGGAAAGCCCCCGCGGTCGGTGACCGCGGGGGCTTCGCTCACAGGGACCGGATCAGTCCGCTGACCTCAACGGACCGAAGAACGTGCGCAGTTCGCGCGCGACCTGCTCCGGCTCCTCGTGCGCCATGAAGTGACCGCCGTTGCGCGGGGTGCTCCAGTGGCGCAGGTCCGTCATGACGCGCTCGGCGAGGCTCTTCGGGTAGTGCGCGAACGCCGGTTCGTGGCTGAGGGTGACGGCGCCGGGGACGGTGATGGGCGACACCGGCGTGTTGTGCCGTACGTAGTCGTAGTACTGCCGGAAGGACGAACCGATGCTGCCGGTCGCCCAGTAGAGGGTGGCGACGGTCAGCAGGGTGTCCTTGTCCCAGCGGGCCTCCAGATCGCCGTCGCAGTCGCTCCAGTCCCGGTACTTGTCGATGATCCAGGCGAGCAGCCCGGCCGGGGAGTCGCGCAGCGCGGCGGCGATGGTGTCGGGCCGGGTGCACATGATCTCGCTGTAGCCCTGGTCGTCCGCGTCGTAGGCGGCGAGGTGATCGAGGTAGGCCTGCTCCTCAGCGGTCGGCGGCTGCGCCGTGAAGTCGGCGGAGACCACCGCGGAGGTGATGTGCACACCCGCGACCGCCTCGGGGTGGAGCGCGCCGAGCCACTGGGTGACGCCTCCCCCGATGTCCCCGCCGAAGGCGCCGAAGCGCCGGTAGCCGAGGGTCTTCGTCATCAGCTCGTGCCAGATCCCGGCCACTCCCCTGCGGGTGAAGGGCCCCTTGGGCAGCTCGGAGTGGAGAAAGCCCGGCAGGGAGGGCACGACCACGTCGAACGCGTCGGCCGGATCACCGCCGTGGCTGCCCGGGTCGGCGAGCCGCCGGGCCAGGGGCAGCATCTCGACGTAGCTGCTCGGCCAGCCATGGCTGAGGATCAGCGGCAGCGGGGCGGGCGCGCCCTCGGGCCGCACGCCGCGCAGATGCACGAAGTGCACGCGGGCCCCCGCGACCTCGGCGATCCGGTGCGGGAAGGAGTTCAGCGCGGCCTCGGCGGCGCGCCAGTCGAAGCCGTCCGCCCAGTAGGAGACGAGTTCGCGCAGGTAGTCGGGGTCGGTGCCGGCGGCCCAGTGGGTCGGGTCGGAGGCCGAGGTGAAGAGGGTGCGCTCCAGGCGCGTACGCAGGTCGTCGAGGACGTCGTCGGAGACGGAGACCTGGAAGGGCGTGCTGCTCACGGGTGGTTCGGTTCCTTCGCTCAGGAGGATGCGATACGTGATCGCGACGGGTGGGCGCTCCTGGGCTGCGGCAGGCGTCCCGGGGAGGGACGCGGACGTCTGTGTCAGACGCCGACTGCGGTCAGGAGGGCCCGGACGGGGTGCTGAGTGGTCTGCGCGGCCATCGGGCTCACCTCCTGGATGTCTCGCGGCGCGGGGTGCGGCGCGTTCGACTCCGGCGATCATACACACGTACCGCTGTACGTCACCCGGGAACTGACGACCGGATCGCCGCGGGCGGGGACGACGAATCAGCTCTCGTCACGGAGGCGGGGCGGGCACCGGCACGGGGGCCTGGACCGCGCTCGTGCGCAGGTCCTAGGACCT
>NZ_LIRJ01000486.1:298-5151 GCF_001419745.1 Streptomyces silaceus | reverse complement strand
CGGGCGGCGGCTCCGGTTCCGGCTGGGGCGCCTCGTACCACCCGCAGGAGCCGAAGCCCGGCGGCCGGCGCGGCGGGCTCGTCGCTGCGGTGCTCGCGGCCGCCCTGATCGCCGGCGGCGTCGGCGGCGGCATCGGCTACTGGGCCGCGGAGCGCGAGAGCGACTCCAACTCGACCACCGTCTCGGCCCCGGACACCCCGGCCGACCTCAAGCGGGAGCCCGGCTCGGTCGCCAAGATCGCGAACGACGCGCTGCCGAGCGTCGTCACCATCGAGGCCCAGAGCGGCAGCGGCGAGGGCGGCACGGGCACCGGCTTCGTCTACGACAAGCAGGGCCACATCCTCACCAACAACCACGTGGTGGCGTCGGCCGCCGAGGGCGGCAAGCTCCAGGCGACGTTCTCGAACGGCAAGAAGTACGCCGCCGAGGTCATCGGCCGCGCCGAGGGCTACGACGTGGCGGTCATCAAGCTCAAGAACGCCCCGGACAACCTGAAGCCGCTCCCCCTCGGCAACTCCGACCGCGTGGCCGTCGGCGACTCGACGATCGCGATCGGCGCGCCCTTCGGCCTGTCGAACACCGTCACCACGGGCATCATCAGCGCCAAGAACCGCCCGGTGACGTCCAGCGACGGCGGACAGAGCGGCAAGAGCTCGTACATGAGCGCCCTGCAGACCGACGCGTCGATCAACCCCGGCAACTCCGGCGGCCCGCTCCTGGACGCGCGCGGCGCGGTCATCGGCATCAACTCCGCGATCAAGCCCGCGGACAGCGGCGGCCTCGGCGGCTCGGGCCAGTCCGGTTCCATCGGCCTGGGCTTCGCGATCCCGGTCAACCAGGCGCAGAACGTGGCCAAGCAGCTGATCAGGACCGGCCAGCCGGTCTACCCCGTGATCGGCGCCTCGGTCTCCCTCCAGCAGGAGGGCGCGAACGGCGCGACGATCTCCCAGGGGGGCACGGGCGGTTCGGACGCGGTCACCCCGAACGGCCCGGCGGACAAGGCGGGCCTCAAGCCCGGCGACGTCATCACGAAGCTGGACGACACGGTGATCGACAGCGGCCCGACGCTGATCGGCCAGATCTGGACCCACAAGCCGGGCGACACGGTCAAGATCACGTACGAGCGCGGCGGCAAGGAGCACACGGTCGACGTGACCCTGGGCTCACGCAAGGGCGACAGCTGACCCGCTCCCCGGCCCGCCGACCCGCTAGTCTTGTCCCCGCGCCGCCCGGACCTCCTCCGGTGGACGGCGCGGGGTGGGTTGCCCGAGCGGCCTAAGGGAACGGTCTTGAAAACCGTCGTGGTGCGAGCCACCGTGGGTTCAAATCCCACACCCACCGCAGTGGTTGGGCGTGCGTGCTGCCCAGAAGGGGCGTCCCGGTTCGGTCGGGGCGCCCCTTCCGTTTGCTGTGCGGAGGGGGCGCCTGCGGCTACACGGCCGTGCCGGGGGCCAGTTCGTCGATCAGCCCGCGGACGCGCGCCTCGATCTCGTCGCGGATCGGCCGGACCGCGTCGACGCCCCGGCCCGCGGGATCGTCGAGCTTCCAGTCCAGATAACGCTTGCCGGGGAAGACGGGGCAGGCGTCTCCGCAGCCCATCGTGATCACCACGTCCGACGCCCGCACCGCGTCGGTGGTCAGCACCTTGGGGGTCCGGGCCGAGAGATCGATGCCGAGTTCGGCCATCGCCTCGACCACGGCCGGATTCACGCTGTCGGCCGGGGCCGAACCGGCCGACCGGACCTCGATCGCGCCCTGGGCGATGTGGGCGAGGAAGGCGGCGGCCATCTGCGAGCGGCCGGCGTTGTGGACGCACACGAACAGCACGGACGGCCTGCTGGGGGCCAGGTCAGACACGGGCGGAACCTTCCTCGGTGGTGGCCGCGGCGGCCGGTGCGGGCGGGGAGCCGGGGAAGTACCGGCGGGCAGCCAGGGCGACGTACACCAGGCCGATGAGCACCGGCACCTCGATCAGCGGACCGACGACGCCGGCGAGTGCTTGCCCGGAGGTCGCGCCGAACGTCGCGATGGCCACGGCGATGGCGAGTTCGAAGTTGTTGCCCGCGGCGGTGAACGCGAGCGTGGTCGCCCGCGGATGGTCCAGGCCGACGGCCTTGCCCAGGGCCATGGACCCGGCCCACATCACGGCGAAGTACACCAGCAGGGGCAGCGCGATCCGAGCCACGTCCCAGGGCCGCGAGGTGATGGCGTCACCCTGGAGAGCGAACAGGACGACGATGGTGAACAGCAGCCCGTAGAGGGCGAACGGACCGATCCTGGGGACCAGTTGCGTCTCGTACCAGTCACGGCCCTTGGTCTTCTCGCCCAGCCTGCGGGTCAGGAACCCGGCGACGAGCGGGATGCCCAGGAAGATCAGCACGCTCCGGGCGATCTCCCACACGGACACGTCGAGGGTCGTCTGCTCCAGGCCGAGCAGACCGGGCAGGACGGAGAGATAGAACCACCCCAGTCCCGCGAAGGCGATCACCTGGAACACGGAGTTCAGCGCGACGAGGACGGCGGCGGCCTCACGGTCGCCGCAGGCCAGGTCGTTCCAGATGATGACCATGGCGATGCATCGGGCGAGTCCGACGATGATCAGTCCGGTCCGGTACTCCGGCAGATCGGGCAGGAAGATCCAGGCGAGGGCGAACATCACGGCGGGGCCGACCAGCCAGTTGACGACCAGGGACGAGACCAGGAGCGGCTTGTCGCGGGTGACGGTGTCCAGGCGGTCGTAGCGGACCTTGGCCAGCACCGGATACATCATGACGAGCAGGCCGAGCGCGATCGGCAGCGAGACTCCGGTGACCGTCGCCTTCGCCAGCGTGTCCCCGAGCCCCGGCACGAGTCGTCCCAGACCGAGTCCGGCGGCCATCGCCACCAGGATCCACACGGCGAGAAACCGGTCCAGGAACGACAGACGGGCCGACACGGATTCTTGGGCCCCGCTCACGAAGCTTCACCTGTCGCCCCGGCGGGGCGGGTGAGGAGGGCGGCGAGCTGGTCGGTCGTCTCGGGCAGCAGCCAGTAGTACACCCAGGTCCCGCGCCGTTCGCAGTCGATGAGACCGGCCTGGCGCAGGAGCTTGAGGTGGTGGGAGATCGTCGGCTGGGACAGGTCGAAGGCCGGGGTCAGGTCGCAGACGCAGATCTCGCCGCCCCGCCGGGAGGCGATCATCGACAGCAGCCTGAGCCGCACCGGGTCGCCGAGGGCCTTGAAGACCTTCGCCAGCGTCTCGGCCCGCTCCTCGTCCAGGGGAGCGGTCAGCAGTCCGGAGCAGCATGCGTCGGTGCTGTCGGCACTGTCCTGGCCGAGCACCACCAGCTCTTGTTTCGACATTCCTCTATGTTGACGAACTTCGATACAAGGCGCAAGGTTGCTGGGAGAGATATCGACAGGTGTCGAAACAGGCGGATCACCTGCTGTCGGCGCTTGTCGTTCCTGGCCATCCCCGACCAGGGATGGTCATTCCTTGTCATTCCTTGTCATCGAGGAGGCACCTCATGAGCGACCTGTCCAACGCCCCGTCCAACGCCCCGTCCAACGACCTGCGCGAGACCGTCCGTGAGCGCTACGCGGCCGCCGCCGTCCAGGTCACCGAAGGCGGCACGGCTTGCTGTGGTCCGCAGGCGATCGAGGTCGACGACACCTTCGGAGCCACCTTGTACGCGGCCGACGAGCGCGAAGCCCTGCCCGCCGAGGCCGTCGCCGCTTCCCTCGGCTGCGGCAACCCCACCGCCGTCGCCGATCTCCGCGAAGGCGAGCGGGTGCTGGACCTCGGGTCCGGCGGCGGCATCGACGTCCTGCTCTCCGCCCGCCGCGTCGGCCCGACCGGCAAGGCGTACGGCCTGGACATGACCGAGGAGATGCTCGCCCTGGCCCTGGCCAACCAGAAGAAGGCGGGCGCCACCAACGTCGAGTTCCTCAAGGGCACGATCGAGGCCGTCCCGCTGCCCGCGAACACGGTCGACGTCGTCATCTCCAACTGCGTGATCAACCTGTCCACCGACAAGTCCGCCGTCTTCGCAGAGATGTTCCGCGTCCTCGCGCCCGGCGGCCGTATCGGCGTCTCGGACGTCGTCGCCGATGACACGCTCACTCCCGGACAGCGCGCGGAGCGCGGCGACTACGTCGGCTGCATCGCCGGCGCGCTGTCGTTCGCCGAGTACCGCGAGGGCCTCGCGGCGGCCGGGTTCACGGACATCGGGATCGTCCCCACCCACGCGGTCGCCGACGGCATGCACTCCGCCGTCGTCCGCGCCACCAAGCCCGCCGACGCGTGACGTCGGTCCAGGGATCGGTCTAGGAGCCGGTCCAGGGGCCGGTCTAGGGAAGGGCGCGCAGGAGGACGAGGGAGCCCTCGTAGGAGGGGCGGTGGCGGAGGTGGCCGAAGGCCTCGTCCCAGGCGCCGGAGCCGAGGGCGCGGCGCAGGGAGGTGTCGAAGTCCTGGCGCGCCGCGTCGTCGATGAAGCTCCAGGCCGAGCAGGCCTGCCGGGCGGCCGGGTCGAGGAGCATCTCCGGGCGGCCGTAGTACGCCTCGTTGAAGCCGTCCGTGCAGTCCAGCGGGACGGGGACGGGACGGACGGTCACCGTGCCGCCGAGCGCGGCGGTGAGCAGGTCGAGCGGCGGGTGGCGGCGGGCCTCGGTCTCCAGGACGTCGGGCGCGTACTCGTAGAGCCAGAAGTCGCGTACGCGCGCGGGGTCGCAGGTCAGGACGGCGACGGGCCCGCGCGTGACCCGGCGCATCTCGCGCAGCCCGGCGGTGACGTCCGACCACTGGTGGACGCTGAAGAGGGTCATCGACGCGTCGAACAGACCGTCGGAGAAGGGCAGGTCCTCGGCGACGGCGT
>NZ_LIRJ01000486.1:0-262 GCF_001419745.1 Streptomyces silaceus | reverse complement strand
GGCGCGGCGGTCGACGTCGCCGGCGCCGCCGTCGTAGGTGCGCATGACCATGGGGACCTCGCCTCGTGGGCCTGGACCTGGGCCGGGGCGGTGTCCTCCGCATCCCGAACGACGCCTCCCATATTGCATCTGCGAGGTGTCTTCTCATAGAGGGTTCGTTAATGCTTGGCCCATCCGCCAAATGGGCGGGCATGTGCGTTGGTGCATTCGGAGGTTGCCGTCACGCGTGCCCCGTCAGCCGCTCCGCCGACGCGATCGTCGA
>NZ_LIRJ01000485.1 GCF_001419745.1 Streptomyces silaceus | reverse complement strand
CCTCCCCACCGCCGCCGACCTCATCACCGGCCTCACCACCCTCGCCGACCGCCTCCACACCGCAGGCCTCAAGGCCGTCGTCACCACCGTCGGCCCCTACAAGGACACGGTCTACGACGGCTACGCCACCCCCGAAGGCATCGCCGTCGCCCGCCAGGTCAACGACTGGATCCGCGGCGCCGACAGCCCCTTCGACGCCTACGCCGACTTCGCCGCCGCCGTCGCGGACCCCGCCGACCCCGACCGGATCCACGACGACTACGACAGCGGCGACGGCCTCCACGTCAACGACGCCGGAGCCCAGGCCCTCGCCGACTCCGTCGACCTCACCACCCTCGACGACTAGCCCCGGCTAGAACACCGGCGTGCCGTCCCGGGTCAGCCTCCAGTCCACCGACGCGAACTGGCCCGGGTCGATCGTCCCCTTCGCCTTCACCCAGCCGATGATCGTGTTCCGGATCTCCTCCGAATTCGCCCACAACTGCTTGGCACCCGCGATATGCGGGAAATTACCGCCACCACTCGCCCGGTAGTTGTTCACCGCGAGCACGAACTCCGCCTTCGGGTCCACCGGCTTCCCCTCGAACGACAACCCCGAGATCCGCGACCCCACCGGCTTCGCGATGTCGATCTCGTACGTCACACCGCGCACCGCGTCATAGTTGTAGTCCGGCGTATTCTCCGCGTTCGTCAGCTTCGCCGGATCCACCGGACCACCCACCGGAGTCCGCACGTAATACCGCGCCGAGAACTCCAGGTACTCCTTCAACTGCGCACCCGTCAAAAGCCGCGCCTCCAGCGTGTTCTCGAACGGATACAGACCCGCCGCGTCCCGGATCGTCACCTCGCCCGCCGGGATCTGCGCCGTCCGCGAGAAACACGACGCCTGCGACAGCACCGGCAGCGCCGCGTACGCCCCGCCCTTCAGCGCCCCGGCCACCGTCTCCTGCTGCACCAGATTGATCAGATCGATGATCGCGACATCCTTGTACGGGCCCTCGGCCGTGCTCATCGCCGCCTTCGAGGTCCCGATCACCTGATTGACGTACGCCACGACCTTCTCGTGCTCATCCGTCAGCAGCTTCGTGATCTTCTTGTCCTCGACCGCCGTATTCGAGTTCAGGACCTTCGCGCCGACCTTCTCCACCGTCCAACGGCCCTTGGCCCACACCAGATCGAAGTCGAACAGCGTCAACCGCTGACCCCACTTCAACGGCTCCGACAGAACGACCTTCTTCCCGGTCGCCCTGTTCTCCACGAAGTACTCGGGAATCTCCGTGTGCGCGTGCCCCACCAGAATCGCGTCGATCCCCGGCACCTGCTCCGCCACCAGACCCGCCGCGTTCTCCACATACGGCAACTGATCCCCGTACGACGACGTGCCGCTCGAACCCGAATGCGCCGACACGATCACCACGTCCGCGCCCATCGACCGCAGCCGCGGCACCCACTTCGCCGCCTGCTCCTCCAGACCCGGGAACGTCATCTTCCCCTGCACGTTCGCCTTGTCCCAGATCGCGATGCCCGGATTCGTCAGCCCCAGCACCGCCACCCGCACATCCCGACCGTGCGGAGTACGCAGCCGCTTCATGACGTACGGCGGAAAGGCCGGCCTCTGCGTCTTCGCATCCAGCGCGTTCGCCCCCAGCAGCGGGAAATCACACTGCTCCTCGAACTTGCGCAGCACCGGAATGCCGTAATTGAACTCGTGATTGCCGAGCGCCGCCGCGTCGTACCCGATCGCGTTCATCGCCTGCGCCATCGGATGCACCGGACCACGCGCCGCCGTGATCGGATCGACCTTCGCGTAGTAGTACGACAACTGCGTGCCCTGGATCGTGTCACCCGCGTCGATCAGAAGCGTGTTCCGACGGCCCTTCTCCGCACGCACCTCGTTCACCAACGTCGAGATCTTCGCCAGGCCCACGTCATTGTGGTCCTTGTCGTCGAACTCCTTGTCCGTGAAATAGTCCCAGTTGAAGACATTCCCGTGCAGATCCGTCGTGCCCAGCACCGTGAACGAATACCGCTTCCTCCGCCCCGGCCCGCCCCGCCCGGTCCCGGCCGCCCGCG
>NZ_LIRJ01000484.1 GCF_001419745.1 Streptomyces silaceus | reverse complement strand
CGGCTTCGACGGCGTCGAACTGCACGGCGCCAACAGCTACTTGATCCACCAGTTCCTCGCCGACAACACCAACCTGCGCGACGACGCGTACGGCAGGGGCTCCATCGCCGACACCATCCGCTTCGCCGTCGAGGTCGTGCGCGCCGTCGCCGACGCGATCGGCGCCGAGCGGCTCGGGCTCCGTCTCTCGCCCGGCAACCCGCAGTTCGGCATGTCCGAGGCCGACCCCGGACCGGTCTACCGCGCGCTGCTCGACGAGATCGACGGCCTCGGCCTGGCCTACCTCCACCTCACCGACAACGACGCCTACCCCGCCCTGACCGACCTGCGCCCCCACTGGCACGGCGTCCTCATCGGCAACGTCGGCGAGAACGGCGACCCGACGACGAGGCAGGCGGGTGAAGCCCTCCTCGCCTCCGGGACCGCCGATCTCGTCTCCTACGGACGGTCGTTCATCTCCAACCCCGACCTGCCGGAGCGGTTCGCGGCCGACGCGCCCCTTCAGGAGATCGACGCGGCGCACCTCTACACCAACGGCGCGCGCGGCTACACCGACTACCCCTCCCTGGCGGACCTGCTGGTGTCCGCTCAGACCTCCACGAGGACCTGATCGAGCGATTTCCGTACGAGGTCGGGGACCTGGCAGTCCGCCGCCGGATAGCCCACCGGGATCACCGCGAACGCCTTCTCGTTCTCGGGGCGGCCGAGCACCTCGGAGAGGAACCGCATCGGGCTCGGCGTGTGGATCAGCGCGGCCAGGCCCGACAGGTGCAGCGCCGACAGCAGCATCCCCACCGCGATGCCGACCGACTCGTCGACGTAGTAGTGCTTGTGCCTGGTGCCGTCCTCACCCAGCCAGTACCGCTGCTGGAAGACGACGATCAGCGCGGGCGCGTCCGTCAGATGCGGCTTCACCTCGTCCGTGCCGAGCGGGCGCAGGGCGGCGAGCCACTCCTCGCCGAGCCGCCCGTCGTAGGAGATCCGCTCCTCGTGCTCGGCCGCCTCGCGGATACGGCGCCGTATCTCCGGATCCTGGACGAGGACGAACGTCCACGGCTGCTGGTGCGCCCCGGACGGCGCGGTCGCCGCGCACGCGATGGCGTCGCGCACGACCTGGGCGGGCACGGGGTCGGGCGCGAACTGCCGCACGGTCCTGCGCTCCCGCATCCGGTCCTTCAACTGTGCCGAGTGCGCCAGGGATTCGGCCTCGGGCATGCGCTCCGGACGGTAGGGAACGGAGCGGTAGGGCTCGCCGTGGATGGGTGTCCACTCTCGCTGCTGCTGGTTCTCAGGCATGGGTCAGATTCTGCGGTGGAAGGGGCCGCTCACGCCATGGTGCAGACCAATTTCGGAAAGGGGCGAGGGGTACGGCGCCGGGTCAGCTCCAGCCCGCCACGATCAGCGCGAGCCCGGCCGTGAACCCGGCGCCCAGCAGCACCAGATACACGCCGTAGAGCCGCCGCATCCGGTGCGCGAGGAAACCGAGGGCGCCGAAGAGCAGGCCGACGGTCAGGGTGCGGGAGCCGCGCGAGAGCGCCGAACGGGCCAGCCAGTCGGACGGCGCGACGTCGGCGCGGCCCGCCTCCCGCGCGTACACCTTGAACGGGATGCCGTTCCACGGCTGGTGGCGCACGGCCGCCGCCGACTCGACGGACAGCTCGTGGCGCACCTCCGCGCGCATCCGGTCCGTGGTCAGCGGCTGCGGCAACTGCACGCCGGACGCGGCGAGTTGCAGGGCGAGCAGCCCGCCGGCGAGGCTGCCCGCGAGCGCCGCGAGCGAGAGCTTCAGGGCCCGCCGCGGCACCGCGACACACGCGATCGCCAGGAACAGTTCCGGCATCAGCGGCCAGCTCAGGGCCTCCGCGCACGCCCACGCGAAGCCGAGCGCGAGGCCGAGGCGGGAGCCCGCGACGGCCGCGATCCGCTTGCGCGCGCGGGAGTCGGCGAGCGGTTCGCCGGTCGTACGGTGACGCAGCGCCGCCACCGCCTCGCGCGCCTCGTCCGGCGTGGCCGACGCGGGCAGCGGCGCTCCGATGGCGACCCGTACCAGCGCCGGACGGAGCCTGCCGTGCTTGGGCAGCAGCCGGTCCGTGCCCGCGATGGCGACCGGCACGACCGGGACGCCCGCGTGCGCGGCGAGGACCAGCGCGCCCCGGTGGAACGACCCCAGCTCGCCGTCGCGCGCCCGCGTGCCCTCCGGGAAGAGGACCACGGCACGGCCCACGCGCAGGTCGTCCGCCTTGGCCAGCAGGTCGTCCATGCCGCCGCCCGTGCGGCGCACCGGGAAGCCCGCGGCCAGCCGGCTGCAGATCCGCCTGCGCCACGGCGAGGCGAACCAGTAGTCGGCGGCGGCGCCGATCGCCGGGGCGTGCCGGGCGTCCAGCGCGGCGAGCAGGGCGGCGGTGTCGGCGTGGGAGGAGTGGTTGGCGACGACGACGCAGCCACCGCGGGGGAGGCGCCCGCGGCGCGTGACCCCTCCGGTCACGGTGAGCAGGATCCACCACAGCGCCCGGCGAAGACGCGCCGCGACGAGGCCCCGCCCCGGACCCCGGGTCTCAAGCGCCGGACGGGCCGATGCCGTCCGCCGCGCGCTGTCGAGCTCCTGACCGGACCCTTCCTTCAGCCCGCGCTCCTGACCGGACCCTGCCTTCAGCCCGCTCACAGCGTCACCACCATCGTCAGCGCCAGCGCCACGAGGAGCGAGTCGACGCGGTCCAGGAGGCCACCAAAGCCCGGGAGCCAGCTGCCCGCGTCCTTCACGCCCGCCTCGCGCTTGACCATCGACTCCAGGAGGTCGCCGAGGACGCAGCCGACGAGCACCGCCGCCCACACGACGAGCGTGAACGCGCCGACCGCGGCGAGCGCGGCGGCCGTCGCGGCGGCGGCGCCCGCGACCCCCGCCCACGTCTTGTTCGGCGACAGCGGCGAGAGCGGACGGGACAGCGGCCCCCTGCGGCCGAGCGCCGTGCCGCCGCACCACGCGCCCACGTCCCCGAACGCCACCGCGACGCCCACCGCCACCGCCGTGTCGCCGAGCAGCACGAGGCCGGTCAGCGAGACGGGGATCCACAGCAGGCCGAACACCGTGCGGCACGCGCGCGTGAAGCCCGTGGCGGTGTCCCCGGACAGGAGCGCCACCGACGCGGCGGCGACCAGGAGCACGCCCGCCGTCCGCGGGTCGAGGGCTCCGGGCGCGGCCCAGGCCAGACCGGGCAGCGCCACGGCCCCCGCCCCCAGGACGAGCCGCTCGCCCGGGGGCAGCCCCGCCATCCGCGCGTACTCGCCGACCGCGACCACCCCGAGACCGGCCGCGAGCGCGAACGCCCCCGCCCCGCCCAGGAAGAACGCGCCGAGGAACAGCGGCGCGGCCAGCGCCCAGGTCCGCCACCGCTTGCGCAGCTCGGTCCGCATCCGCACCCGCGAGGGCAGCGCCGCGACCGCGACCCCGCCCGCGCCGAGCACCCCGGCGACCACGGGCACCGCCCGCCCCGCGGCCTCCCCGGCCACGAACACCGCGCTCACCGCGCACCCCGGACGCCGACGGAGGCGTCGGCGCCCGCCGAGGACTCCGTGCCCAGCTCCCGCCACAGCCGCCCGCACCGCAGCGCCGCCGTCAGGAACGAGCCCGCCGCGATCACCGCGAGCACCGGCACCGCCCACCCGGACGCCGCCGCCACCACGACCAGCGCGCAGCGCTCCGTCTTGCCGACCGGGCCGCCGTTCAGGCGCCCCGCGCCGGCCGCCGCGCCCGCCAGCGACACCCAGGACGGCAGCGTCGCCGCGAGGCCCGCCGCCACCACCAGCCACAGCGGGGCCAGCGGCAGGAAACCCGCGAGGACGATCAAGTCGGCCGCACGGTCGCCCAGTTCGTTGAGCAGCGACCCCCGGCGCGTCGTGCGCCCGGTGTCACGGGCCAGCGCGCCGTCGAGGTTCGCGAAGGCGAGGCGCGCGGCGAGCAGCACCGCCACCAGCGGTGCCGAGACCCCGAAGGGCAGCAGGCCGAGGGCCGCGGCCGCGCCCGCCGCGCACACCACGCCCGCCGCCGTGAGGGTGTCGGGCGACACCTCGCGGCGCACGAGTGCGGCACGCACACCGGACAGCTTGTCCGCGTACCAGGGCTTGAGAGCGTAGAGGCCGTTCATGGCACCGACTCTGCCGCCGGGCGGGCGCGGGTGGATCTGCGTGCGTACTCAGATCGGGGCTGAGTACGGTAGGTGCGTGAACACCCTGCGTACGGCCCACACCAGCGATCTGACGGCGGCCGAACTGCGCGCCGCCCGCGCCCTCATGGACGAGGCGTTCGACGGCGACTTCAGCGACGAGGACTGGGACCACGGACTCGGCGGCATCCACGCCGTGGTGCACGACGGCGCGGGCGCGCTGCTCGCGCACGGCTCCGTGGTGCAGCGCCGGATCCTCCACAATGGCCGTTCCCTGCGGGTCGGTTACGTCGAGGCGGTCGCGGTCCGCCCCGACCGGCACCGGCAGGGTCTCGGCGGGCAGGTGATGGGCGCCCTGGAGCGCGTCATCGACGGGGCGTACGCGCTCGGCGCGCTGTCGGCGTCGTCCGAGGGCGAGCGGCTCTACCTCGGGCGCGGCTGGGTCGAGTGGAAGGGCGCGGTCGGCACGCTCGGGCCCACGGGCGCGATCCCCATGCCGGACGAGGACCCGCCCCTCCTGTGGCACGCGGACCTCGACCCGGCGCACGAGCTGCTCATCGACTGGCGGGACGGGGACGTGTTCTGAGGGTGTGTCAGGCCTCCGTGGCCGCGCGGACGATCATCTTTCCGCGGTTCTCGCCCCGCAGCATTCCGAGGAAGGCGTCGACGATGTGCTCGAACCCCTCGACCACCGTCTCGTCGAGGCCGACCCGCCCGCTCTGCAGGTGCGGCACGACGAACTCGTACAACTCCTCTTCTACGTCACGGTGGTTGGCGACGAGGAAGCCCTCCATGCGCAGGCTCTTCTCGACGATGTCGGGGAGGTTGCGCAGCGCGTACGGCGCGCCCGTGGCGTTGTACTGGGCGATGGTGCCGATCCGTACGATCCGCCCGTACGCGCGCAGCGAGGAGATCGCCGCCTCCAGGTGCTCGCCGCCGACGTTGTCCATGTAGACGTCGATTCCGTCGGGCGCCGCCTTCGCGAGGAGGTCGGCCGTCGGGCCCGCGTGGTAGTCGAAGACCTCGTCGTACCCGACGTGCTCGGTGAGGTGGGCTGCCTTCGCCGCCGTGCCCGCGCTGCCGACGATCCGCCCCGCGCCCATCAGGCGCGCGAGGCGCCCGGTCGCCGTGCCGACGCCGCCGGCCGCCGCGGAGACGAACAGGTCCTGTCCCTCACGCAGTTCGGCGACGCGGGTCAGGCCGACGTACGCGGTCAGGCCGGTGCCGCCGAGGATGCTCAGGTGCGCGGAGAGCGGCACGCCGTCGAAGCGGGCGACGCGGCGGGCCTCCTCGGGGGTGACGACCGCGTGCGTGCGCCAGCCCCGGCGGTGGAAGACGATCTCGCCCTCGGGCAGCGCGGGGGTGCGGGAGGCGATGACGCGGCCGAGCGTGCGGCCCTCCAAGGGGGCGTGCAGCGCGAAGTCGCCGTCCATCATCTCGCGGTGGTACGGGTCCACGGACCAGTAGAGGCTCTCGACGAGGGCGGTGCCGGGCGCGGGTTCGGGCACCGCCGACTCGACGAAGGCGAAGTGCTCGGTGGTGGGGAAGCCGTGGGGGCGGGCGGTCTGGTGGACGGTGAGCGCGGTGGCGTCGGTGTTCATGGCGCAGACGGTAGGAAGGAATGCGGGGCCGGGGGAGAGGGGTGCGCTCATGGAACGGCCCGTACCATGAGGTCCCCTCATAGAAGCAGGTGAGCCCCTTGGCGAGCGCCCCCTCAACGGGCAAGCCCCCCTCAACGGGCAAGCCCCCCTCGCCGAGGAAGCCCTCGTCGGCGAAGTCGACCGCGGCGAAGTCCACCCCGGCGAAGGCGCCCCGCCCCCCGAAGGCGTCCGTCGCCACCGCCTCGCTGCCCGCCGACCTCGCCCCGCACGAACTCCGCATCCTCGTCGCCGTCGACAGCGAGCGCGGGTTCTCCGCGGCGGCGCGGGCGCTCGGGCTCACGCAGTCCGCCGTGTCCCACTCGATCCGCGGCACCGAGCGCAAGATCGGCGCGGTCCTCTTCGAGCGCGGGCGCAAGGGGGCGACGCCGACGCCCGCCGGTGTCGCCGCGGCCGCCCATGCCCGCCGGGTCCTGCGGCTCCTGGACGCCCTCGTGGCGGAGGCGCGCGGCGCCGGGCGCGGCGAGGTCACCGGGCCCCTGCGCATCGCCGCCTTCCGCAGCGCGGCCCTGCACCTGCTGCCCGCCGCCCTCGCCCGGCTGACCGCCCGCCACCCCGGCATCGAGCCCGAGGTCCGCGTCGTGCGCGAGCTGGGCGCGGGCACCGCGGGCGAGGTCGCCGAGGGCCGCGCCGACGTGGGCATCGCGACGATCGGCCCGTCCTCGCCCGTGCCCGCCGGGCTCATCGGCGACGTACTCCTGGAAGAGCCCTACGCGCTCGTGCACCCGGCGGGCCACCCCGACCCGCGCGCGCTGCCGCTGGTGGACTGGCACGAGAACTGCGGCTCGTACACCCGGGAGTGGTGGCGCCGGCAGGACTGGATCCCCCGGGCGACCGTCCTGACCGAGGACGACGGAGCGGTGCTCTCGATGGTGGGCAACGGTCACGGTATGGCGATCATGCCCGCCCTCTCGCTGACCGGAGCACCGGACACGATCGAGATCAGTGATCTCGGAACGGACCGCCCGACCCGCTCCGTGGGCTATGTCACCACCCCTGAGCTGGCCTCTTCCCTCGCCGTGCGGGCCCTGATCCGCGAGCTGAGGGCGGCCCGCGGGTGAGGCCCGTCTCAGATAGTAGGAAGTCCGAGTAATTGTGGAGACAGACGCTCCGTCCTCCCTTAGCTTTGTAGGAGCCGAACGTCTCGCTCGATCAAGCGAATGGCGGTCGTGAGCCGGAGCCCCACGCAGGCGAACCCTGCCGCTCCGCCGCTCCCCGCCCTTTCCGGCGTCTCGAATACACCCTTCCCTCAAGGAGTGGATCTCCCATGGCCGAGACGACCGTCCGCCGAGTCCGTCACGTCTCCCGTACGACCGACACCGAGCGCAAGAACGCCGCCGCCGCCCTCCAGCGCGCCCTCGACCGCAGGGACAACGGCGGCGAGACGGGGCACTGAGCCCCGGCGGGTCACCGAGTCCCGCGTACGACATCGAAGTGGTCGACGCGCTCGCCGCTCTCGGCGAGCGCGGAGACCGCCAGCTTCGGGTGCGCTCCGGCCGTCACCTCCACCGCGAGGAAGGAGAAGCCGGTGTAGCGCACCCGTGACCACTCCACGGTGTCCGGGTGCGCGGCACGGGACGTCGTCCAGTGGAAGGTCGCGACGTGGTCGTGATCGTGGACGTTGCCCTCGTAGCTGTCCCTGACACCGGGGCCGAACCCGTAGAGGTCCTTGCCCGCGCCGCCCGCGGTGACGTACACGATGCCGTCGCGCGTCGGATCGGTCGACGCGCCGACCGGCACGGGCCTGCCGACCTCGCCGCCCTTGACGGCGTCCGTGCGTTCGTAGACGTGGTTGTGGCCGTTGATCACCAGGTCCACCTGGTGCTGGGTGAACAGCTCCAGCCACGCGTCGCGCACCCCGCCGTCGGAGGCGTGCGTCGACGTCGAGTACACGCAGTGGTGGAAGAAGACCACGATGAAGTCGACGTCCTCGTCGGCGCGCAGTTCGCCGAGCCGCCGATCGAGCCACGCGGTCTGCTTCCCGTCCGAGTGGCCCCTGTTGGCGGGGATCTCGTACGAGACGTCGTTCGCGTCGAGCGCGACGACGCCGACGTTGCCGTACCGGAAGGAGTAGACGCCCGGCGCGTTCCTCGGGTCGAAGCCGTTGTCGGGCAGCGACCAGCGGGCCGACTGCCCGCCGTAGCCGTTGGGCGAGTACCACGCCTCCATGTCGTGGTTGCCGGTCGTCACCATCCACGGCACCGACTTCGCGACGGACTCCGTCTGCGCGAGGAAGGTGTCCCACACGCGCGCGTCGTAGGTGTCCGACTCCTTGCCGTGCCCGGTGGTGTCCGCGTAGCAGATGTCGCCCGCGTGCAGATGGAAGGCCGGGTTCTGGCCCAGGATCACCTGGTCGTTGGCGAGCGCGTGATAGCTGACGCCCTGGTCGCCGAAGGCGGTGAAGACGAACGTCTCCGGCCGCGCGGGCGCGGTCGTGAACGTGCCGAGCGTCGCCATCCGCTCGGGCGACGCCGGGTCGAAGCCGTCGTGGCCGACGCCGTAGTAGTACGTCGTGCCGGGGGCGAGGCCGTCGAGCGCCGCGTGCAGGTAGTACTGCTCCACCGCGGGCAGCTTCTTCGACAGCGCCGGGGTGTGCAGGTCGCGCACCTCCGCCCCGATCTTCCGGCTCAGCTCCCAGGGCTTCGAACCGATGCGTACGTAAGGCGACTTGACCGCGAACGGCACCTGCCAGGAGATCCGCATCTGCGTCCTGGGGTCCGCCCCGAAGGCGAGGTGCCGGCCGAAGGGCGCGACCATCCTGCCGTCCACCTCCACCGGCGCGGCCGGGGCCGCCGCCGTCCGCGCGGGGGAGGAGCCTTGGCCGTACGCGCTGCTCGAACTGCCCGCGAGCAGGCCGGTGCCGCCGGCCGTCCCGGCCGCGGCGAACGCACTCGCGAGCACCCGGCGCCGGGAGAGCTTCCCGCGCAGGTAGGCGTGCTGCTCGGGCATGCTCATCCGGGCCGCGAGCCGTTCCGGGATGCCGACCTTGGGGGTGTCCATGTCGGAAGACGTTCCCGGCGGACGCCAACTCCGGGCGGGCGCCGAGGTGAAGAGCGGGTGTCCATGTGGTGGCGGGCGGACCGGGTGACCAGGGGTGTCCGCATGCCGGACGCCGAGTGTCATCCCCTGGGACGGAGAGTAGGGTGCCGTCATGTCTCGCAGCATCAATCTCGCAGTCATCCCCGGAGACGGCATCGGCCAAGAGGTCGTGGCCCAGGGGCTCAAGGTCCTCAACGCCGTGCTCCCGCAGGACGTGAAGCTGGAGACGAAGGAGTTCGACTTCGGCGCCAAGCGGTACCACGCCACCGGTGAGACCCTCACCGACGCCGACGTCGAGGCCCTCAAGCAGCACGACGCGATCCTCCTCGGCGCGATCGGCGACCCCTCGGTGCCGTCCGGCGTCCTGGAGCGCGGCTTCCTGCTGAAGCTCCGCTTCCTCTTCGACCACCACGTCAACCTGCGGCCCTCGAAGCTGCTCCCGGGCGTCGCGACCCCGCTCGCCGGCCAGCCCGAGATCGACTTCATCGTGGTCCGCGAGGGCACCGAGGGCCCCTACACGGGCAACGGCGGCTCGATCCGCACCGGCACCCCGCACGAGGTCGCCACCGAGGTCTCCGTCAACACCGCCTTCGGTGTGGAGCGCGTGGTCCGCGACGCCTTCGCTCGCGCCCAGGCCCGCCCGCGCAAGAAGCTGACGCTGGTCCACAAGAACAACGTCCTCGCCTACGCCGGTCACCTCTGGACGAACGTCTTCAACAAGGTGGCCAAGGAGTTCCCCGAGGTCACCACCGACTACATCCACGTCGACGCCGCGACGATCTACCTCGTCACCGACCCCGGCCGCTTCGACGTGATCGTCACCGACAACCTCTTCGGCGACATCATCACCGACCTCGCCGCGGCCGTCTCCGGCGGCATCGGCGTCGCGGCCTCCGGCAACATCAACCCGAGCCGCGAGTTCCCGTCCATGTTCGAGCCCGTGCACGGCTCGGCCCCGGACATCGCGGGCCAGGGCAAGGCCGACCCGTCGGCCACCGTCCTGTCCGTCGCCCTCCTGCTGCGCCACCTCGGCTACGAGACCGAGGCCGCCCGCATCGAGGAGGCCGTCTCCGTGGACCTCGCCGAGCGCGGTGACACCGTCCGCAGCACCGAGCAGATCGGCGACGCGCTCGCCGTACGAGTAGCGGGCTGACCCGGCTGCTCCCCACCGCAAGAAAGAAGCCGCCGGGTCCGACAAGGCACCCGGCGGCTTCTCGTATGCGGTCCCCGGGTGTCACGATCGACCCCCGGGCCGCATTCATGCCGTTTCTTCCTCAGGGCCCCGCGAGCGATAATCGAACGTGGGGCCGTGAAAAACAGGGAAGCTCGGACGTCCTCGTACCGGACGTACGGACGTGAGCGCGGTCCGTCACCATCACACCGTGAAGGACGAAGTACTCATGACGACGACGCCGACCATCGAGCTCAAGCCCTCCTCGACGCCACTGGCCACCGCCGAGCGCGAGGCGATCCTGGCCAGTCCCGGGTTCGGCCGCCACTTCACCGACCACATGGTGACGATCAAGTGGACGGAGGGCCGCGGCTGGCACGACGGTCAGCTCGTGCCGTACGGCCCGCTCGCCCTCGACCCGGCGACGAACGTCCTGCACTACGCCCAGGAGATCTTCGAGGGCCTGAAGGCCTACCGCCAGCCCGACGGCACGGTGGCCACCTTCCGCCCCGACGCCAACGCCCGGCGCTTCCAGGCCTCCGCGCGGCGCCTCGCCATGCCGGAGCTGCCCGTCGAGACGTTCATCGAGGCGTGCGACCTGCTGGTCCGCCAGGACAAGGACTGGGTCCCGGCGCACGGCGGCGAGGAGTCCCTCTACCTGCGCCCGTTCATGATCGCGACCGAGGTCGGCCTGGGCGTGAAGCCCGCCAACGAATACCTCTTCGTCGTCATCGCCTCGCCCGCCGGCGCCTACTTCCCCGGTGGCGTGAAGCCCGTCTCGATCTGGCTCTCCGAGGACCGCGTGCGCGCCGTGCCCGGCGGCATGGGCGACGCCAAGACCGGCGGCAACTACGCCGCGTCGCTGCTCGCGCAGGCCGAGGCCGCGGAGAAGGGCTGCGACCAGGTCGCCTACCTCGACGCGGTCGAGCACAAGTGGGTGGAGGAGCTGGGCGGCATGAACCTGTACTTCGTGTACGGGGACAAGATCGTCACCCCCACCCTCACCGGTTCCATCCTGGAGGGCGTCACCCGCGACTCGCTCCTGGCCGTCGCGCGCGACCTCGGCTACGCGTCGGAGGAGGGCCGCGTCTCCATCGACCAGTGGCAGCGCGACTCCGAGAACGGCACCCTGACCGAGGTCTTCGCCTGCGGCACCGCCGCGGTCATCACGCCCGTCGGCACGGTCAAGTGCAACGCGGGCGAGTGGCAGCAGAGCGGCGGCGAGCCGGGCGAGGTCACGATGAAGCTCCGCGACGCGCTGCTGGACATCCAGCGCGGCACGGCGAAGGACCAGCACGGCTGGATGCACGACCTCGGCTGAGGTCCTTGCTTCGAAAGGGGCCCGGCCCCGGGGTGTCGCACCCCGGGGCCGGGCCCCGTCGTTTCCGTACGGGCGGTCCGTGGCCTGCCGGTCCTCAGTCCTCCGCCGTGTCCTCGTCCTTCTTCTCGTCCTTCTTCTCGCCCTCGCCGGCCGACTCCCCGCCCGGCGCGTGGCTGAAGACGTCGACCAGGCCGAGGACCGCCGAACCGGCCCCCTTCGCCGCGCGTACGCCGAGTTCGATCAGTTCTTCCATGGGTGATGCTCCCCCTGTTGCTGTCCGTGGCCGTTCTCGTGGCCGTTTCCGCTGGTCAAGGCGGTCTGGTCAGGCTACGAGATCCGGGGCGGGGGCGGCGCGCGGGGTGAGTGCCAGGTAGGTCACGCCGCCGACGAGACCGGACAGCAGGAAGCTGCAGTCGACCCCGCCCGTCAGGGACAGCAGCGGGCCCTCGTACGAGGGCAGGGAGACCGCGAGCAGGCCGACGGCCGCGCCGAGGGCCCAGGCCGCGGTGGCCCGCGGGTTCCAGCCGCCCCGGTACCAGTAGACGCCGCCCCGGGAGCGGCGGTTGAAGACCTGGAGGGCGTCCGCGTCGTACTCCCCGCGGCAGCGCGCGAAGCCGATCAGCGTGATGACCGCCCAGGGCGTGCCGATGGCCGTCAGGAGCAGCACGAAGGACGTCATCGCGTCCTGCGCCTCCCACGCGTAGTGGCCGACGAAGACGCAGGCCGTGGCCGTGACGGCGACGGTGTACGTGGCGCGGGCGCGCGAGGCGCGGGGCAGGATCGCGTCCAGGTCGAGGCCCATCGAGTAGAGCATCAGGCCCGCGTTGCCGACCGAGCCCGCGGAGGCGGCGAGCAGCAGCGGCAGCAGGTACCAGGAGGGGGACGCCTCGACGAGCCCGCCCGCGTAGTCGAGGGCGGCGCGCGCCGCGTACGCCGTGAACGTGCCGAAGAGCTGCGGGACGAGCAGGCCCGCGAGCAGGCCGAGCCAGGCCGCGCCGAGCACCGCGCGGGAGCCGTGCCGGACCGGGGAGATGTAGCGGGTGTAGTCGCCGAGCAGCGTGATGAACGCGACCGGCCCCGACAGGCCCGCCGCGACCAGGGCGAGCAGCCAGGTCGGCCAGAACGAGCCGAGCGCGTAGCCGCCCGCGCCCGGCAGCGCGGACGTCGTGAAGTCCGGTGCGTACGCGACGAGTCCGAGGACCAGGAGCGCGGTCATGCCGACGGCCAGGACGCGGGACAGGCGCAGCAGCACGCGGTATCCGAAGACCGCGCCGATGACGGTGGCGGCGGCGAGCACGGCGTAGACGACGCCGTACGAGAGTCCGCCGGCGGGCAGGCCGAGCAGGCGGTGCAGGGTGCCCACCATCACGTCGCCGCCGATCCAGATGGTCAGCGCGGTGTAGCCGAGGGAGAGCAGCAGCCCCACGACCGAGCCGACCAGCCGCCCGCGCACCCCGAACTGGGCGCCGGAGGAGGTCGAGAGGTTCGTGCCGGTGCGCAGGGAGACCAGGGCGAGCGGTGCCGTCAGGGCGGTGCCGAGCACGGTGCCCGCCACGACCGCGCTCACCGACTGCCACCAGTTCAGGCCGAACGACACCGGCAGCCAGCCGAAGATGATCACCCCCAGGCAGAGGTTCGAGCCGATCAGGATCGACACGAGGTCACGAGGGCCGCTGGTGCGCTCCTCGTCCGGGATGGTGTCGACTCCGCGCTGTTCTATCGGCATGAGGGTGCCCCTGACGCTCGCTGGTCCCGATGGTTGCCCTAGTTTTGAGCAGCGCTCAATCTGACGCGAATGTGTACTCCACGTCAATGCTTCCCGCGTGCGGATTCCATGGTTAGAGTGATGCTCTAAAAACCGAACCATGATCGGGTACAGGAAGGAACGGAGCGTGCGACTGACGCCTACCGAACGCGACCGGCTGCTGCTCTTCGGGGCAGCCGAGCTCGCCAGGTCCCGCAAGGCCCGGGGCCTCAGGCTCAACGTCCCCGAGGCGACCGCGCTGATCGCCGACACGGTGTGCGAGGCCGCCCGCGACGGCGTCCGGCTCGCCGAGGCCGTCGAGCGCGCCCGGTCCGTGCTCGGCCCCGACGACGTGCTGCCCGGCGTCGCGGACGTGGTGACCGAGGTGCACGTGGAGGCCGTCTTCGACGACGGCTCGCGCCTCGCGGTCGTCTCGGACCCGATCGGCGCCGGACTCGGCGAGCAGGCGCCCGGCGCGCTCCTGCCCGGCCCGGCGCACGCGGACCCCGAGCCGGTCGTGACGCTGACCGTGCACAACACCGCGACCGTGCCCGTCTCCGTGACCTCGCACTTCCACTTCTTCGAGGCCAACCCGCGGCTCGACTTCGACCGCGCCGCCGCCTACGGCCTGCGGCTCGCCGTCCCCGCCGGATCCTCCGTCCGCTTCGGGCCCGGCGAGAGCGCCGACGTGGGGCTGCTGCCGATCGGCGGCGAACGGATCGCCATCGGCTTCGCGGGCCTGGTGGACGGGCCCCTCGACGCGCCGGGCGCCCGCGAAGAGGCGCTGCGCCGCGCCGCGGCCTGCGGCTACCTCGGCGTACCCGACACGACTGAGCAGGAGGCCGAACGATGAGCCGCCCCGGAGGACACCCCGCCGAACCGCGCCGCCTCACCCCGTACGAATACGCCGCCACCCACGGCCCCCGCGCGGGTGACCGGGTCCGGCTCGGTGACTCCGGGCTGACGATCCGGATCGAGTCGGACGCGCAGCGGTACGGCGACGAGTTCCTCGCCGGGTTCGGCAAGACGGCCCGTGACGGGCTGCACCTGAAGGCCGCGGCGGTCCGTGACACCTGTGACGTCGTGATCAGCAACGTCGTCGTGATCGACGCCGTGCAGGGCATCCGCAAGGTGTCCATCGGGATCAGGGAAGGCCGCATCCACGCCATCGGGCGGGCCGGCAACCCCGACACCCTCGACGGTGTCGACGTCGTCGTCGGCACCGGCACGTCCATCGTGTCGGGGGAGGGGCTCATCGCCACGGCCGGTTCCGTGGACACGCACGTCCACCTGCTCTCGCCCCGCATCATGGAGGCGTCGCTCGCGTCCGGCGTGACCACGATCATCGGCCAGGAGTTCGGTCCGGTCTGGGGCGTGGGCGTCAACTCGCCGTGGGCCCTTCGCCACGCGTTCAACGCCTTCGACGCCTGGCCGGTCAACATCGGCTTCCTGGGCCGGGGTTCCTCCTCCCACGACGCCCCCCTGATCGAGGCGCTCGCCGAGGGCGGCGCGTCCGGCTTCAAGGTCCACGAGGACATGGGCGCGCACACGCGTGCCCTTGATACGGCGTTGCGGGTGGCCGAGGAGCACGACGTCCAAGTCGCGCTGCACAGCGACGGGTTGAACGAATGCCTCTCCGTCGAGGACACCTTGAAGGTCCTGGAGGGGCGGA
>NZ_LIRJ01000483.1 GCF_001419745.1 Streptomyces silaceus | reverse complement strand
CCGCAGCACACCCCCGCCCGCCCTCTCAGGCGAACCCGGACATCGCCACCCTTCTGTGTGAAGTGGACGCCCGTCGGTGCCACGGCCGCGCGTACGAAAACTAGCTTCGGAGCCGGAGGTGACACACACGATGACAGCGCCACCAGCGCCCCCAGTGCCGCCGCCCCCGGCCCGGGTCCGCACCCGCACCGCGGGGTGCACGATCGCGGCGGACGGGTCCTACGCGGCGCGCCTGGCCCGCGCCACCGACGCGCCGGACTCCTGGTGCCCCGAACGCTGGACCCTCGGTTCCGCCGAGCCCTACGCGGTGCCGCTGCCCGGCCGCCAGCCGGAGGAGCCCGCCACGGAAGTGCTCCCGATGGCCGACGGCCGTGTCCTGATCCACCGCGTGGTGGACGTGCGGCACACCTTCGCCCTGCTCTACCCGACGGGCCCCGGCACGGGCGAGGTGCCGCTCGGGGCCGTGGAGTGCGGGGAGCTGGGCCTGCTGCCGCCGACACCGGACGGCACCCGCGCGTACGCCCTCGCGCCCGGCGAACACTCCAGTGCCGTCTGGCTGGTGGCGGGCGGCGCCTTCGGGCCCGAGCACGTCGCCGAGATCCCGGGCCGCTGCTCGGGCGGCGTCTGGCTGGACGGCACGGACCGGATGCTCGCCCTGGACCGCACGCTGGGCTCCACCACGAAGACGGTCGCGGTGGACCTGGAGCGGGGCGGCGAGGTGACGCCGCTGCTGCAGATCGCGGAGGACAGCGACGACCGGCTGCTGCTCGCCGACGCCGGCAGCGGCCTGCTGGTCATCCGCTCGGACGCGCCGGGCGAGGACCGCCTGGGCTGGGGCGTCCTGGGCGGTACGCGACCGGTGCGCTTCCCCGAGTGCCTGCGGTTCCCCGCGGACCTCGCGGGGACGCCGTTCGCGATCCAGCCGGGGCAGGTGCTCACGCCGGAGGGCTGCGGGGTGGCACTGCGCATCGACGGCGCGGCGGGCAGCAGTTGGGTCGGGCTGTGGCGCCCCGCGAGCCGTCAGCTGCATCAACTGGCGGCGCCGGAGGGCTGGTTGGCGGGCGCGGGCTGGTGGACACCGGAGGGCACGCTCTGCCTGCCGTACGCGACGGGGGCGGCACCGTGCGGGGTGGCCCGGCTGACGGTACCCGCCCCCACGGCGCCATCGGAGGCACTGTCGGAGCCCTTGCCGGGGTCCCCGCCGGGACCCTCGCGGGAGTCCTCGCGGGAGGGGGATGCGAGCAGTGCGCAACCACCGCCCGCGGATCCCCCGAAACCCGTTGCCGCACGGCCCGTTCCGTTGCAGCAGGCACCTCTCGGCGGGCGGAAGGCGGGCGGTTAGACTCGCCCGGCTGTACCGAACGATCTTCTTACGGGGTGAGTGATCTTGCTGACGACCGAGACCAGTACGGAGACACCGAGGGACACCGAGCCGGCGGCGCCGACCACGCCCGCCGGGGCGGGCCGGCACCGGGGACCCGTGGCCGAGCACGACGAGGCGACGGCCCCCAAGGGCCGCCACCGCAAGCAGCCCGACGCGTCCTGACGGACGCACCACGGCGCGCTGGCACATCACGGCGCGTTGCAGAAAAGTCCCGCCNNGGCGGGACTTTTCTGCAACGCCGCGCGCTCTACCCCTTCTTCAGGCCCAGGATCTCCGCCGCCGCGAACGTTTCGTTCGGGGGGCGGTCCGCGTAGTACGGGGAGAGTGCCTCGTCCAGTTCGTCGAAGGTGAACGCGTCCTTCGCCGAGTCGAACTTCGCGGCCACCTTGGGGCGTTCGACGATCGCGACCATGCCACCGTGCACGACGAGCAGCTGGCCGTTGACCCTGGCCGCGGCGGGCGAGGCCAGATAGCCCACCAGCGGTGAGACGTGCTCGGGCGCCAGCGGGTCGAGCCGGCCCGCGCCCGGCTCCTGGAAGCCCGCGAAGACGTCCTCGGTCATCCGCGTACGCGCGCGCGGGCAGATGGCGTTGGCGGTCACGCCGTACTTGGCGAGGGCGAGCGCCGTCGACGTGGTGAGCCCGACGATGCCGCCCTTGGCCGCCGCGTAGTTGGGCTGGCCCGCGGAACCGGCGAGGAAGGCCTCGGACGAGGTGTTGACGATCCGGCCGTACACCGGGCCGCCCGTCGCCTTGGAGCGCTCGCGCCAGTGGGCGGCGGCGAAGTGGGTCGTGTTGAAATGGCCCTTGAGGTGGACGTGGATGACCGTGTCCCACTCGGCCTCGGTCATCGAGAAGATCATCCGGTCCCGCAGGATGCCCGCGTTGTTGACCAGGATGTCGAGCTTTCCGTACGTGTCGACCGCCGTCCGGACCAGCTCGCGGGCCTGGTCGTGGTCGGCCACGTCGCCGGTGTGGGCGACCGCCCGGCCGGCCGCGGCGCGGATCTCGGCGGCGACCTCCTCGGCAGGCGCCGCCGACGCCTCGCCCGAGCCGTCGCGCCCCGGCTGCCCGAAGTCGTTGACGACGACGCTCGCGCCGAGCCGGGCCAGTTCCAGGGCCTCGGCGCGGCCGAGGCCGCGGCCCGCGCCGGTGACGATCGCGGACAGGCCCTCAAGTGGCAGTGACATCACAGTCCCTTCGACGCGCTACGGGGCAGGGGCGTTCAGATCTCGATGCAGGTGCGCAGGGCCACGCCCGTGCGCATCTGGTCCAGCGCCTCGTTGATCTCGGCGAGCGGTACGCGGTGGGTGATCAGGCTCTCCAGGTCGATGCGGCCCGCCCGCCACAGCGCGATGGCCCGCTCGTACGAGGTGAGGACGTCACCGCCGCCGTACATCGACGGCAGGATCCGCTTCTCGTCGAAGAACAGCTCGAACATGTTGAGCTGGAGGTGGTCGTCCATGGCGCCCGCGCCGACGACCACGAGAGTGCCGCCGCGGCGCGTCGTCTCGTACGCCGTGCGGGCCGTGGCGGACTTGCCGACGACCTCGAAGACGTAGTCGAAGCCCTCGCCCGCGGTCATCCGCTGTGTGGCGTCGGCCAGTTCGTCGGGCGCGACCGCCTCCGTCGCGCCGAACTTCAGGGCGGCCTCACGGCGGGAGGCGACCGGGTCGACGGCGACGATCTGCGCGGCGCCCTTGAGGCGGGCACCCTGGATCGCGGAGATGCCGACGCCGCCGCAGCCGATGACGGCGACGGACGAACCGGCCGCGACGTCCGCGGTGTTGACGGCGGCACCGAGGCCCGTCGTCACGCCGCAGCCGATCAGCGCGGCGATGTCGAAGGGCACGTCGTCGGGGATCGGCACGGCGCACCCGGCGTCGACGACGACCTCCTCGGTGAAGGTGCCGGTGCCCGCGAAGCCGAAGAGATCGCCGCCGGAGCGCTTGAAGTTGGGGGTGCCCGCGTTCATGAAGCCGGCCAGACACAGCTGGGTCTGGCCGCGCTTGCAGGCCGGACAGGTGCCGCACGCGGGCAGCCAGCACAGCAGGACGCGGTCGCCCGGGGCGAGACCGGTGACGCCGTCGCCCACGTCGAGGATCTCGCCCGCGCCCTCGTGGCCCGGGATGAAGGGGGCGGGCTGCGGGAGCACCCCGTTCATCGCCGAGACGTCGGAGTGGCACAGGCCGGTGGCCCGGACGCGGATCCTCACCTTGCCGGGCCCGAACCCCACGGCCTCGATGTCGTCGAGGACCTCCAGCTTGTCCTGGCCTATCTCGTGCAGTACGGCTGCGCGCATGGCGCGTCTCCCCTCACTGGCTGGTCACGAATGGTCGACGATGGTGTCGGCGAGCACCGGCGCGTCGTCCCGCTCGACCGCCGTCACGGTCGCCTGGACGCGGCCCTCGGTGCGCCACATGCGGATCCGCAGGGTCTCGCCGGGGAAGACCACGCCGGCGAAGCGCGTGCCGTAGCCGCGCACCCGGGACACGTCGCCGTCGAGCAGGCTGTCCACGACGGACTTGAGCGTCATGCCGTAGGTGCACAGGCCGTGCAGGATCGGCCGGTCGAAGCCGGCCAGCTTGGCGAACTCGGGGTCGGCGTGCAGGGGGTTCCAGTCGCCGGAGAGGCGGTAGAGCAGCGCCTGGTCCTCGCGGACGGGCCGCTCGACCTCCAGGTCGGGGTCGCCCTCGGGAGCGGGCAGGCGGGTGGAGGGGCCGCGGTCGCCGCCGAAGCCGCCCTCGCCGCGCACGAAGATCTGGGCGTCGCTCGTCCACAACGGGCCCTCGTCGTCGGCGACTTCGGAGCGCAGCACGAGGATCGCGGCCTTGCCCTTGTCGTACACCGCGGCGACCTTGGAGGTGGTCACGGCGTTGCCCTTGACGGGGATCGGGCGGTGCAGGGTGATGGTCTGGCCGCCGTGCAGGACGGCGGCGAGGTTCACCTCGATGCCGGGCGCGGAGAGTCCGCCGACGACGCCCATGCCGGCGCCCGCGACGGTGGCGAAGCTGGGCAGGACGTGGAGCTTGGACTCCAGGGTGTAGCGGAGTTCGTCGGGGTCCGTGGCGGGCCGTCCCGCGCCGAGTCCCAGGTGGTAGAGCTGGACGTCCTTGTGGTCCCAGGCGATCCCGGCCGACCGGGGTTCGGCGGCCAGGGCCTTCGCGGCGTCGATGGGCATGGGATGGCAGCTCCTTGGTCGTCAAAGACCTCGGTGCGGCCGTCCGCACCGTCGGCCGCACCGAGGTCGCATCAGGGCCGGTGGAGCGGTCCGCGAACGGGCCCCGAAGGACCCCGTTCTAGAACGCGTTCCAGTCCGGCGATCCCATGTATAGCCCAGGGCATGGTGGTTGTGAAGACTCCTGACAGCACGTCAGATCCACACCGGTGACATTTGTACCGGCCGAGTCGGTACAGGCGCATCTGCCGTGGGACACCCGCCCGTTCGTAGCGTCTTCCCCATGAAGAAGACAGCGCAGGACGGGCCCGCAGTGAGCTTCGCCGGGGCCGTGAAGACCTTCGGTCCCGTACGGGCCGTGGACGGCGTCGACCTGGAGATCCGGCGCGGCGAGACCGTCGCGCTGCTCGGCCGCAACGGCGCGGGCAAGTCCACGACCCTGTCCCTGCTGCTGGGCCTGGACACCCCCGACGAGGGCGCCGTGCGCCTCTTCGGCCACGGTCCTGAGCGGGCCGTGGCCGCGGGGCGGGTCGGCGCGATGCTCCAGGAGAGCCGCCAGGTGCCGCGCGTCACCGTCCGCGAGCTGGTCTCCTTCGTCGCGCAGACCTACCCCGAGCCGATGCCGGCCGAGCGGGCGCTGGAGCTCGCGGGCATCGCCGCGTTCGCCGGGCGGCGCGCGGACCGGCTCTCCGGAGGCCAGGCACAGCGCGTGCGCTTCGCGGTCGCGCTCGTCGGGGACCCGGCGCTGCTGGTGCTCGACGAGCCGACCGCCGCCCTCGACGTCGAGGCCCGGCACGCCTTCTGGACCTCGATGCGGGCCTACGCGCGGCGCGGCCACACCGTCCTGTTCTCCACGCACTACCTGGAGGAGG
>NZ_LIRJ01000482.1 GCF_001419745.1 Streptomyces silaceus | reverse complement strand
GTGTCGAGCCGGGCGGCGAGATCGGGGTAGGTGTCGGCCAGGTGGGGGCGGGTGGCGGTCAGCGGGGCGATGAGGTCGGCGGGATCGTCGTGGGCGAGGGCCGCGTGGAGCTCGCCGAGCGGACTGCGGGCGGCGGCGGGAAGGTCGGTGAGTGCGGTGATCTGCCCGGCGAGGCGGCGCAGGTCGGCCGCGTTGTGGCGGGCCCAGGCGGCGGTGGTGCGGTCGGCTGCGCGGGCCCGGCGGGTGGCCGTCACACGCTGCTCGCCGGTGGTCCCGGCCGGTCCGGGGCGGCCGCGCAGGTAGCGGCGCTCGGCGGCCTGCCGGCTGGCGACACCGAGGGGGCGGGCGAGATCGGCCCAGCTGGCACCCGCCTCGCGGGCCGTCTCGATCAGACCGGTCTCCCATCCGGCGAGCTGCTCGCGGACCTGCCGCAGCAGCATCAGCGAGGCCAGAGCCTGCTCCGGGCCCGGCCCGGCGTCGGGACCTTCGAGGGTCTTGCGCCCGGCGGCGCGCAGGGCGTCGTCGATGGCGTCGAGGGCCGCCGCGGCGGCGAGGAACGACGCCGGGCTGTCGGCGTCGGTACGGGTCGTGGACGGCTGGTCGGCTGCGGTCACGGGCACCCCTCCCGGAAAGTCATCAGGTCGACGACATCATGTTTGTCATCCATTGGATGACATGTTACAACGGTGCCAGTGCAGCGCATTGGCACCAACCGCTCGAACCTGCTGGAGGTGTTTCACGATGTTGATGCGCACTGACCCCTTCCGTGAACTGGACCGGATGGCACAGCAGCTGATGGGCCCGGGCACCTGGTCGAAGCCGTCGGTGATGCCGATGGACGCCTACCGCGAGGGCGACGAGTACGTGGTCGCCTTCGACATCCCCGGCGTGACCGCGGACGCGCTCGACATCGACGTCGAGCGGAACATGCTGACCGTCAAGGCCGAGCGCCGGCCCGTGGCGAAGGCCGACGACGTGAAGATGGAGCTGTCCGAGCGGCCACTGGGCGTCTTCTCCCGCCAGATCGTGCTCGCCGACACCCTCGACACCGAGCGCATCAAGGCCGATTACGACGCGGGCGTGCTCACCCTGCGCATCCCGATCGCCGAGCGCGCCAAGCCCCGCAAGATCTCCATCGGCGTCGGCTCCGGCCACAAGGAGATCTCCGGCTGACACCGGCCGACGGGTGCGGAGGACGGGCTCCTGATCTCCCCCTCACCCCGCCCCTCCGCACCCGTCGACAGCCCGACGACACAAAAGGGGGCGGCGGCCGATGACCTGGCGACGCGAAGTGTTCCTCGACCACGTGAAGGAACGCGGTGCATACGACACCGCGGCCGAAGCCGAGCGCGCGGCCCGCGTGGTGCTCGCCCTGCTCGGCGCACACCTGGCCGGCGAGGTCCGCGCCCAGCTCGCGGCACGCCTGCCGGAGGGCTTCGCCCTGATCCTGCTCAACCCGCTGCAAAGCGCCGAGCCCCTGTCTCCGGAGCGCTTCGTCCGCGCCACCGCGGCCTGGATCGAAGGCGCCACCGAGCACACCGCGACCTGGGACGTCAGCGCCGTGCTGTCCACCCTCGCCGACACCGCGGACAAGGACCTGCTGGACCAGATCCTCCTCCAGCTCCCCACCGGCTACGCCCTCCTCTTCGGCCGCCCCCAACCCACCTGACCACCAGTGCCGCGCCCAACTCGCAACGGCTGACCACCGGGGCGAGGGTTATCCACAGCCTCCGACGGGAGCCCGCGACGCCGACAGCCCGGCAAACTGCACGATGACAAGACCAACGACTACCACCACCTGCGACGATGACTGGCATCCCACAGCATCCAACACCGCCTCGCCCACAGAGACATCGACTCATCCCGACACCTGCGCCAGCATCGCTCAGTCGTGGGGTGGGAAACGTCAGGGTGGAGGGCCCTTGTCGTTGGCAGTGGAGAGAACGCACGATCGACTCATGCGAGGCGCCTTCGACGATGTCCCATTGACCACGCTCTTCCCCCGTCTGTCGCCTGCCGACGTCGAATCCCTGGAGCAAGCCGCCCGTGCAGTCGATGAGGCTCGCTCGGACGGAGACAAGGCTGAGTGGGAGTGGGCACTGGCTCACGTGGTCTTCCCAGGCCCGCAACAGTGGACGCCGATCATTCTCGGCCTGGATGTCATCGAGCATGCGGATGGGGGGTGACCAGCTGGAGTTCCTGCTTCAAGTCGTGTGGACAGACCTCGGCCAGCTCGCGGTCGACGCGGCGGTGAACGTGGCCTGCTGGTGCGACACCGATCACGCCAGCCATGACGTCGACGCCCTCAGGCTTGTCGTCGGCCAGGAGACCTCACTACCCCACGCCTTCCAAGCGGGTGCCGAGCGTCTGATCGGGTGGCTCACTGACCCTCGCGACCCAGATTTCTGGCGTGCACGAGTGGCTCTGCCTCCCCGCCAGCCCGTCTAGGAAGCCGGCGGGATGACGACGAGTAAGGGGCAGTTGGTGTGATCAGGCCACGTCAGCGTCGCGTTCGATGGCGGCGAGCCGGTTCTTCAGTCGGTAGCTGGGGCCGTTGATGGATACGACGTCGCAGTGGTGCAGGAGCCGGTCGAGGATGGCCGTGGCGAGAACTTCGTCACCGAACACCTGCCCCCATTCGCTGAAGGTCTTGTTCGAGGTCAGGATGATGCAGCCCTTCTCGTAACGCTTGGAGATCACCTGGAACACCAGGTTGGCCTCAGCCCGTTCGAGGGGCTGGGAGCCGACTTCGTCGACGACAAGAACTCCGGCGCGAAGGTAGGTGCGGAGTTTGCTGCTGAGTCGT
Source organism: Streptomyces silaceus (assembly GCF_001419745.1). Taxonomy (GTDB): domain Bacteria; phylum Actinomycetota; class Actinomycetes; order Streptomycetales; family Streptomycetaceae; genus Streptomyces; species Streptomyces silaceus. The sequence goes on along the minus strand of NZ_LIRJ01000482.1, from coordinate 2,657 downwards.
CCGGCCGCCTCGGCGACCTTGAGCTGGCGGACCATCTCGTCAAGAGTCGTGAAGTAGGTCGTGAAGTAGACAGAGAAGCCGGCCCGGCAGGCGGCGACCGAGAGGGAGGGACGGGTCCCGGTCAGTTCGCCATAGACCGACAGAGATCTGCGGCCGACCTCGACGCAGACGGCCGCGGCCCGGTTCAGCAGAGCCATCAGCGAGCCGGCCGTCTCCTCGCCGAGTGCGTTCTGATGACGGGCTGCGGAGCAACGTCACCAGTGGTGGTCCGCCGATTCCGGCCATCGGGAAGACCGTCCCAGTGCTTCTCATTGACCACGCAGGCTCCGCGGCCGACAGCCCTGCGGTGAATGACAAGCAGGGTCTCGGCGTTAGCGTCGGGAATGGTGGAATGCAGAGTGATCTGGGACTTCCTGGCCCTGACTTCCACTAGCTGACGCGGGCGGACCCTGCGGGCCGGCACCGAGTAGAGGTTCGCGTCGAAGGCGACCAGGCAGTCCTTGCCGACGTAGCGAAGGTGTCGCTGGGTGACCACCTAGGGTGCCGCCGGCAGCGGTCGCAGGGCCATGTGGTCGCGGATCGCGCGGTGCCCGATGACTTCGCCGTGGGTGCCGTGGGACTTCGCCCGGCGCAACGGAACCCAGGCGTTGAAAGCGCAGTCCAGCTCCTCGATGGAGGAGAAGGACCGTCCAGCCAGGACGTGGTCGCGGACGATCAGGACCTGCCGGTCGACCCGGCCTTTCCCGGTGGGGCGGTAGGCCGCCAGCACGTCGACGCGTCAGGAAAGGCGGTCCCCTATAGCCGTTGCGCACCACCAGACGACGCCCCGACTCGTCACGCTGGTCAGCCAACTCAGCTATGTACGCGTTGCCCTCGGCCTCCAGGGCAGCGGCCAGCATCCGCTTGGCGCCCTGGCGGACAATGTCGTCGATCAGGGAGCCGGTCTCGGCCGTTCCGTCGGCATTCACTACCCTGAGCACGGGCGTGCCTTCCCGACCGACGCCGCTACGTCGGTCTACTCGATTCCAGGCAATCGATCACTCGGGTAGGTGCGCCCTTCGCGTTCAACCCAAGGCTGATCCACAAGTCTTGAGCATTGCTCGGCGGCGAGTTTTCCCCTGACACGGGTCTTCATTCGGGCGCATGGGTGCATTCGGGTTGATCATGGGAGTCCGGGGGCGTGATTCCGCGATAGTGCGGCGGGCCACGCGCCACGTATCGCGAAGTGCCTCATCAGCGACCAACGCGCCCCCTTCTCCCACTGGTCGCACGGGGCTAATGCGCGTTTACTCGGAACATATCGTCGGCCTCATGTTGGCGAATGCCGCCCTCCCTGCAGGAGTGGAAGGCTGGACGCGACTGCCGAGTGGAGCGGGACTCCGCGTACCGGTAGCGGCGCGGAAGGGTCCGGAGAAGGCGCCCACCGACACAGTGCGTGAGTTCTGTAAGTGACTCGCTGCCTCAAGTGGAAAGCAAGCCATGTCGCACGTCGAAGGAAATCCTGAAGGGCATATTTCCCAGGCGAGGAAGCGCCTGGATGAACTGGACCGACAGATCGTGAGAATGCTGAAAGAGCGGGTGTCGTTCTCCGCACTCGTGCAGTCCGCCCGCATCTCAGACGGAGGATGCCGCACCGACAATCAGCGGGAGAACGTCGTCGTCCGGAGGTACCACCAGAGTCTGGGGCCGGCAGGCCGTGACATCGCGCTGAGCCTGCTGCGCCTGTGCCGCGGCAGGGACCCCGTGCCCGCATTCGGGTGTGGCGCTTCCCCGGCCCGACGAGCCTTCCTCGGACCTGCGGCATCCGTCTCCCAGCGGGCCGCCGAGCTCCTCGTGCCCCGCGCGGGACAGGAACTGGTGCCCCTGGGGACGCTGGACGACGTGGTGAGCGAGGTGGTGGACGGTCGTGTCGATGAGGCGGTGCTGCCGCTGGAGAACAGCCTGTCGGGGCCTGTCCACGACAGCATCCGTGCCCTCGTCGCCTGCGACGGGGTCTGCGTCACCGCGCAGTTGCGGCTCCCTGTCGACTGGGTCCTAGCGGCTGCCCCGGGCACGCACCTGGCCGACGTCGACACCGTGGCGAGCCATCCCCACGCGTTGGCCCAGACCCGGAAGTGGCTCGGCGCGCTGCTGCCGCGGACGGCCACCACCAGCACCTCGTCCTCCTCTGCGTCCGCAGCAGGGCTGCTCGCGCCCGATGCCGCGTACGAAGCAGCCGTGTGTACCCGCCGGGCGGCGGAGCACTACCGCCTGAGCGTCCTCGCGGCACCTGACACGACACAGGTCCCCGTCACGCGCTTCGCCCTGGTACGACCTGCCGCCGCACTGCCGGAGCCTTCCGGTGACGACGTCACCAGCCTGGCCGTCACCGTGCCCACCCGGTCCCTGACCGACGTCGTGGAGTGCCTGGCCCGCAACCGGGCCGAAGTCCTGGGCTTGCACACCTTCCCCGCAGGGAAGGCACGTCACCTGCTGTGGCTGGACTGTCGCGGACACGCTGCCGACCCCCGCCTCGTGCGCACCTGGGTAGAGCTGAGCGAACCCTGCGACCAGCTGCGCATGATCGGCACCTACCCGGTTGCCGGCCTCTCGGGTCGACCGGCCGAATCCTGAACAGCCACGGTCCCCGGCTCTTCCCCCCCCCAGCATCGCCAGCC
>NZ_LIRJ01000481.1 GCF_001419745.1 Streptomyces silaceus | reverse complement strand
CGGCACCCGGCAGCCGTCGCGGCCCGGGTCCGTGCCCCCGGACCGGAAGTGCATCGGGTCCTGGATCAGCTCCCTGGGCATCTCGGCCTCCGGCAGGCCCAGTTCCTCGCCCTGGTAGAGATAGACCGCGCCGGGCAGGGCCAGGGAGAGCAGCGCGGCCGCGCGGGCGCGCCGGGTGCCGAGGGCCGGATCGGTGGGGGTGCCGAAGGCCTTGGCGGCGAAGTCGAAGCCGGTGTGGGCCCGGCCGTAGCGCGTGACCGTGCGCGTCACGTCGTGGTTGCACAGCACCCAGGTCGCCGGGGCGCCGACCGGCGCGTGCTCGGCGAGCGTGCTCTCGATGGACGTACGCAGGGCCCGGGGCTCCCAGGGGCACGACAGGAAGGCGAAGTTGAAGGCGGTGTGCAGCTCGTCGGGGCGCAGATAGCGGGCGAAGCGCTCGGCGTCGGGGAGCCACACCTCGCCGACGAAGACCCCGTCGTACGCGTCGGCGACGGTCCGCCACGAGCGGTAGATGTCGTGGAGTTCGTCGCGGTCGACGAAGGGGTGCGGGTCGACGCCCTCGGTGAAGTCGGGCAGGGCAGGGTCCTTCGCGAGCAGGGCCGCGGAGTCGATCCGCACCCCCGCGACACCGCGCTCGAACCAGAAGCGCAGCACGTCCTCGTGCTCCCGACGCACCGCCGGATGCGCCCAGTTGAGGTCCGGCTGCTCGGGTGCGAACAGATGGAGGTACCACTCGCCGTCCGGAACACGGGTCCACGTCGAGGCGGTCGGCGAGAACTGCGAGGGCCAGTCGTTGGGCGGCAGTTCGCCGTGTGCGCCGCGGCCCGGACGGAAGTGGAACAGCTCGCGCTCGGGGCTGCCGGGGCCCGCCGCCAGCGCCGCGCGGAACCACGCGTGCCGGTCGGAGACGTGGTTCGGGACGATGTCGACGATCGTGCGCATCCCGAGCGCCCGCGCCTCGGCGATCAGCTTCTCGGCCTCCGCGACCGTGCCGAACGACGGGTCGATCAGGCGGTAGTCGGCGACGTCGTAGCCGCCGTCGACCATGGGGGAGAGGTACCACGGGCTGAACCACAGGGCGTCGACGCCCAGTTCGGCGAGGTGGGGCAGCCGGGCGCGGACGCCCGCGAGATCTCCGGTGCCGTCGCCGTCGCCGTCCGCGAAGCTGCGTACGTACACCTGGTAGATGACGGCCGAGCGCCACCAGGCGGCGTCCGGCGCGGGGGTGACTGCCACGTGACGGTTCCTTTCGGGGAGGCGGGGGCGGGATCAGCCCTTGAGGCTGCCCGCGGTGAGGCCGCTCATGATGTGGCGCTGGAAGACTAGGAAGACGACGAGCGTGGGCACCGAGGCGAGGGCGAGGGCGGCGAGCAGCCAGTTCTCGGGGACGCTGGCGGCCAGCGAGTAGATGCCGACGTTGACGGTCTGCTTGCCCGGGTCGGGCAGGGTCAGCATCGGCCAGAGGAAGTCCTTCCAGACCGCGACCACCGCGAAGATCGACACCACGCCGAGGACCGGCCGCGAGACCGGCAGGACCACCGACCACAGGGTGCGCAGCGGCGACGCGCCGTCCATCGCGGCCGCGTCGAGCAGCTCGCGCGGGATCGAGTCGAAGAACCGCTTGAGCAGGAAGATGTTGAAGGCGTTGGCGACGGAGGGAAGCCAGATCGCCCAGGGCGAGTCGACGAGGTTGCGGCGCACGATCGGCACGTCGAGCACCGTCAGGTACTGCGGTACGACGAGCACGGCCGCGGGGATCATCAGGGTGGCCAGCATCGCGCCGAGGATCGCCTTGCCGAGGACGGGCCTGAGCCGGGAGAGCGAGTACGCCGCCGTGACGTCCAGGACGAGCTGGAACGCGAGCGCCCCGAGCGCGTAGTAGGCGGTATTGAGCAGCAGCCGGGCGAGGTCCAGCACGCCCCACGCGTCCGCGTAGTTGCCCGGGCGGACGCTCTCGGGGACCAGGGTGGGCGGCGTGCGCACGAACTCCTGGGGCGACTTGAGGCCGCTGGTCACCATCCAGTACAGCGGACCGATGAAGACCAGCGTGAAGAGGCCGAGCACCAGCACGAAGGCGGTCCAGTAGAGGAACCTGCCCCGTGGTCGGCCCAGTCGGGCCGGGGAGATCAGGGTTCTCGTCGACATGGCATCCCCGTTCAGTCCTCGCCGCCGGCCCGGCTGAGCCGCGCGTACGCCGCCGAGAACCCGGCGAGGAGTACGAGCAGGACCAGGCCGAGCGCCGCCGCACCGCCGTAGTTGTCGAAGGTGAACGCGTACTGGTAGATCAGCTGGACGACGGTGAGCGTCGCGCCCTCCGGGCCCGCGCCGCCGGTCAGCAGGAACGGCTCCACGAACACCTGCATCGTGGCGATGATCTGCATGAGCAGCATCAGCGACAGGACGAGCCGGGTCTGCGGGACGGTGACGTGCCAGATCTTGCGGAGCACGCCCGCGCCGTCCAGCTCGGCCGCCTCGTACAGTTCGCCGGGGATGCCCTGGAGCGCGGCGAGGTAGATCAGGGTCGCGCCGCCCATGTTCATCCAGGTGGCGGCGACGACCACGGAGAGCATCGCCGTGGCGGGGTCCTGCAGCCACTGCTGTGCCGGCAGGCCGACGGACTCCAGGGCCCGGTTGAACAGGCCGTGCCCGGGATCGTAGAGGTACTTGAACAGCAGCACCGAGGCGACCGGCGGCAGCATCACCGGGAGGTACACGAGCAGCCTCAAGTAGCCCCGGCCGTGCCGGAATTCATTGAGGACCAGGGCGACGACGAACGGCACCGCGAAGCCGAGGAGCAGCGCGAGCCCGGTGAACGTCAGGGTGTTGCGCCAGGCCTGCCAGAACGCCGGGTCGTGGAAGACGTACGTCAGATTGGACCAGCCGGCCCACACCGTCTCGCCGCCCTCGCTCTTCTGGAAGGCGAGGACGACCTCGCGGACCATCGGGTACCAGGAGAAGAAGGAGAAGCACAGGGCGGCGCCGATCAGGAAGCCGTGCGCGGTCAGCTGGCGCCGCACCGCGTGCCCGGCCGGGCGCTTGAGCGGGACGTCGGAGGTCACTGGTTGGCCAGCACCTGGTCGACCTGGCGCGCCGCGTTCTTCAGGAGCTTGTCGGGGTCGGCGTCCGGGTTGGTGAGGACGGCGGACATCACGGTGTCGAGGACCTTGTAGACCTCCTGCGCCTTGGGCGGTTCCGCCCTGCCCGTGACCGGGTGGTCGGTGAACGCCTTGAAGTTCGCCACCGGCATGGTCGAGCTCGCCGCGCGCGCCTTGTCGTCGTCGGCCTTGGTGGCGCCGGTCCAGAAGTTGGGCTGCGGCAGCCCGACGGGCAGTCCGTCGGCCTTGGTGCGGGCCCAGTCGAACTGGCCCTTGCCGGGGGTGAGGAACTTGAAGTTGATCCAGGCGATCGCGGCCTTGATCCGGTCGGGCGAACTGCCCTTCTTGATCATGTAGTCGTTGCCGCCGAACAGCGTGGCCTTCTGTCCCGGCATCGGGCCCATCCCGAAGTCCCCGTACTTCGCGCCGAGGTTCTGCACCATGTACGTGATGTCGTCGGGCGCGGCGAGGAACATGCCCAGCTTGTCGGCGGCCATCTGCTTCTGCAGGTCACCCCACTTGAGCAACTGCGTCTTGCCCATGCTGTCGTCGTCCCAGCGCATGGCCTTGAGGGTGTCGACGATCTGCCGTCCGGTGGCGTCGTCGAAGGCCGCCTTGGTGCCGCTCCTGTCGACGATGTCGCCGCCGAGGCCGTAGGCGGCGGCCGTGAAGTGCCAGCCGCCGTTGTTGCCGGCGCTGTACTCGCCGAAGCCGGCGATGCCGTCGCCGAGCGCGGCGATCTTCTTGGCGGCCGCGCGGACCTCGCTCCAGGTGGTCGGCGGCCTGTCGGGGTCGAGCCCGGCCCGCTCGAAGAGCGCGCGGTTGATGAGCAGGCCCATCGTGTAGTTGCTGTAGGGCAGGCCGTAGAGCTTGCCGTCCTGCTTGAGGACGCCGAGGACGTCCGGGTCCATGTCCTTGAGGGCGGGCACGGACTCGGGGGTGACATACGCGCTGATGTCCTCGGCGCCGTCGTTGTCCAGGACCTGCTTCAGGTCCGTGAAGTAGGTGTAGAAGACGTCGGGTTGGGACTTCGCCTTCAGCATCGCGGTGAAGCGCGGCGGTTCCAGGCAGGGGTCGGTCTGCTTCCCCTCGATCGTGACGTTCGGGTACAGCGCGTTGAACGCCTTCACGTCCTCCTTCCACTGCTTGAGCTCGGCCTTCTCCGCGGCCGGCGGCATGCAGTCGATGGTGAGCGTGACCTTGGTCTTCTTGTCCAGCGGCGCGGCGGCGTCGGAGGACCCTCCGCCGCTGCCGCCGGAACCGCCGCCGGCGCTGCTGCTGGTGCCGCAGGCCGCGAGGGCGGTCAGCGCGGTGAGGGCGAGCGCGGGGGCGAGGAGTGGGATGCGCGAGCGTCGTGAGCTTCTCATCGGGGAGACCCTTCGCGGACAGGAAACGGCACGCACTGTGGGCGGCGCTCACTCAAGCACCGCCCACAGAAGTCCGCAATATGTCGCGCGAAAGTCGCAAGAAATTGACAGCGCTGCGTATGAGAGTTCAGTCGCGCGGCGCCTGGCCCGTCGAGCCCCGTACCACCAGCTCCGGCTCGAACAGCAGCTCGTCGGCGGGCACCGCGCCGCCCGCGATCTGCAGCGCGAGCAGCTCGACCGCGGCCCGGCCCATGGCCTCGATGGGCTGGCGCACCGTGGTCAGCGGCGGCTCGGTGCAGTTCATGAACGCGGAATCGTCGAAGCCGACCACCGACACCTCGCCCGGGACGGCCAGCCCCCGGCGGCGCGCGGCGCGCACCGCGCCGAGCGCCAGGGGGTCGCTCGCGCAGACGATGCCGGTGACCCCCGCGTCGAGCAGCCGGGACGCCGCGGCCTGGCCGCCCTCCAGTGAGAACATGGCCCGCGCCACGTGCTCCTCGGGCAGCTCGCTCCCGGACCGCTCGGCCAGCGCGCGGGCGGCGGCGAGCTTGCGCCGCGAGGGCTGGTGGTCGGCGGGGCCGAGCACCAGGCCGATGCGGCGGTGGCCGAGCGAGGAAAGATGGCGCCAGGCCTGCTCGACCGCGACCGCGTCGTCGCAGGACACGGCCGGAAAACCGAGCCGCTCGATGGCCGCGTTGACGAGGACCACCGGGATCTTGCGGGCGGCGAGCCGCTTGTAGTGCTCGTGCTCCGCGTCCGCCTGCGCGTACAGACCGCCGGCGAACACGACGCCGGAGACCTGCTGCTGGAGGAGCAGCTCCACGTAGTCGGCCTCGGAGACCCCGCCCTTGGTCCGGGTGCACAGGACCGGTGTCAGGCCCTGCTGGGCGAGCGCCCCGCCGATCACCTCGGCGAAGGCCGGGAAGATCGGGTTCTGCAGCTCGGGCAGGACCAGGCCGACGAGCCGGGCCCGCTCGCCGCGCAGCTGTGTGGGGCGTTCGTACCCCAGGACGTCGAGGGCGGAGAGCACGGACTGGCGGGTCGCCTCGGAAACGCCGGGTTTGTTGTTGAGCACCCGGCTGACCGTGGCCTCGCTGACCCCGACCTTCTGTGCCACCTGGGCAAGTCGTCGCGTCATGCACGCAAGATTAGTGCAAATCTTGCGCGGTGTTTGCGGCTTTGACAGGTCGAAACATGGGATGTTCCCATGTCTGACGGAAAGTGAGCGGGCAGCCGCGGCCGCCGGGACGGCGGCCGGGAGCGCCCAGGAGAGTCAAGAGAGCGAAGGTGCCGACCGATGCCGTTGCGCAGTGCCGCGCGGACCAGCCTCGTCGACCTGGTCATCGCCCAGATGGAGAGCCTCATCTCCGACGGCGAGTGGCGGGTCGGCGAGAAGATCCCGGCCGAACCGCTGCTCGTGGAGCAGCTCGCCGTCGGCCGCAACACCGTGCGGGAGGCGGTCCGCGCGCTCGTGCACACGGGCATGCTGGAGCCCCGCCAGGGCGACGGCACGTATGTGCGGGCGAGCAGCGACTTCGGCGCCGCGGTGCAGCGCAGGCTGCGCAGGGCGGACGTCCTCGAGGCGTACGAAGTGCGCGCCTGCCTGGAGCGTGACGCCGCCCGGCATGCGGCGCGGCGCCGCACGGACGAGGACCTCGCGACGCTGCGGGCCGCGCTCGCCGAGCGCGCCCTCGCCTGGCAGAGCGGCAACACCGCCGCGTTCATCGACGCGGACATGGCCTTCCACCGCACGGTCGCCGACGCCGCGCACAACAGCGTCCTCGCGGAGCTGTACGCCCACCTCAGCGACGCCCTGCGCGAGACGCTCCAGTCCGTCGTCGCCGCGCCCGTGCCGGACCCGGTACGCCATCAGCTCGACGCGCACGAGGCGATCGTCGACGCCATCGAGGCGCGCGACCCGGAGGCCGCCGAGGCCGCGGTGGTCGCCCACCTCAACGAGGGCATGGCCGCGCTGCGCGACCAGCCCCTGGACGACGACAGCACCGGCCGTGACGCCGGCCGTGACGAGCGGGGAGGGGCACATGTCTGAGGCGTCAGCCGCCACGGCGGGGTCGGTGCCGGAGGAGGACACGGAGGTGTCCATGGCGCCGATACCCGACCGCTCCGGCCGTCCCGGGGAACCCGGGCAGTCCGACCGGCCCGATCCGCACAGCCACCCCGAGAACCCTGATCACCCCGAGAACCCCGATCACCCCACCCTCCCCACCGGCC
>NZ_LIRJ01000480.1 GCF_001419745.1 Streptomyces silaceus | reverse complement strand
CGCCCCCGGCGACAGCGCCGACTTCCCCCTCGACACCCGGATCCAGAAGGGCCCCGCCACCTACCGCCCCGGCGGCGCCCGCCAGTCCTGGACGATCGGGCTCACCAACACCACCGGCGAGTCCTGCGGGAACATCCACCCGATCCTCGTCCTCGTCGACCGGAAGCAGACGCTCGATCCCCGGCAGATCCGGCTGGAGTTCCACGACGGGACGCGGTGGCGGCCGGTGCCGTTCGAGGAGACCGACCAGGACGAGCACATCGGCGTCTTCGACGACGGCTTCGCCGGGTTCACGGTCGGCCCGGGGCGGACCGTCACCGTCAAGGCCAGGCTCGCCTTCGCGCCCGGAACCGAGGCCGACCACGTCGTCGCCTCCGCCGCGCTCGTGCAGCGCCGGGGCGACGACGGCGACTGGGTCGGCGAGTCCAACGACTACCCGTTCGACATCGTGGCCGAAGGCCCCGGCACCGGGACCGGTGAGCCGCTCTCCCCCCGGCAGCTCGCGGAGACGGGCCCGCGGGTCACGCGCGCGCTGGGGATCACGGCCGGCGCCCTCGTCGTCGTCGGCGGCGCCCTCGTGGCGGGATCCCGGCGCGTTCGGGCCGGAGGGCCGGGCCGCCGGGGCGTGCATCGGAAGTGGATCTGATGTCCCCGGCTCCCGGCCGTGCGCCGCGCGCGGCCCCCAGGATTCCCACGACGTGCCAGTCGGGTGACGTGCGCGCTTCCATGCGGCCTTCCCTCTTCTCCCCGGTCCTGCGCAGCAGCCTTCCCGGCCGGGGCGGCCACCGCATCGCCCCGCGGAACCAACGCGTCCCGCAACCTGAGGCAGAGAGCAGAGCGCGCCGCCACCGGGAGCCAGGCCCTAGCCGGCGGGCGACTCGTCGGCGAGCCGGTTGCTGCGGTCGATCTCCGGCATGTGTGTCTCGGCCCAGGCCCGCAGGGCGGCGAGCGGCGTCTCGAGGGACAGGCCGAGCTCGGTGAGCCGGTAGTGGACGGCGGGCGGCACGGTGGGTTCCACGCGGCGCGCGACCAGGCCGTCGCGGACCAGGCTCTGGAGGGTGACGGACAGCATCTTCTGCGAGATGCCAGGGATACGGCGCCGCAGTTCCACGAAACGGAGCTCGTCCGGAGCCTCCTCGGCCAGCACCTTGACCGCCAGCGACGTCCACTTGGTGCCGATGCGGTCGAGCAACTGGCGGGCCGGGCAGCGCGGATCCAGCAGGTCACCCCGCTCACCGGGCCGCCGGCCGGGTTCGCCGGGCCTCGACGTGGTCACTCGGGGCTCACCACCTGAAGGGAAAGTGCCGTCTTGGACGGGCCAGGATAGTTCCCTAGCGTGACCTGGTCACCATTCCTCACCAGGCACCTGGAGCCCCCATGCCCGAACTGCGGCGCGTCCCCGTCAACGGTGTCGAACTGAACGTCGCCCTCGCCGGATCGGGCCCGGCCGTCCTGCTGCTGCACGGTTTCCCGCACACCTGGGAGGTGTGGACGGACGTCATGGCCGACCTGTCCGGCCGCCACCGCGTCATCGCGCCGGACCTGCGCGGGTTCGGCGCGAGCGGCCCGGCCGCCTCCGGGTACGACGCGGGCACCCTGGCCGAGGACGCCGCGGCGCTTCTCACCGGGCTCGGCGTGTCCTCGGCCGCGGTGGTGGGCATCGACGCGGGTACCGCGCCGGCCTTCCTCCTCGCCCTGCGCCGCCCCGGTCTCGTCCGGCGCCTGGTCGTCATGGAGTCCCTTCTGGGCACGCTGCCCGGCGCCGAGGACTTCCTCGCCGACGGGCCGCCGTGGTGGTTCGGCTTCCATTCCGCCGCGCCCGGCCTTGCCGAGACCGTGCTGGAGGGCCACGAGGCCGCCTACGTCGACTGGTTCCTGCGCGCCGGCACGCTCGGCGACGGGGTGCGCCCCGACCTGCGGGACGCCTTCGTCCGCGCGTACACCGGCCGCCCGGCGTTGAGCCGCGCGTTCTCGTACTACCGGGCGCTGCCCGAGAGCGCGGTACAGATCGAGCAGGCGGTCGCCACCGCCCGCCTGACGGTGCCGACGACGGCGGTGGGCGCCCGGCCCGTCGGCGCCGCGCTGGAACGCCAGCTCCGCCCGGTCGCCGACGATCTCACCGGACACGTCATCGAGGCCTGCGGCCACATCATCCCGCTGCACCGCCCGCGCGCCCTGCTCGCGCTGCTGCGTCCCTTCCTGGCCGGTGGGGACGCGAAGGCGGCCTGACCGGGCCCCTGTCCGAGGACACCCGCCGTTCACCCTCCAGTTCACGTACGTCTGCGAACATCCCCGGGTGGACAACCCGAACCCCGCGCACCCCGCCGCCCACCTGCTCGACCAGGCGCCGGGCGCCCCCATCCGATCCGGCATCCCGGAGCACGGACGCATCCCGAAGTACTACGCCGTGAAGGCCAGGATCGCCGTCCTGATCGAGGAGTTGGGGGACGGGCAGCCGCTGCCCACCGAGCGGGACCTGGCCGAGCGGTACGAGGTGGCGCGCGAGACCGTGCGGCAGGCGCTGCGCGAACTGCTCCTGGAGGGACGGCTGCGCCGGCAGGGCCGCGGCACCGTCGTCGCGGGCCCCAAACTGGAGCAGCCGCTGTCGCTGGCGAGTTACACCGAAGGCGTACGACGGCAGGGGCGCACGCCGGGACGCAACCTCATCTCGCTCGACCGCTTCCCGTGCCCGCCCGCGCTCGCCGCCGAGATCGGCGCCGATGCGGGCGAGCCCGTCTGGCACATGGAGCGCGTGCTGCTCGCCGACGACGAGCGGGTCGGCCTGGAGAGCACGTACGTCTCCGTGGCCCGGGTGCCCCGGCTCGACGGGGACTTCGAGCCCGACTCGTCGTTCTACGCCTATCTGCGCGACGAGCTCGGCATCTCCTTCGGGGACGCCGACGAGCGGATCGAGACGGTCCTCGCCACTCCCCGCGAGGCGCTGCTCATCGGGACGCCGCCCGCGCTGCCGATGCTGCTGATCCACCGGCTCTCGCGGGACACCTCGGGTCGCCCGCTGGAGCGGGTGCGGACCCTCTACCGGGGCGACCGGTTCTCCTTCACCACGCACCTGGGGAGCGCGGACCCGGCCGGCTGACCCTCCGCGTCCCGTACGCCGGTCGACCCACGACGATAACGAGAACGTAACGGGTCTAGGCCAAGCTTGGGTGGCCGTTCACCGTCCCGTTGCCCACCGGCCCCGCGCGGGTCACCCACCCCCAGGAGCGTTGCCGCCGTGAGAGTCATCGTCGTAGGAGCCGGCGTGGTGGGAACCATGCACGCCTGGCACGCAGTGGAACGCGGCCACGAGGTCGTACAGATCGAGCGCGAGAGCGAGGCCCGCGGGGCGTCGCTGCGCAACTTCGGCCAGATATGGGTGAGCGGCCGGGCGGGCGGCGAGGAGCTCGACACCGCCCTGCGCGCCCGCGAGCTGTGGGAGGGCATCGGCGCGCGCGTGCCGGGCCTCGGCTTCCGGGCCAACGGCTCGCTCACCCTCGTACGCAACGAACGCGAGCGCGCCGTCGCCGAGGCCGCCCTCGCCCGCCCCGACGCGGCGGCCCGCGGCTACAAGCTGCTGAGCGCCGACGAGGCGCGCGCGCTCAACCCGGCCCTGCGCGGCGCGTTCGGCGCGGCCCTGTGGTGCGAGCGGGACGCGGCGGTCGAGCCCCGCACCGCCCAACTCCGCCTCCGCGAGGCCCTGTCGGCGTCCGACCGCTACACCTTCCTGCCGGGCCGCGAGGTCCGCGAGGTCGTCGGCGCGGGCGCGGTGCGCGACGACCACGGCGACGTGCACTCCGGAGACGTCGTCGTGCTCGCCACCGGCGCCTGGCTCGGCGGCCTGGTCCGCGAACTCGCGGGCCCCGACCTGCCGGTGCGCCGCGTGCGGCTGCAGATGATGCAGACCGAGCCGCTCGGCGAACCGCTCACCACGTCCGTCGCCGACGCGGACAGCTTCCGCTACTACCCGGCGTACCGGTCGCCCGCGCTCGACGAGCTCAACGCCGGGCAGGCCCAGGCGCCGACCGCCGCCGCGCACAAGATGCAGCTGCTCATGGTGCAGCGCAAGGACGGCGGCCTGACCATCGGCGACACCCACGAGTATGAGCACCCCTTCGCCTTCGACACCGTCGAGGACCCCTACGACCACCTCACCGAGGTCGTCGAGGGCTTCCTCGGACGGCCGCTGCCGAAGATCCGGCGCCGCTGGGCCGGGGTGTACGCGCAGTGCGTCGACACCAGCCGGGTCGTGCACCGCCAGCAGGTGAGCGAAGGCGTGTGGCTGGTCACCGGGCCCGGCGGGCGCGGCATGACCTGCTCGCCCGCGATCGCCGAGAAGACCGCCGACGAGTTGGGATGGTGAACGCGATGACCACGCACCGCACGGGCCTTGTCGTCCTGGACATGGCCGGGACCACCGTCGCCGACGGCGGCCTGGTCGAGCAGGCCTTCGCCGCCGCCGCGCGCGAACTCGGCGTCGTACCGGACTCCGCGGACCACGCCGCGAAGCTGGAGTACGTGCGCGCCACGATGGGCGAGTCCAAGATCTCCGTCTTCCGGCACCTGTTCGGCGAGGAGACGCTCGCGCAGCAGGCCAACGCCGCCTTCGAGAAGGCGTACGGCACGCTCGTCGACGGCGGCCGGATCGCGCCGGTCCCCGGCGCCGAGAGGGCCATCGAGGAACTGCGCGCCGACGGCCGGACCGTCGTCCTGACCACCGGCTTCGCCCGCGTCACCCAGGACGCCATCCTCGACGCGCTGGGCTGGCGCGACCTCGTCGGGCTGACGCTCTGCCCCGCCGACGCGGGCGGCCGCGGCCGGCCCTACCCGGACATGGTGCTCAGCGCCTTCCTGCGCACCGGCGCCGTCTCCGGCGTCCAGGAGGTCGCCGTCGTGGGCGACACCGCGTACGACATGAAGAGCGGGGTGCGGGCCGGGGCCGGTGTCGTCGCCGGCGTCCTCACCGGCGCCCACGGCGACGCGGCGCTGCGCGAGGCCGGCGCCACGCACGTGCTCGGCTCGGTCGCCGAACTCCCCGCGATACTCAGGGGAGTCGGCTGATGGGCAGCGGGATCCGCTTCGACCGCGTCTCGGTCGCGTACGGCGGGCACACCGTCCTCGACGCGCTCGACCTGACCGTCGAGCCCGGCGAGGTCATGGCCCTGCTCGGGCCCTCCGGCTCCGGCAAGACGACCGCGCTGCGGGCCGTCGCGGGCTTCGTGCGGCCCGCGTCGGGGCGGGTGTTCATCGGGGGCCGCGACGTCACCGGGCTGCCGCCGCACCGCCGGGGCATCGGGATGGTCGTCCAGCAGTACGCGCTCTTCCCGCACATGCGGGTCGAGGACAACGTCGCCTTCGGCATGAAGGCGCAGAAGGTGGCCAAGGGGGAGATCCCCGGACGGGTCGCCGAGGCGCTGGAGATGACCGGCATGGCCGCGTACGCCAAGCGGTTCCCGCGTGAGCTGTCCGGCGGGCAGCAGCAGCGGGTGGCCNNCTGCTGCTCGACGAGCCGCTGTCCGCCCTCGACGCGCAGCTGCGGTCCGGGATGCTGGCCGAACTCGCCCGCCTGCACCGGGAGTTGCCCGACGTCTCCATCCTCTACGTCACCCATGACCAGGTGGAGGCGCTGACCCTCGCGGACCGCATCGCCGTCATGGACCGGGCGCGGCTTCAGGACTGCGGCACTCCGCGGGAGCTGTACCGGGCGCCGCGGACGGAGTTCACGGCGTCCTTCGTGGGCAACGCCAATCTGCTGCCCGTGCGGGTGGGGGACGGGGGCGTCTCCTTCGGCCTGTCTCGTCTACACATCT
>NZ_LIRJ01000048.1 GCF_001419745.1 Streptomyces silaceus | reverse complement strand
CTCCCGCCGCTCCCGCCCCATCGCCCCCTTCTTCCGAACGCTCAACACCCGCACCGCGCACGGCAACCACGCCCGGACCGCGGTCACCCGCGAGAGCCGACACGTCATCACCTTCCGGGTCAACACGGACAAGACGGCCGACCCGGAACCGGAACCGGCGCTTCTGGCCGCCGAGTTCCGCTCTCGCCTCCCCTCCCTGAAGCCGCCCCTAGCCGAGCGGCACGATGTCCGGGGCGCCCAGCCGCGCCGCGTCCGCCGTCAGGTCGTCCGGCTGCCGCTGCGACTCCCGCTCGGCCTCCACCCGCTTCTCGTAGTGCTGGACCTCCCGCTCGATCTGGTCCTTGTCCCAGCCGAGGACCGGCGCCATCAGCTCGGCGCACTCCCGGGCGCTGCGCGTGCCCCGGTCGAAGGTCTCGATGGAGATGCGGGTGCGCCGCGTCAGGACGTCGTCGAGGTGCCGGGCGCCCTCGTGGGAGGCGGCGTAGACGACCTCGGCCCGCAGGTAGTCGTCCGCACCGGGCAGCGGCTCACCCAGCGTCGGGTCCGCGGTGACCAGTTCGAGCACCTCCTCGGCCAGCGAGCCGTAACGATTCAACAGGTGCTCCACGCGCACGACATGCAGGCCCGTGCGCGCGGCGATCCTCGCGCGGGCGTTCCACAGCGCCTTGTAGCCCTCGGCGCCGACCAGCGGGATGTCCTCCGTGACGCAGTCGGCGACGCGCTGGTCGAGGCCGTGCACCGCCTCGTCGACGGCGTCCTTGGCCATCACGCGGTACGTCGTGTACTTGCCGCCCGCGACGACCACGAGCCCGGGGGCCGGGTGCGCGACCGTGTGCTCGCGGGACAGCTTGCTCGTGGCGTCGGACTCCCCGGCGAGCAGCGGCCTCAGGCCCGCGTACACCCCCTGGACGTCGTCGCGGGAGAGCGGGACCGCGAGCACCGAGTTCACGTGCTCCAGGAGGTAGTCGATGTCGGCGCTGGAGGCGGCCGGGTGCGCCTTGTCGAGGTCCCAGTCCGTGTCGGTCGTCCCCACGATCCAGTGGCGTCCCCACGGGATGACGAACAGGACGCTCTTCTCGGTGCGCAGGATCAGGCCGGTCGTCGAGTTGATCCGGTCCTTGGGCACGACCAGGTGGATGCCCTTGGACGCCCTGACGTGGAACTGGCCGCGCTCGCCGACCATCGCCTGGGTGTCGTCCGTCCACACGCCCGTGGCGTTCACGACCTGCTTGGCGCGGATCTCGTACTCCCCGCCGCCCTCCACGTCCTGCACCCGGGCGCCGACGACCCGCTCGCCCTCGCGCAGGAAGCCGGTGACCCGCGCGCGGTTGGCGACCTTCGCGCCGTACGCCGACGCGGTGCGCACCAGCGTGGCGACATAGCGGGCGTCGTCCATCTGCGCGTCGTAGTACTGCATCGCGCCGATGAGGGCGTCCTTCTTCAGGCAGGGGGCCACGCGCAGAGCGTGGCGGCGCGTCAGATGGCGGTGCACGGGCAGACCGCGGCCGTGCCCCCGGGACATCGACATGGCGTCGTAGAGCGCGACGCCCGATCCCGCGTACAGCCTCTCCCAGCCCTTGTGCTGCAAGGGGTAGAGGAACGGCACCGGCTTCACGAGGTGCGGGGCGAGCCGCTCCAGGAGCAGGCCGCGCTCCTTCAGCGCCTCGCGCACGAGGGCGAAGTCGAGCATCTCCAGATAACGCAGCCCGCCGTGGATCAGCTTGCTCGACCGGCTGGAGGTGCCCGACGCCCAGTCCCGCGCCTCGACCAGGCCGGTGGACAGGCCGCGGGTCACCGCGTCGAGGGCCGTCCCCGCGCCGACCACGCCCGCGCCCACGACCAGGATGTCCAGCTCCCGGTCCGCCATTCCCGCAAGTGACTCGGCACGCTCCGCCGGCCCCAGTGTCGCTGTCCTCACCGCTGCCTCCCGTTGAGATCGGGTGTGGTCGGACTCACATCATGCCCAGATTTCCCCGTCGCCCGCTGATCGCGACCCCAGCCTGTGGACAACACTCCGGAGCTCCGCACGGCACAATGCCGCATATCGGTCATATTTACTCCTAGTCTGACATTGCGCTGGTCCGCCTTGTCCACAGGGCTTGCGCACTCGTCCCGGTCCGGCTATTGGGAGGACGGCCCACCGCCATGCCCGCAGATCTCGCTGTCATCGGTCTCGGCCACCTCGGCCTGCCCCTCGCGCAGGCCGCCGTCGCACACGGCATCGCCACCATCGGCTACGACCCCGTCCGCGCCGCCGACCTGGCCGGCGGGCGCCTGCCCAACGACGGCGCCGAGGGCACCCTCACCGCCGCCGACGTCCGCCGGATGCTCTCCAGGGGCTTCGTGCCCACCAGCAACCCGGTCGAGCTCGGCCGGGTCCGTACCGCCGTCATCTGCGCCCCCACTCCGCCGGCCGCCGACCGCTCGCTCGACCTGAGCCAGGTGGCCGAGGCGGCACGGGCGCTGGCCGCACGGCTGCGCCCGCACACGACCGTGATCCTGGAGTCACCCGCGTACCCGGGAGCCACCGAGGAATTCCTGCGCCCCATCCTCGAAGCGGGCTCGGGCCTGCGCGCCGGACGCGACTTCCACCTCGCCCACTCCCCCGGCCGCCTCGACCCCGGCAACCGCACCCACGGCTACGCCGGCACCCCCAAGGTCATCGGAGGCCTCACCCCGGCCTGCACCGAGTCGGCCGCCGCCTTCTACGGCCGCCTCACCGACAAGGTCGTCCGCGCCCGCGGCCCCCGCGAGGCCGAGACCGTGCACCTCCTGGAGACCAACTACCGGCACGTGAACATGGCCCTGGTCAACGAGATGGCGGTCCTCTGCCACGACCTCGGCATCGACCTGTGGGACGTCATCCGCTGCGCCGAGACCAAGCCCTTCGGCTTCCAGGCCTTCCGCCCGGGACCCGGCGTCGGCGGCCACGGCGTCCCGCTCGACATCCCGACGCCCGCCCGCGGCACCCGCCCCCTGCGCATGGTCGAGCTGGCCCAGCAGGTCAACGACCGCATGCCCCAGTACGTGATCCAGCGCGCCGCGACCCTGCTCAACGAACACGGCAAGTCCGCCCGCGGCGCCCGCGTGCTCCTCCTCGGCGTCACCTACAAGCCCGACATCGCCGACCAGCAGGGCGCCCCCGCCCAGGAGGTCGCCACCCGCCTGATGGAGCTCGGCGCGGCCGTCAGCTACCACGACCCGCACGTCCCCAACTGGAGCGTGCTCGGCCGCCCCGTCCCGCGCGCCGACTCCCTCTACGAGGCGGCGGCCGACGCCGACCTCACGATCCTGCTCCAGCACCACCGCACGTACGACCTCCAGGGCCTCGCCGTGAAGGCGCAGCTGCTCCTGGACACCCGGGGCGCGACCCCGGCGGGCGCCGCGCACCGGCTGTGACGACGAAGACGACGGAAGGGCCCCGGTACCGAGTACCGAGGCCCTTCGTCGTGCGTGACTTTCCCGCGTACGGTCCGTCAGCGCTTGTGCTGGGCGTCCGCGACCGTCACCTCGACGCGCTGGAACTCCTTGAGCTCGCTGTAGCCCGTCGTCGCCATCGCGCGGCGCAGCGCACCGAAGAAGTTCATCGAGCCGTCCGGGATGTGCGACGGACCCGTGAGGATCTCCTCGGTCGTGCCGACCGTGCCCAGGTCGACCTTCTTGCCGCGCGGCACGTCCTCGTGGACGGCCTCCATGCCCCAGTGGTGGCCCTTGCCGGGCGCGTCCGTGGCGCGGGCCAGCGGGGAGCCCATCATCACGGAGTCGGCACCGCACGCGATGGCCTTGGGCAGGTCGCCGGACCAGCCCACGCCGCCGTCGGCGATGACGTGCACGTACCGGCCGCCGGACTCGTCCATGTAGTCGCGGCGGGCGGCCGCGACGTCGGCGACGGCGGTGGCCATCGGGACCTGGATGCCCAGGACGTTGCGCGTGGTGTGCGCGGCGCCGCCGCCGAAGCCCACCAGGACGCCCGCGGCGCCGGTGCGCATCAGGTGCAGGGCGGCCGTGTAGGTGGCGCAGCCGCCCACGATCACCGGCACGTCCAGCTCGTAGATGAACTGCTTCAGGTTCAGCGGCTCGGCGGCGCCGGAGACGTGCTCGGCGGAGACCGTGGTGCCGCGGATCACGAAGATGTCGACGCCCGCGTCCACGACGGCCTTGGAGAACTCGGCGGTGCGCTGCGGGGAGAGCGCGGCGGCCGTGACGACGCCCGAGTCGCGCACCTCCTTGATGCGCTGCCCGATGAGGTCGGCCTTGATCGGCGCGGAGTAGATCTCCTGGAGGCGGCGGGTGGCGTTCTCCGGGGCCAGCTCGGCGATCTCGTCGAGCAGCGGCTGCGGGTCCTCGTGCCGCGTCCACAGGCCCTCGAGGTTCAGCACGCCGAGGCCGCCGAGCTCACCGATGCGGATGGCGGTCTGCGGCGAGACCACGGAGTCCATGGGAGCGGCCAGGAAGGGCAGCTCGAAGCGGTAGGCGTCGATCTGCCACGCGATCGAGACCTCCTTCGGGTCGCGGGTGCGCCGGCTCGGAACGACGGCGATGTCGTCGAAGGCGTACGCGCGGCGGCCGCGCTTGCCGCGCCCGATCTCGATCTCAGTCACGTTGTGGGGCCTTTCCCTCTTGGTCTGCCTGTCCAGTATCCCCGACACGCGTGGAAGGGGCGGCCCCGGTGACCCGGGACCGCCCCTCCACGCGCGCGTGGCGGCGGACGACTACTTGCTGCGGCTGTAGTTCGGCGCCTCGACGGTCATCTGGATGTCGTGCGGGTGGCTCTCCTTGAGGCCCGCCGACGTGATGCGGACGAAGCGGCCGTTGGCCTGCAGGTCCGGGACGGTGCGCCCGCCCACGTAGAACATCGACTGGCGCAGCCCGCCCACCAGCTGGTGGACGACCGCCGAGAGCGGGCCCCGGTAGGGAACCTGGCCCTCGATGCCCTCGGGCACCAGCTTCTCGTCGGAGGCGACGCCCTCCTGGAAGTAGCGGTCCTTGGAGAAGGACTTCTGCTCGCCGCGCGACTGCATGGCGCCGAGCGAGCCCATGCCGCGGTACGACTTGAACTGCTTGCCGTTGATGAAGAGCAGCTCTCCGGGGGACTCCTCGCAGCCGGCGAGCAGCGAACCCAGCATGACGGTGTCCGCGCCGGCGACGAGCGCCTTGGCGATGTCTCCGGAGTACTGCAGGCCGCCGTCGCCGATGACCGGGACACCGGCCTCCTTGGCGGCGAGCGACGCCTCGTAGATGGCCGTGACCTGCGGCACACCGATGCCGGCCACGACGCGCGTCGTACAGATGGAGCCCGGACCGACGCCGACCTTGATGCCGTCGACGCCCGAGTCGATGAGCGCCTGGGCGCCGTCACGGGTGGCGATGTTGCCGCCGATGACGTCGACGCCCGGGGCGTCCGACTTGATCTTGGCGACCATGTCGCCGACCAGGCGGGAGTGGCCGTGCGCGGTGTCGACGACGATGAAGTCGACGCCCGCGGCGACCAGCGCCTGGGCGCGCTCGAAGGCGTCGCCCGCGACACCGACGGCGGCGCCGACGAGGAGGCGGCCCTCCTTGTCCTTCGCGGCGTTCGGGTACTTCTCGGCCTTCACGAAGTCCTTGACCGTGATGAGGCCCTTGAGCACGCCCGCGTCGTCGACCAGCGGCAGCTTCTCGATCTTGTGGCGGCGCAGCAGCTCCATGGCGTCCACGCCGGAGATGCCGACCTTGCCGGTGACCAGCGGCATCGGCGTCATGACCTCGCGCACCTGGCGGGAGCGGTCCGACTCGAAGGCCATGTCGCGGTTGGTGACGATGCCGAGCAGCTTGCCGGCCGCGTCCGTGACCGGGACGCCGCTGATGCGGAACTTCGCGCAGATCGCGTCGGCCTCGGCCAGCGTCGCGTCCGGGTGCACCGTGATCGGGTCGGTGACCATGCCGGACTCGGAGCGCTTGACCAGGTCGACCTGGTTGGCCTGGTCGGCGATGGAGAGGTTGCGGTGCAGCACACCGACGCCGCCCTGCCGCGCCATGGCGATCGCCATGCGGGACTCGGTGACCTTGTCCATCGCCGCGGACAGCAGCGGGACGTTCACCCGGACGTTCTTCGAGACGAGCGAGGAAGTGTCGATCTGGTCGGGCGCCATGTCCGACGCGCCCGGCAGCAGCAGCACGTCGTCGTAGGTCAGCCCGAGTGTCGCGAATTTATCGGGCACTCCGTCGACGTTTGCAGTCATGACACCTTCCCCAAATGGCCTTGATCGGTGCGGATGTCCATGCTAACGGGATCCGGAGGTGTCTCATTCCACGATCAAGATCATCGAGAAGCTTTGTACGTTCGTACGGCTCCGCTACTGCTCCGCGAGCGCCCGCAACCGGCTCAGCGCGCGGTGCTGGGCGACGCGCACCGCGCCGGGTGACATCCCCAACATCTGCCCGGTCTCCTCGGCCGTGAGGCCGACGGCGATCCTGAGCAGCAGCAGCTCGCGCTGGTTCTCCGGAAGGTTGGCGAGGAGCTTCTTGGCCCACTCGGCGTCACTGCTGAGCAGCGCCCGCTCCTCCGGGCCGAGCGAGTCGTCGGGCCGCTCGGGCATCTCGTCCGACGGCACGGCGGTCGATCCCGGATGCCGCATCGCCGCACGCTGCAGGTCGGCCACCTTGTGCGCCGCGATGGCGAAGACGAACGCCTCGAAGGGGCGCCCGGTGTCCTTGTAGCGCGGCAGCGCGAGCAGCACCGCGACGCAGACCTCCTGGGCCAGGTCCTCCACGAAGTGCCGCGCGTCACCCGGCAGTCGGGACAGGCGGGTGCGGCAGTAGCGCAGCGCCAGCGGGTGGACGTGTGCGAGAAGGTCGTGCGTGGCCTGCTCGTCGCCCTCCACGGCGCGACGGACGAGGGCACCGATCACCGTCGTCTTGTCATCGCGCATCGGTCCATGGTGCCTTGACGGCGACTGGTCCGTGGCACCGCGGTCGTAGTTGTGCACTGAAGCGTTATGAGCAGGTGCGCCGGAACTCATCTCCTGCGCCCTCCCCTCCCGCTCGATCGACTCGTCCCCGAGGAACTCCACACCTCAAGGATGCGGCATCGGCGACGAAACAAGCAGCGGCGGGCATCCGTCACCCCGCCCACCACGCGGCGGGCGGGGAATGCCGTGCCCCCGCGGCGGCACACTTAGCGGACCAGGCCCCAGCGGAAGCCCAGCGCCACCGCGTGCGCCCGGTCCGAGGCACCGAGCTTCTTGAACAGGCGCCTGGCGTGCGTCTTCACCGTGTCCTCGGAGAGGAAGAGCTCGCGCCCGATCTCCGCGTTCGACCGGCCGTGGCTCATGCCTTCGAGCACCTGGATCTCGCGCGCGGTGAGCGTGGGGGCGGCGCCCATCTCGGCCGAGCGCAGCCTGCGCGGGGCGAGCCGCCAGGTCGGGTCGGCGAGCGCCTGGGTGACGGTCGCGCGCAGCTCGGCGCGCGAGGCGTCCTTGTGCAGATAGCCGCGGGCACCGGCGGCGACGGCGAGCGCGACCCCGTCCAGGTCCTCGGCGACGGTGAGCATGATGATGCGCGCACCGGGGTCGGCGGACAGGAGCCGCCGGACGGTCTCCACGCCGCCCAGACCGGGCATGCGTACGTCCATCAGAATCAGGTCCGAGCGGTCGGCGCCCCAGCGGCGGAGGACTTCCTCGCCGTTGGCCGCCGTCGTCACACGCTCTACGCCGGGCACGGTCGCGACCGCGCGGCGGAGCGCCTCTCGGGCAAGCGGGGAGTCGTCACAGACAAGGACCGATGTCATGACTGTCCTCCGCGGCTCTCACAGCTGCTGCGCGTCACCTTGAGCCTCCAGGCTGGTACATATTCGTCACCTGTGCGGTTGACGCTCTCGGACACCTGCCCGAGCGCTTGTTCTTTCAACCGCCTCGCACTCTCAACGACGGTCACCCGAAAGAGTTACGGGGCGATCGGCCACCTTCGGCACTCTACGTGAGGGCCCGGACACAGCGCAGAGAGCGCGGCAGACCCTCAACCTTTCATCACAAGCTATGCCCCATTTAGCGGCATTTCTTCCCTTTTCCTGGTGTCTGTGGCTAGATTCGCAATGAGTCATATTTTCATCTCCTTAGACAGTAGATGTACCGTCATCGGCACCGTATCCGCGTCAGAACGGCTTCAAGGGGACCAGCAATGGCAGATTTCTCCCGCCTTCCCGGACCGAACGCAGATCTCTGGGACTGGCAGCTCCTCGCGGCCTGCCGTGGGGTCGACAGCTCGCTCTTCTTCCACCCGGAGGGCGAGCGCGGAGCGGCGCGCAGTGCACGTGAGAACTCCGCCAAGGAGGTCTGCATGCGGTGCCCGGTGCGCGCGGAGTGCGCGGCGCACGCGCTCGCGGTGCGCGAACCGTACGGCGTGTGGGGCGGCCTGACCGAGGACGAGCGCGAGGAACTCATGGGCCGCGCGCGCCACCGCCTGGTCACGGCCTCGGCGCCGGCGGGCAGAGCCGCCGTGTCACACGGCTGAAGGAACGTTTCTTCGAAAGGACGCGGAGGCGGGTCCCCCGCCCCTCCGTCAGCGGGCCGCGGCCCGCGCGAGGTGGTCCAGCGTGGCGGCGACGGCCGGCACCTGGGCCAGGTCCGGCAGGGTGAGCGCGACGATCTCCCGCCGCACCGCGGGCTCCACCGTCACGGTGCGTGCACCCCTGGGGCGCACCGGCTCGATGGCGAGCTCGGGCAGCACCGCCACCCCGAGGCCCGCGCCGACGAGACCGATCACCGCCGGGTAGTCGTCGGTCGCGAAGTCGATCCGGGGCACGAAGCCCGCGCTCTCGCAGACCTCCACCAGCTGCCTGCGGCAGCGGGGACAGCCCGCGATCCACGGCTCGTCGGCGAGCTCGCCCATCGTGACCGCCGCCGCCTCGGCGAGCCGGTGCCCCTCGGGCACGAGGCCGACGAGGCGGTCCGCGAGCAGGGGGCGCACGACGAGGTCGTCCCACTCCTCCGCGGCGGTCGCCCCCTCGTACCGGAACGCGAGCGCCACGTCGCAGTCGCCCTCGCGCAGCATCTCCACCGAGCGCGGCGGCTCGGCCTCCACGAGGGAGACGCGGGTGCCCGGGTGGGCCGCGCGCAGCGCCGCGAGCGCGCCCGGGACGAGCGTCGAGCTGCCGCTGGGGAAGGAGACGAGCCGGACCCGGCCCGCGCGCAGGCCCGCGATGGCGGCGACCTCCTCCTCGGCGGCGGTGAGCCCGGCGAGGATGCCCGCGGCGTGCCGGACCAGGGCCTCGCCCGCCTGCGTCAGGCGCATCTCGCGGCCCGTGCGGATCAGGAGCGGGGTGCCGGTCGAGGCTTCGAGGGCCTTCATCTGCTGGCTGACCGCGGGCTGGGTGCAGCCGAGCTCGCGGGCCGCGGCCGAGAACGAGCCGGTGGCGGCCACGGCGCGCAGGACACGGAGATGACGGGCCTCGATCATGAGACGAGCATAAGCGACGCTTGGGAATGAAGCGAAATATCACGTCGCGGCTTTGAGATCGGCGGGCATAGCCTTCCCGCATGGAGCTTCTTTCGGTAAACGTGGGCCGCCCCAAGGCCGTCGAGTACTCCGACGCGCCCGCCGGCACAGGCATCGACAAACAGCCCGTCGAGGGCCCGGTCCGGGTGACCGCGCCCGGCCCCAAGGGCGTCTCCGGGAGCGGCCTCGCCGGTGACGCCATCTGCGACCTGCGCCACCACGGCGGCTACGACCAGGCGGTGTACGCGTACGCACGCGAGGACCTCGACGTCTGGGAGCGCGAGCTGGGCCGGCCCCTGTCCTGCGGCGTCTTCGGCGAGAACCTCACGACGTCGGGCGTGGACGTGAACGGCGCGAAGATCGGCGAGCGCTGGCGGATCGGCCCCGACCTGGTCCTGGAGGTGACGAGCGGCCGCATCCCCTGCCGTACGTTCCAGGGCCACCTGGACGAGAAGGGGTGGATGAAGCGGTTCACCCGGCAGTGCGCGCCCGGCGCCTATCTGCGGGTGATCGAACCGGGCGAGATCCGGGCCGGAGACACCGTCGAGATCGTGCGCCGGCCCGAGCACGAGGTGACCGTCGCCCTCTACTTCCGGGCCGTCACCACGGAGCAGGAGCTGCTGCCCCGTCTGCTGGCGGCGGGCGACGCGCTGCACCCCGAGGCGACCGAGCGCGCGCACACGTACGTGGCGAAGTACGCGCAACACAGCGGTCACTAGATCTCACTAGCCTTGGCGCATGACTACGGCTCTGATTACGGGATCAACCGCCGGCATCGGCGCCGCCTTCGCGCGGCGCCTCGCCGGTGACGGGCACAACCTCGTTCTGGTGGCGCGCGACACCAAGCGACTGCGGGACCAGGCGACCGAACTGCACGACCGGCACGGCATCGAGGCGGAGGTGCTGACCGCGGACCTCGCCACGGACGAGGGCATCGAGGCCGTCGAGCAGCGCCTGGGCAACCGCAGGGACCCGGTCGACCTCCTGATCAACAACGCCGGATTCGGCAACAAGGGCCGTTACCTGGAGGTCTCGCTCGCCGACGAGCTGACCATGCTCAAGGTGCACTGCGAGGCGGTGCTCCGGCTGACGTCGGCGGCGACGCGGTCGATGCGGGAGCGCGGCCGCGGCGGCGTCGTGAACGTGGCGTCGGTGGCGGCGTTCGTGCCGCGCGGGACGTACGGCGCCTCGAAGGCGTGGGTCGTGCAGTTCACGCAGGGCGCGGCGAAGGACCTGGCCGGCTCCGGGGTGCGGCTGATGGCGCTGTGCCCCGGCTTCGTACGGACCGAGTTCCACCAGCGCGCCGGGATGGGCACGTCCAACATCCCGGGCTGGATGTGGCTCGACGCGGACAAGCTGGTCACGACCGCGCTGGCGGACCTCTCGCGCGGCAAGACCCTGTCGGTGCCGGACCCGCGCTACAAGGCGCTGATGGGCGTGGTGAAGGTGGCGCCGAGGGGCCTGCTCGGCGGCATCACGTCGAAGACGGGACGCAAGTACGGCCCGCAGTAGGAAGCGGACGCGCGGCCGAAAAGGACCGAGGCCCGGCTCCCCGCGAAGGGGAGCCGGGCCTCGGTCACCGTTCGAGCCGGGCGCGGCGGGTCAGTGCGCGTGGCCGTGACCGTGGCCGTGACCGGCCTCGGCCTCTTCCTCGGCCGGCTTCTCGACGACCAGGGTCTCGGTCGTGAGGAGCAGCGACGCGATGGACGCGGCGTTCTCCAGGGCGGAGCGGGTGACCTTGACCGGGTCGATGACGCCGGCCTTGACCAGGTCGCCGTACTCGCCGGTGGCGGCGTTGAAGCCGAAGCCCTTGTCGAGCTCGGCGACCTTCGAGGTGATGACGTAGCCCTCGAGGCCGGCGTTCTCGGCGATCCAGCGCAGCGGCTCGACGGCGGCGCGGCGGACGACCGCCACACCGGTGGCCTCGTCGCCGTCCTTGCCGAGGTTGCCCTCGAGGACCTTGACGGCGTGGACCAGCGCGGAGCCACCACCGGAGACGATGCCCTCCTCGACCGCGGCGCGGGTCGCGGAGATGGCGTCCTCCAGACGGTGCTTCTTCTCCTTCAGCTCCACCTCGGTGGCGGCGCCGACCTTGATGACGCACACGCCGCCGGCCAGCTTCGCGAGGCGCTCCTGGAGCTTCTCGCGGTCCCAGTCGGAGTCCGTGGCCTCGATCTCGGCCTTGATCTGGGCGACGCGGCCCTCGACGTCGGCGCTGTTGCCGCCGCCGTCGACGATCGTCGTGTCGTCCTTGGTGATGGTGACGCGGCGGGCGGTGCCGAGCACGTCCAGGCCGACCTGGTCGAGCTTGAGGCCGACCTCCTCGGCGATGACGGTGCCGCCGGTGAGGGTGGCCATGTCGCCGAGCATCGCCTTGCGGCGGTCGCCGAAGCCGGGGGCCTTCACCGCGACGGCGTTGAAGGTGCCGCGGATCTTGTTCACGACGAGGGTCGAGAGGGCCTCGCCCTCGACGTCCTCGGCGATGATCAGGAGCGGCTTCGAGGAGTTGGCCTGGATGACCTTCTCCAGCAGCGGCAGCAGGTCCTGGATCGAGGAGATCTTGCCCTGGTGGATCAGGATGTACGGGTCGTCGAGGACGGCCTCCATACGCTCCTGGTCGGACACCATGTACGGCGACAGGTAGCCCTTGTCGAAGGCCATGCCCTCGGTGAAGTCCAGCTCCAGACCGAAGGTGTTGGACTCCTCGACGGTGATGACACCGTCCTTGCCGACCTTGTCCATCGCCTCGGCGATGAGCTCGCCGACCTGCGGGTCCTGGGCGGACAGACCGGCGACGGCCGCGATGTCGGCCTTGTCGTCGATCGGACGGGCGGTGGCGAGGAGTTCCTCGGAGACGGCCGCGACGGCGGCGTCGATGCCCTTCTTCAGGGCGGCCGGGGAGGCGCCGGCGGCGACGTTGCGCAGGCCTTCCTTGACCAGGGCCTGGGCGAGCACGGTGGCGGTGGTGGTGCCGTCACCCGCGATGTCGTTGGTCTTGGTCGCCACCTCCTTCACCAGCTGGGCACCGAGGTTCTCGTACGGGTCCTCGACCTCGACCTCACGGGCGATGGTGACGCCGTCGTTGGTGATGGTCGGAGCGCCGAACTTCTTGTCGATGACGACGTTGCGGCCGCGGGGGCCGATCGTCACCTTGACCGTGTCGGCAAGCTTGTTGACGCCGCGCTCAAGGGCGCGACGGGCGTCCTCGTCGAACTTCAGGATCTTCGCCATGGGAGCGATTCAGCCCTCTCGAAAACTCGGGTGAACGAACTGCGCCCCTCGCCGCCCGGCAATCAGCGGGGTGACCAGGGGCGCAGCTCAGAAAAGCAAATCTGCTGGGTGAATTACTTCTCGACGATCGCGAGCACGTCGCGGGCCGAGAGGACGAGGTACTCGTCGCCGTTGTACTTCACCTCGGTGCCGCCGTACTTGCTGTACAGCACGACATCGCCGACCTTGACGTCGAGCGGCAGGCGCTCGCCGTTCTCGAAGCGGCCCGGGCCCACGGCGAGGACGGCGCCCTCCTGGGGCTTCTCCTTCGCGGTGTCCGGAATGACCAGGCCGGAGGCCGTGGTCTGCTCGGCGTCGAGCGGCTGGACCACAATGCGGTCCTCGAGCGGCTTGATGGCAACCTTGGAGCTGGCGGTCGTCACGATCCGGTCTCCCCCTTCGGAGATCTCACGGGGTTAAGAGTCTGAGGTGTGGCGACCAGGTGGATCCGTCGTCGCGGGTGCCGGACCTGCCCGTCGCTGTTGGCACTCTCCAGTGGGGAGTGCCAGAAGCGAGACTAGGACGGGGATTAGCACTCGGTCAAGCGGAGTGCCAATCGACTGCGTCGGTTCAGGGGGGCGGGGTGCCCCGCGCCGGGGTGGGCGGCCTCTTGCCCCTGTCGGGGCAGCGGGTTCTCGGAGGGCTCGGTTCTCCCGCTGCCGGCCGTGGCGGACTCTCCGCGATGCGCCGGCGTCCCGGTTCCTCGTGCTCGGCACCGGGGGCCGTGCCCACCCGTTCCGCCGTGCGGAACGCCTGCCCACAGCGATGGGGGGCTCCTGGGTGGCCCGTCGACTTTCGTGCCGGGAGTTTCTGTGCCGCCTTGCGGCCCAGCCTCTCGATCGGGTCCACCGATTCCCCGCAGCCCGTGAGCAGGGCGGGCGCGAGTACGCCGCAGAGCAGGGCCCCGGCGAGGAGGCGGCGGCGCGCTCGCGCCCGGGGGGTCACAGGTAGTCCTCCAGCCTGGCCACCGCGTACCCCTTGTCCGTGACCGTCTTCATGACCTTGCGGACCATGTCGGGCATGGTGCCCTTCCAGTCCTCGCGGCCCCGGAAGTGCGTGAGGATGATGTCGCCGGGGTGCAGGTCCCGGTCCCACTCGCGCCACTCCATGTGGTCGGCGAAGCCCTCCGACGCCCACAGCGGGACCGCCTTGACGCCGCAGGACTTGGCGGCGCGCAGGGTGTCGGCGTTGTAGTTGCCGTAGGGCGGCCGGAAGAGTTCGGGGCGCTTGCCGTAGCGCTTCTCGATGGTGTCCTGCATGCCGCAGATCTCGCGGCGCTGCGCCTCGTACGAAAGTCCGGGCAGGTAGCGGTGGTTGAGCGTGTGGTTGTTCAGGGAGACACCGCGGTCCTGCATCTTCTTGAAGTAGCCGTAGTCCTCCTTGACCAGGTAGTCGCTGAGGAACGCCGTGTACGGGATCCGCAGCTCGCTCATCATCCTGAGCAGCTCCGGGTCCTTCTCGGCGCCGTCGTCGATGGTGAGGAAGACGACCTTGTCCTTGGTGGGGACGGTCGTGAAGACGGGCGGCAGGCTCGCCTGGCCCTTCACCTCGAAGCCCTTGCGGGTGGTGATCCGCGGCTTGGTCCTCGGCGCGGGCGGCGCGGCCAGCGGGGTGGCGGCCAGGCCCCAGCGCTTGGCGGCCGCGGCCCGCGCGGCCTGGGCGGCGGCGAGCTTCTGGGCGTAGGAGTCGAGGGCGCGGGCGGGCGGGGCCTGCAGCGGCTGCTGGCCGTGGGCCGGCTTGACCGCGTCCGAGTCGGCGCCGGAGGCACAGCCCGACGCGATCGCGGCGACGACGAGGACGGCCAGCGCGACACGCGTCTGGTTCTTCCGTCTTCTGGCGGATTCTTCCTTTTGTCGTACTAGTTGCATGGCGCCGGATCCTCGCAGCTCACGCCCCCTTCGGGGGGCCGACACCGCCACCGGCCGCGCACCATCCACCGACTGGCCCACAATGGGGCGGGTGAACGACCCGAACACGCCGAGCGGCCGCGACGCCGGCCTCGACGACCCCCTCGCCGCCTTCGCCGCCCTCCGCACCGAGGAGGGCCGCGCCCTGCTCGACGAGGTGCGGGACGTCGATCCCGCGCAGGAGCTCGCCGCCGCGACCCGGCTGCGCCGCGAGCACCCGGCGCCGCTGGTCTCCGCGGCACTGGCGCAGGCGCGGCTGCGGCAGCGGGCCGCGGCGAAGTTCGGCGCCGAGGACGCGGCCCTGATGTTCTTCACGCCGAACGGCGTCGAGCAGGCGACGCGCACGTCCGTCGCCGCGTACCGCGCCGAGCGCTTCAAGGCCCTCGGCGTACGCACCCTCGCCGACCTCTGCTGCGGCATCGGCGGCGACGCCATCGCCCTGGCGCGGGCCGGGGTCTCCGTGCTCGCCGTCGACCGGGACCCGCTGACCTGCGCGGTCGCCCGCGCGAACGCCGAGGCGCTCGGGCTCGCCGAGCTGATCGAGGTCCGCGAGGCCGACGTCACCGACGTGGACACCTCGGCGCACGACGCGGTGTTCGTCGACCCGGCCCGGCGCTCCGCCAAGCGCGGCCGCATCTTCGACCCCGAGGCCTACTCCCCGCCCCTGTCCTGGGCCGTCGAGGCGGCGCTCAAGGCTCCGCACGCCGCGCTGAAGATCGCGCCGGGCATTCCGCACGAGGCGGTCCCCGCCGAGGCGGAGGCCGAGTGGATCTCGGACGGCGGCGACGTGAAGGAGGCGGTGCTGTGGTTCGGCACGGGCGCGCCCGCCTCGCACCGCGCGACGCTGCTGCCCGGCGGCGCCTCCCTGTGGACCTCGCTCGCCACGATGCCGCCCGACCCCGAAGTGCGTTCCGTGGGGCGCTACTTGTACGAGCCGGACGGCGCCGTCATCCGCGCCCATCTGGTCGCCCGGGTGGCCGAGGAGGTGGCGGGCGGGCTGATCGACGAGACCATCGCCTACGTCACCTCCGACGAGCACCACCGCACCGCGTACGCCACCGCGTACGAGATCACCGACCGGCTCCCCTTCAACGTCAAGAAGTTGAAGGCCCTGCTGCGGGAGCGGGAGGTCGGCATCCTGACGGTGAAGAAGCGGGGCTCGGCCGTCGAGCCGGAGGAACTGCGCCGCAAGGTGAAGCCGCAGGGGAGGAACGCGGCCACCGTCTTCCTGACGCGGGTGGCGGGGGCGCCGACGATGCTGGTCGGCCACCCGGCCCCGTAAGGGGCGCGGGGAACCGCGCGACGAGCCCCCACGGCCCGCGGAGCGGGAACGCCCTCGCAGCGGGCCTCAGCAGCCGTCCGCCCGCGCCCGCAGCAACCCCCGCTCCCGCTCGTTGCGCGCCAGTGCCGCCGCCCGTTCGAACTCCGCACGCGCCTCGGCCCGGCGGCCGAGCCGCTCCAGCAGGTCCCCCCGCACGCTGGGCAGCAAGTGGTAGTCCCGCAGGGCCGGTTCGGCGGCCAGCGCGTCGACCAGGGCCAGGCCCGCCTCGGGGCCCCGCGCCATCGCGACCGCGACCGCGCGGTTCAGCTCGACGACCGGGGACGGCGTGCGGGCCGCGAGGAGGTCGTAGAGCGCGGCGATCTGCCGCCAGTCGGTCTCCTCGTACGTGTGCGCGTGGGCGTGACAGGCGGCGATCGCGGCCTGGAGGGCGTACGGACCGAGGGGGCCGTCCGCGGTGCTCTGGGCGCGGGCGAGGGCGGCGAATCCGCGCCGGATCAGCATCTGGTTCCAGCGGGTCCGGCTCTGGTCCTTGAGCAGCACGGGCTCGCCGGAGGGGCCCGTGCGGGCGGCCGAGCGCGACGCCTGGAGCTCCAGGAGCGCGGCCAGGCCGTGCACTTCGGGCTCCTTGGGCATGAGGCCCGCGAGCACCCGGGCGAGCCGCAGGGCGTCCTCGCACAGGGCCGGGCGCAGCCAGTCGTCGCCCGCCGTGGCGGCGTACCCCTCGTTGAAGATGAGGTAGATGACCTCCAGGACCGAGCCGAGGCGGGCCTCGCGGTCCGGGCCGTAGGGGACCTCGAAGGCGACGGCCTTGGCGGCCAGGGTGCGCTTGGCCCGCGAGATCCGCTGGGCCACGGTCGGCTCCGGCGTGAGCACGGCGCGGGCGATCTCCGCGGTGGTCAGGCCGCCGAGCAGACGCAGGGTGAGCGCCACGCGGGCCTCCGTGGAGAGCACCGGGTGGCAGGCGGTGAAGACGAGGCGCAGGAGGTCGTCGTCGATGGCGTCGGGATCGGCGGGCTCGTCCAGGTGGGGCGGCGCGGACTCCAGGTCGCGGCCCATCTCGGCCAGCTTGCGCGCGTAGCGCTCGCGGCGTCTGACGAGGTCGACGGCGCGGCGCCGGGCGGCGGTCATGAGCCAGGCGCCCGGGTTGTCGGGGACGCCCTGCTCGGGCCACTGTTCGAGGGCGGCCACCAGGGCGTCCTGCGCCAGCTCCTCGGCGATGCCGACGTCCCGTACGATCCGCGCGACGCCGGCGATGATGCGCGGCGCCTCCATGCGGAAGACGGTCTCCACGGTGCGGCGGGGGTGCTCCGGAGGGTGGCTCACGGCCACCCATCAGAGCACCCCGGCGCCACGGCCGCAAAGGCGGGGCGTCAGCCCTCGATCTCCCGGACCTCTGCGGTGATCGTCCAGTAGTCCTCGTGGGTCTTCAGGAACCGCTTGGTCCACTCGACGGCCTCGGCCATGTCCTTGGCCTGGCAGATGGAGTAGCCGCCGATGACCTCCTTGGTCTCGGTGAACGGGCCGTCGGTGACGGACAGTTCGCCCTTGTCCCAGGTGACGCGGGCGCCCTCGACGGTCGGGCGCAGGCCCGCGGTGTCGAGCATGACCCCGGCCTTGGTGATCTCTTCGAGCAGCGCGCCCATGCGCTCCTGGAGCTCGGGGCTCGGGCCGCCCTCGGGGGCGTTGTTCTCGTCGATGCGGATCAGCGTCATGTAGCGCGGCATGGTGGTCTCCCATCGGGTGGCGGCGGGGCTTCTCCTCGCCTCTCACCCCTGCGTCGAACGGGAGACGCCCGTTTCGACATCGTCGCCGAGATTCTTTGAACTTTCTTCCGAGGAGTACGTTTCCGCAGGTCGCGGCGGTTTCGTGGCGGAGGTGCGGCGGCCGTGCAGCACCGCGGTGGCCAGTGCGGCCGCGACCAGGAGTCCGGCGGAGACCGCGAAGGCCGCCGCGTGCCCCTCGGCGAGGGCGGCCCGGTCCCGCCCGGCGCCCGTGGCGCTCGCCGCGACGGTGACCAGGACGGCGAGGCCCAGCGAGCCGCCGAGCTGGCGCGAGCTGTTGAGCAGCCCGGAGGCCATGCCGGTCTCCTCGGGGGCGACGCCGCTGGTGGCCGCCGTGCCCAGCGGTACGAAGCACATGCCGATGCCGACGCTCGCGACGAGGGACGGCCCGAGGATCGAGCCGAGGAAGGTTCCGCCCGCCTCGACGGTCAGCGCGAACCACCCGAACCCGGCGGCACCGAGCAGCCCGCCCGCCACGAGCAGCGTCCGCTCGCCGAGCCGCCCCACGGTCCGCGTCGCCACCGTCGACCCGGCCACGACGCCCGCGCAGAACGGCAGGAACGCGGCGCCGGCCGCCGTCGGCCCGTACCCCAGCACCTGCTGGAGGTGGAGCGAGGTGAAGTAGAAGGCGGCGAACTGGCCCGAGGACATCAGCAGCGCGAAGACGTTCGCGGAGAGCACCGGCCGGTGGGCCGTGCCGAGCAGGCCGAGGCGCAGCAGCGGTTCCCGCTTGCGGGCCTCGACGGCGACGAAGGCGGCGAGCAGGACGAGCGCGAGGGCGAGGGTGCCGAGCGTGGTGCCCGAGGCCCAGCCGTACGTCTCCGTGCGCACGAGGCCGAGCACGAGCGCCGCCATGCCGGCCGTGACGAGCAGGGCGCCGGTCACGTCGAGGCGCGGCGCGGGTCCCGTGCGGCGGTCGGCGGGCACCCCGCGGCGGGCGGCGAGCAGCGCGCCGATCACCACGGGGACGTTGATCAGCATCACGGAGCGCCAGCCCACCCAGTCGGTGAGCAGGCCGCCCGCCATGATCCCGACGGCGCCACCGAGCGCGCCGGAGACGCCCCACAGCCCGAGCGCGCGGGAACGGGCGGGCCCCGCCGCGTAGGTGACGGTGATCAGCGCGAGGGCGACCGGGGCGAGCGCCGCCGCGCCGGCGCCCTGCACCGCCCGCGCCGCGATGAGCTGCCCCGGTGTCAGGGCGAGGCCGCCGGCGAGGCTCGCCGCGCCGAAGACGACGAACCCACCGACGAGGGTGCGCCGCCGTCCCGCCAGGTCGGCGAGGCGGCCGCCGAGCATGAGCAGGCCGCCGAAGGCGAGCGCGTAGGCGTTGACGACCCA
>NZ_LIRJ01000479.1 GCF_001419745.1 Streptomyces silaceus | reverse complement strand
ACGCCGAACTCGCCGCCGCCGAGGCCGAGAAGCTCGCCCGCCGCTACTGGGACGCCCGCCACGACTTCGTCTTCGTCGGCCCGACCGGCGACGCCGAGGAGTGCATCGCCCGGGCCGTGGCCTCGGACCGGCGGCCTTTCCTGATCAGCGACTCGGGCGACAACCCGACGGCCGGAGGCGCGGGCGACCTCGCGTACATGCTGGGCAAGCTCCTGGAGAACGACGCGGTCCGCGCCGGGCGCGTCAGCGCCGTCCACCCCGGCATCACCGACCCCGTCGCCGTCGCCCGCTGCTTCGAGGCGGGCGTGGGCGCCGAGGTGACGCTGAGCGTCGGCGGCAAGGTCGACGCGAACCACGGCGGCCCGTACGAACTGACCGGCACCGTCGTCGCGTTGCAGCGCGCCACCGATCAGAAGGACCGCGCGGAGGGCGGCGCCTACGACCGGGGCGTCGACATGGCCGCCGTGCGCACCGGCGGCCTCACCGTGATCCTCGTCGAGCGCCGCAAGCCGTTCCACACCCTCGCGGACTTCATGGGCCCGCGCGAGGGAGGTCTCGGCGTCGACCCTCGTACGTACGACCTCGTCGTCGTGAAGATCGGCTACCTGGAGCCGGAGCTGCACGACATGGCGGCCGACTGGCTCCTCGCCCTCACGCCCGGCGGCGTCGACCAGGACCTGCCGCGGCTCGGACACCACCGGGTGGAGCGCCCGATGTACCCGTTCGACGCCGACGCGTACGCCGACGGGGCGCCGGACCTCACCCCCGCGCGACTGGCGCCGCTCGCTCCGTGAGAAGGGGGTTCAGCCGCGGGAACGGGTCTGCGAAGGTGATCTCTTCGAGCCGCCCGTAGCGCAGAGGAGCCCCCGTGAAGCGTGCCGCCACCCTGTCCGCCCTGGTCTGCCTCCTGGCCGTCACCGCCGCCGCGCCCGCCTCGCCCGACGCGGGTCGGCGGCCGGACGGGCGGCCCGACCGGCACCGGGCCGGCCTCCTGGACATCGTCCCGAAGAAGGGCGTCCTGAAGGTCTGCACGACCGGCGACTACGCCCCGTTCACCAAGCTCGACCCCGCCGACGGCACGTACAGCGGCGTGGACATCAAGATGGCGCACGACCTCGCCAAGAGCCTCGACGCCAAGGCCCGGTTCGTGGCCACCACCTGGGCGAACCTCACCAAGGACGTCGCCGCGCGCCGCTGCGACATCGGCGTCGGCGGCGTCTCGATCACCCTGCCGCGCGCCCGGCAGGTGTACTTCAGCGAGCCGACCCGCGAGGACGGCAAGACGCCGATCGTGCGCTGCGCGGACAAGGACACGTTCGGGGCGGGCACCCTCGCGGACATCGACAAGCCCGGCACGACCGTCGTCGTCAACCCCGGCGGCACGAACGAGCAGTTCGCCCGCGCCCACATCAAGAAGGCGACCATCAAGCTCCACCCGGAGAACACGACGATCTTCCAGGAGATCATCGACGGCCGCGCGGACGTGATGATGACGGACGCGAGCGAGACGCTCTACCAGTCGAAGATCCACCCCGAACTCTGCTCGCTCCACCCCGACAAGCCCTTCACCTTCTCGGAGAAGGCGTACGCGACGCCGCGCGGGGACGAGGACTTCAAGGAGTACGTCGACCAGTTCACGCATCTGGCGACGCACGACGGGACGTACGCGAAGTATGAGGCGGAGTGGATGAAGTAGAGGATGCGGCGGGGGATGGCGGAGGTGTCCACGCGGCGGTGAGCAGGGACGCCGTGGCCGCCGTCGCGTAGAGGGAGGCCGCGAGCCAGGCCTCGGCGTACGCGTCGGGGTCGGCGGGGCGCAGCCGGCCGAGCACGTCGTGGGTGCGGTCGGCCGCAGTGTCCGTCAGACGCCCGGCGCACCGGGCTCCCGTGCCGAGGCCCACCGCCCGCAGACGGCGCGGGAGTTCACCGTCGGTGTCCGCCGCAGCGACGGCCCGACCGCCCGCCACCGCGCGGTCGACGGCACGGCGGAAGAGGCCCAGCTCCATGGGGAGCGCGGGTATGCCGCCGGGCTGCTGCGCGGCGGACGGCTGCGGCGGCAGATCCTGGGGCGCCCGCGCGGGCAGGTGGGTGCGGTCGAGGCGGCGCAGGCCCAGGTCGACGCGGAACGTCCGGCCGTCGTGGCCCGGCCAGGCGGCCGCCAGGGCGAGCACACCGCCCGGCCGGTCCGGGGCGACCCGGGCCACGACGCGCAGCGGCAGGCCGGACCGTCCCGCGAGCAGCCGCAGGTTCTCCGTGTACGGCAGCTCCGACCGCTCGTCCGGGGCGAGCAGACGCAGGGTGGGCCCGCCGGTGACGGCGAGACCGGCCGGCGTGAGCGTCCCTCGAAGGAAGACGAGATCGCCGCCGGCGCTCGTCCGCTCGTCGACGGGCAGGCTCAACCATGCCAGCGCGTCGGCGAGTTGGGTGTGCGGAGGCCGCTGCCAGAGCGCGTCGAGGGGGTCCTCGTCCCAGCCGGTGCCCGTGGCGGTCACGGAGCGTACGGTACTGCCCGCGCCGACGCGGCCGTCCGCCGAGACGGTGGGCGAGGTGAGGATCACCCCGCCGCCCTCGCCGAGTTCGCGCAGGGAGAGCGCGCAGCCGCCGGGGACGACGGACCCCGTCGCGCGCCGGACGCGGTCGGGGCCGCCGGGCGCCACGTCGGACAGGGTGCGCAGCCGCCCGTCCGGGGCGAGGGCGTAGGTCACCGCTCCCGCGTACCCGGACGCGGTGACCACCGGCTCGGTGAACAGGCCGTGCAGCCGCAGCGGCCGGTCGGGCCGGTAGGCGCGGCGCAGGGTGCCGACAAGGGCGGGGTCCGCGGTCCCGGACGTCCTCAACCCGTGCAGTACGTGGAGCAGTTCCGTCATCTCACCGGCCAGCTCGGCGAGCCGGAACCCCGGGTCGTCGGCGGCGGACTCTCCGAGCCGTCGCACCACGCGGACCGCCGCCGCGGAGGAACGGTGCAGCCCGAGGAGCCGGGCGGCGTGCGCCGCGTGCAGCAACCGCGCGCGGTGCACGGCACCGGCGCCGCCGACCCCGGCGACCAGCACGTCGGCCGTGGCGGCCCAGAGGGTGTGGACGGCGGTGGACTGGGGTGGGGTG
>NZ_LIRJ01000478.1:6155-6541 GCF_001419745.1 Streptomyces silaceus | reverse complement strand
CCACCAGCCCCACCAGCCCCACCAGCCGACGAAGCCCTGTCAGACGGGTCCCTGCCAGACGGGTCCCTGCCCGACGCCCCGCTACCCGGCCAACAGCTTCCGCAGCTCGTCGACCACCTTGCTGTCCGTCTTGCTGTCCGTGCCGTCCAGGGCACGCAACGCCGACTCCCACTGCTCGTGCGCCTCTTCGGTCCGCCCTTCCTCGTGGAGGAGCAGCCCGCGCTGATGGCGGGCCAGACCCGTCATGTGGGTGTCGCCGAGCTGTTCGGCGCAGTCGACGAGCACGGCGCACTCGCGCGCCGCCTCCTCCGTACGGGAGAGCCCGCGCAGCGCGCGCACCAGGCCGAGGCGGGCCTGGGACCTGCCGTGCCAGTCCTCGTACTCGT
>NZ_LIRJ01000478.1:0-6142 GCF_001419745.1 Streptomyces silaceus | reverse complement strand
TGCAGTGGGCGGACTGGCGGACGATGGCGTGCCCGATGGTCTCGCCGATCGCGAGGCTGCGTTCGTGGTGGGCGATAGCGGCGCGGGCGTCCGTGTGCTCGTAGAGGTTGCCGAGGTGGCTGAGGGTGATCGCCTCGCTGAGCGGGTCGGCGAGTTCCTTGGCGAGCTCCAGGCTCTGCTGGAGGGCGTCGGCGGACTCGGCGTGGCGGCCGAGGCCTTCGAGGAGGAGGCCGCGGTTGTTGAGGCCGCGGCGCACGCAGGACACGATGCCCAGCTCGCGCCAGAGGACGAGGGCCGCGTCGTTCAGGGCGAGCGCCTCGCCGCTGCGGCCGGACATGAAGTGCATGCCGGCGAGATCGGTGAGGGCCTGGGCCTCGGCGGCGGTGTCGCCCTGCCGGCGGGCGGCGGCCAGGGCGAGGGCGCCGAGCACGCCCAACTCGGTGAGACGGCCGCGGCGTTGGAGGTAGGGGACCAGACAGCGGACCAGCACGGGAAGCAGCCCGGAGCCCGCGGCCCGCACGCCGGAATCCGCACCCGAATCCGCAGCCGTGTCCGTATGCGCAGCCGCACCCGCACCCAGGCCCTCGGCCACGCCCCGGCCTTCGGCCACGTCCTCCCCGTGCCGTTCCGCCAGAGCGAGGATGTTCGCGAGTTCGGTGTCGCCCCAGACGAACGCGGCCTCCATGGACAGCGGCTGAGCCGCCGGCACCCCGCCCCGGCCGGCCTGTCCACGGCGGGAGAGCCGCTCGTCGACGCCGCGCAGGCGGTCCATCCGGTCCAGGCCCTCCGGCATGATCGCCAGGAGGGTGCGGCGCGCGGACTCGGCGTACCAGAGCAGGGCCTGTTCGACGAAACCCGTACCGGTACCAGCACCAGCATCCGCGTCGGCGTCGGCCCCCGTGGCCGCCGCCTCCCGGGCGAAGTCGCGCACGAGGTCGTGGGGCGCGTACCGGCCGTACGCGGTCTCGTCGAGGAGGGCGACGTCGACCAGGCGGTCGAGGGCCGCGCCCGCGCGGAGTTCGTCGGTGCCCAACAGGCGGGCCAGGAGCGGGACTCCGTACGTCGGCAGGTCGAGCGCGCCGATCCGGGTGAGGGCGAGCGCGGCGTCGCGGTCGGCCGGGCGGTCCGAGGTGCGCAGGGCGTCGAGGGCGACGGCGAGGGAACGGCGCACGCTCAGGTCGTCGTATTCGAGGTGGTGCAGCCGGCCGCCGCTGACGGTGAGCAGTTCGGCGAGGGCGTCCGGAGTGAGGGCGCGGCGCGCGGCGAGGCGTGCGGCGACGATGCGCAGGGCCAGCGGGAGGCGCCCGGCGAGTTCCACGAGGGGGTGCCCGGCGTCGAGCGCGTCCCGGCCGGAGACGGCGCGCAGCAGCGCGGCGCTCTCCCCGTCGGAGAGGGGGTCCAGCGGGAAGCGCGCGGCACCGTCGAGGGCGGTCAGCGGCGAACGGCTGGTGACGATGACCGCGCAGCCGGGCCCCGCGGGCAGCAGGGGCCGCACCTGCGCGGCGGTCGCGGCGTCGTCCAGGACCATGAGCGTGCGGGTGGGCGCGAGCAGCGAGCGGAGCAGCGCGCTGGCCGCGGCGGGGTCCTCGGTGCTCCCCGGCGTCCGGCGCGGCTCGGCGCCGAGGTCGCGCAGGAGCGCGGCGAGGGCCTGGCCGGGGGTGAGCGGGGTCATGCCGGGGGTGGCGCCGCGCAGATTGACGTAGAGCTGGCCGTCGGGGAACTCCTCGCGCAGCCCGTGCGCCACGTGCACGGCGAGCGCGCTCTTGCCGACCCCGGCCATGCCGGAGACGACGGCGACGCGGGGGCCTTCGGCCAGGGCGCGCCGAAGGGACCCCACGGTGTCGCGCCGACCGGTGAAGTGGGCTGGATCGGGCGGGAGTTGGGCGGGCGGAGGCGCACCGACGGCCCCGGCGTCACGGCCGCGGGCACCACCGTCCGGGCCGCCGTCCGCACGGCCGTCCGCGGCGTCCGCGTCGTCCGGGCCGCCGTCGGCGGAGCCCGCGGCGGCGTCCGTGCGGCGGTCCGCACCGCCGTCCCCGCCGTCGCGGTCACCGTCGCCCCAGCCGTCGATGCCGCCGTCCCCGCCGTCGTCCGGGCGGCGGCCCACGCCCTCAGCCGTCGCCGCGCCCGCCGCGGCCCCACCGAAGCCTTCGCCCTCGCTCTCCCCCGCGCCCGCGCCCGCAGCCGCAGCCGGACGCGAACCCGAAGCCAAAGCCGGATGCGATCCCGAACCCGGACCCGAACCCGGACGCGGGCCCGCACCCGCGGCCGTATCCACGCCCCCCGGCCCCCGCAGCACCTCCCGGTGCGCGTCCCGCACCGCCGCGCCCGGCTCCACACCCAGCTCGTCGATCAGGCGGCGGCGCAGCTCGCGGTGGACGGCGAGGGCCTCCGCCTGGCGCCCGGTGCGGTGCAGCACCAGCATCAGCTGGCGGTGGAAGTCCTCGCGGAGCGGATGCTCCGCGACCAGCGCCGCCAGTTCCGGGGCGAGCGCGGCGAGGCCGGTGCCGAGGGCCAGTTCGGCGTCGTACCGCCACTGGAGGGCGAGCAGCCGGGCCTCCGCGAGACGCGGTACGAGAGGGTGGTCGGCCAGACCGTCCGGCAGACCGCTCAACGGCGTGCCGCGCCACAGCGCGAGCGCGTCCGCCGCGAGGCCGGCCGCCCGCGCCCAGTCCCGCTCCGCGTGCGCGGTCCTGGCACGGGCCACCAGACGCTCGAAGACGCGTACGTCCAGTTCGTCCTCGCCGACCCGCAGCCGGTACCCCGGCGGCACCGCGTGCAGCCGTCCCGGATCGTCGAGGAGGCGGCGCAGCCGCGTCACGTGGTTCTGCAGGGAGGCCTGCGCGGAGGCCGGCGGGGTGTCGCCCCACAGCGCTTCCTTGAGGGCGCCGAGCGAGACGGTCCTGCCGGGCTCCAGGAGGAGCGCGGCCAGCAGGGCGCGCCCCTTGGCGCTGCGCACGGGGTGCGGCTCGCCCTCGGCGTCGTACACGGCGGGCGCGCCGAGCAGACCGAAACGCAGCCCGAAGCGCAGCCCGCACCGCTCGCTCACGCCGTCTCCCGTGCCGTACCGCCGTAGCGCTGTCTCTCTCGTCCTGGCCGCGCCCGCCCTGCTGTTCTCGGCCGACCGTTGGCCATATGTTAGCGATCTGTTGGCGGGCCCTGATGTGATCTCTTCATCGGACCTGGCCCGCCGGTACTCGCGCACAGCGCGTAACTCGGGGGAGTGTCACCGCCGTGGTCGGGTCCGGCAGCAGAGAGAGAGTCCCGGTCGGCGGAGGTGAACGACCGGGACTCTCGTCTGCGCAGGGAGCCGCCCCGCACCGGCCGTCCGCGCCGGACCCCTCACTCCGCCGGCAGCCGCACCGTGAACAGCGAGCCCTTCCCCTCGACGCTCTCCGCCGTCACCGTGCCGTCGTGCGCCTCCACCAGCTTCCGCACGATCGACAGGCCGAGGCCGCTGCCGCCCGTCGCGCGGGTCCGCGACTTGTCGGCGCGCCAGAAGCGGTCGAAGACGTGCGGGAGATCGGCGGCCGCGATGCCCGTACCGGTGTCGGCGACCTCGATGAGGACGGCGTCGAGCGTGGTGCGGCAGGTGATGCGGACGCTGCCGCCCTCGGGCGTGTGACGGATCGCGTTGGAGACGAGGTTGCCGACCGCCTGCCGCAGCCGCAGCGGGTCGGCCGTCACCAGGGGGTCGCCGAGCGCGGTGGCGCGCAGTTTCACCCCGGCCGCGTCCGCGCGCGCCTGGTGCGCCGCGGCCACCTGCTCGGCGATGTCGGCGGCCCGCACCGGTTCGCGGTGCAGCCGGAGCGTGCCCGCGTCGGCGGCGGCCAGGTCCTGCAGGTCGTCGACGATGTGCTGGAGCAGCAGCGCCTCTTCGAGGAGCGAGGTGACCAGCTCGGGGTCGGTGTCGACGACGCCGTCCTCCGCCGCCTCCAGCCAGCCGCGGATGTTGGACAGCGGGGTGCGCAGCTCGTGCGCGACGTCGCTCACCATGGCCTTGCGCTGCTCTTCGAGGGCCTTGCGGTGGGCCGCCATGTCGTTGAAGGCGGCGGCCAGTTGGCTGATCTCGCCCGCAGAGCGCGTCGCGCTCGCGGGGACCGGATCGCCGCTCTCGCCTGTCTTCATGCGGCGCGTGGCCGTGGTGAGCGCACGCAGCGGCCGGGTCAGCCGGGTCGCGGCGAACGCGGTGACGGCGACCGTGACGGCGAGCACGGCGGCGGCGAGCCCGGCCAGACGGGCGGTGTTGGCGCGGGAGAGGCTGAAGCCGGGCGTGCTGCGCGTGCCGTCGGAACTGGTGATGAAGAGCAGGGCGGGCGAGGAGACGTAGGGGCCGAGCTGTTCGCGGCGCGCGGTGTCGACACAGGACGCGACGGCGGCGTCGGTCGGCTCGGCGGCGAGCGGCTCGGCGGACTCTGAGGTCCCCGAGGCCCCGGAGGAACCGGAGGGCTCAGGGGGCACGGGGGTGTCCGGGGTGCCGGTCGCGGAGGTGTCGCCGGGCACCACCGGCGGATACGACGGGATGGCGGCGCCGATCGGCTTCGGCCCGGACCGCGCGGTGAGGTCGAGCGTGAGGCCGACCCGGACGGGGGCGAGCCCGCGCCGCTTCAGGCAGGCGTGGGCGAGGGAGTTGAGCTTGTCGAGCGCCTTCTGTTCGGTCGCGGTGGGCACGTCGAGCAGCGACATGCGGCAGCGCGCGTCC
Source organism: Streptomyces silaceus (assembly GCF_001419745.1). Taxonomy (GTDB): domain Bacteria; phylum Actinomycetota; class Actinomycetes; order Streptomycetales; family Streptomycetaceae; genus Streptomyces; species Streptomyces silaceus. The sequence goes on along the minus strand of NZ_LIRJ01000478.1, from coordinate 1,440 downwards.
ATGAACTCGCCCGAGTGGTAGTCGAGCCGGACGAAGGGGCGGCCGCCGGTCGCGACGACGACCTCGGGGTCCATGCCGAGCCTCGCCAGACAGTCCGCGCTCCGGTCGGCGGCCTCCTTCAGCAGCCCGCGCTCCCGCTTCGGGAGGCGGTACGGGCCGATCGCGCGCGGGTCGATGCGGTCGGCGGCCGTGTCCTCGTCCGTGCGGCCGGGGGCGAGCGTCGTGTCGACGGAGAGGGGGTCGAGGACGGCGGAGGCGGTCGGGGGCAGGGAGGTGTACTTCGAGGAATCGCCCTTGGCGGGTACGCCGCTCTTGTCGCCGCTCCCCTTCTCGTTCCCGCTCCCCTTCTCGTTCCCGTCCCCCTTCGCGTTCCCGTCCTTGGTCCCGTTCCCGCTCCCGTTCCCGTTCTTGGTCCCGCTCGCGTGCTCTTTCCCTTTCCCCGCGCCGTCCTTCTCGTCGGCGCTCTTCGGGTACTGCCCGGGTGGGGCCGCCGAGTCCGCGATGACCTTGCGGTCCTGCGTGGTCAGGGCGATGCGGCGGCCCGTGGTCCGGGCCAGCTCGCGGACGGCGGCGTCGGCGCCGCGCCACTGCGGCGCGCTCGCGCCGACGCCGAGGAGCCTGTCGTAGATGCGGGCGTCGTCGGCGAGGACCTGCCCCTGCTCCTGCCGCAGCGCGCCGGTCGTGGTCTGCGCGGCGAGCCAGGCGGTCGCGGCGATCGAGCCGACGGAGACCAGGACGGAGACGGCGAGGAGACGGGCGAGCAGGCTCTTGCGGAGCGGTATGTCACGCGCCACGCCGGGCCGCCGCTCCGTTCACGGCGACGGTACCCGTACCAGTGGCAGTCCCCGCACTCGTGATCCCCGTACGGGTACCGGTACTCGTACCCGTACTCGTAAGCGCCAACTTGTACCCCACCCCGAAGACCGTCACGAGCCGCTCCGGCCGGCGCGGGTCGGCCTCGATCTTCTTGCGGAGGTTGAGGATGTGCACGTCGACCGTGCGCACGGATATGTAGCCGGACGAGCCGTGGATCCGGTCGAGGAGCTGGGGCCGCGTGAAGACCCGTTCCGGTTCCTCGGCGAGCGCGGTCAGGAGGTCGAACTCGCCGGGCGTGCAGTCGATCGGGCGCCCGTCGACCGTCACCTCGTGCCGCAGCGGGTCGACGACGAGCCCGCCCGCGCGCAGGATCCGCCGGTCGGCGTCCGGGAGCGGCGCGTGGATGCCGCCCGCGCGGCGCAGCAGCGTGCGGACGCGGGCCATCAGCTCGCGCGGGCTGTACGGCTTGGTGAGGTAGTCGTCCGCACCCAGGTCGAGGCCCAGGAGCAGGTCGTCCTCGGTGGAGCGCGCGGTCAGCATCAGGACCGGCAGCCGCGTCAGCTCCGGCGGCCCGCTCCCGTCCCGCAGCCTGCGGGTGACCTCGAGGCCGTCGGTGCCGGGCAT
>NZ_LIRJ01000477.1 GCF_001419745.1 Streptomyces silaceus | reverse complement strand
CCACATGTGGGCCATCTCGTGGGCGATGACCATGGCGCGGGTCTGCCGCTCGGTGTCGGTGACGGCGGAGCGGTAGACGAACTCGTCGCGGAAGGTGACGAGGCCGGGGTTCTCCATCGCGCCGGCGTTGAACTCGGGGACGAACGCCTGGTCGTAGGAGTCGAAGGGGTAGGGCTCCTCGAACTTCTCGTGGTAGCGGTCGTAGCAGGCGCGGGTGATGTCGAGGAGTTCGTCGGCCTCGGCGTCGAGATGGGGCGCGAGCGAGCGGCGGCAGTGGATGCCGAAGGGCAGCCCGCGGTGTTCGGTGCGCACGGAGTGCCAGGGGCCCGCGGCGACGGCGACGAGGTAGGTGGCGATGGGCGGGGTCGCCGCGGCCTGCCAGGTGCCGTCGCCGAGGTGTTCGGTGATGCCGTTGGCGAGGACGGTCCAGCCGTCGGGGGCGGTGACGGTCAGCTCGAAGACGGCCTTCAGGTCGGGCTGGTCGAAGGCGGCGAAGACGCGCTGGACGTCTTCCATGAAGAGCTGGCTGTAGGTGTACGTCTCGCCGTCGGTGGGGTCGGTGAAGCGGTGCATGCCCTCGCCGGTGCGGGAGTAGCGCATCGTGGCGTCGACGCGCAGCTCGTGCTCGCCGGCGGTGAGGCCGTCGAGGGGCAGGCGGTTGTCGGCGAGGCCGGCCGGGTCGAGGGGCTGTCCGTCGAGGGTGACGGAGAGCAGTTCGGCGGGCTTGAGCTCGACGAAGGTGGCGCCGTCCGCGCGGGCGCTGAACCGGATGACGGTCCGGGAGCCGAAGGTGTCACCGGCGGGGTCGGCCGCCTGGGTCAGGTCGAGGGCCACCGTGTAGTGGTGGACGTCGATGAGCTGGGCTCGGGTCTGCGCTTCGTCGCGTGTCAGTACGGGCATGGGCCCATGCTGCCCGATGGGGCCGTGATCGGTGTAGGACTCGGATCCCCGGGGCCCGGTGCCGCCGCCGGGCCGGGCCCGGTCCGGGGCCCGGCGGTGCCGTGCGTGCTAGGCCGACTTGGCGATGGTCTCGTGGTGGCGGATGACCTCGGCGATGATGAAGTTGAGGAGCTTCTCGGCGAACGCGGGGTCGAGTTTGGCGCTCTCGGCGAGCTCGCGCAGGCGGGCGATCTGGCGGGCCTCGCGGGCGGGGTCGGCGGGCGGCAGGTGGTGGTTGGCCTTGAGGTGGCCGACCTGCTGGGTGCACTTGAAGCGTTCGGCGAGCATGTGGACGACGGCGGCGTCGATGTTGTCGATGCTGTCGCGCAGCCGGGCCAGCTCGGCGCGCACGGCCTCGTCGGTCTCCGTGCCGGCTCCGCCGCGGGCGCCGTTGGCGGCGGCCGGGTTCGTGTTCTCGTCACTGGTGTGGCTGGTGGTCATGGGCCACGAGCCTACGTTGCCGCTCCGGTGCCGCCGTTCGCGGAGGAGCGCAGAATCGGCGGGTGGTCGGGGTCCGGTATCTGCTGCGACCAGCCGCCTGGCACGGCCCTTCCCTGCTGGTCGCGGAAGCGGACGGGGGCCATGCCGACGCGGCGGGTGAAAAGGCGCGAAAAGTACGCCGGGTCGTCGTAGCCGACGCGGCGGGCGACGGCGGCGACGGGCAGTTCGGTGGCGGCGAGGAGTTCCTTGGCGCGGCCCAGGCGGATGCCGAGGAGGTAGTCCTTGGGGCTGCAGCCGGCGCCGCGGCGCACGGCGGTGCGCAGTTCGGCGGGGGTCATGCCGTGCCGTGCGGCGTGTTCGGCGACGGACATGGGCTGGAAGGCGTCGCGGGCCAGGGCCTGGAGGACGGGGTCGCCGTCGGGGGCGATGTCGGCGCGGGCGCGGCGCAGCGCGACGAGGAGTTCGTGGACGGCGGCGCCCGTCTCGACCTCGAGGAGGGGGTTGCCGCGGCGGGCGGCGCGGGCGATGCGGCCGACGGCGGCGCGGGCGCCCGCGGCGTCGG
>NZ_LIRJ01000476.1 GCF_001419745.1 Streptomyces silaceus | reverse complement strand
CCCCGCCCCGCGGGGACCAGGCCTACGCCGTCCTCCGCATCCCCCGCATCGGCATCCGCGTCCCCGTCGCCGAGGGGATCAGCAAGAGTGCCGTGCTCAACCAGGGATACGTCGGGCACTATCCCCGCACCGCCCAGCCCGGCCAGGCCGGGAACTTCGCGCTCGCCGGGCACCGCAACACGCACGGGGAGCCGTTCCGGTACATCAACCGGCTGCGGGACGGGGACGAGCTGCGGGTCGAGACCGGGAGCGCCGTCTATACGTACGTCGTGGACAAGGCGCTGGCCCGGACCTCGCCCCGCGACGGCGGTGTCATCCGGAGCGTGCCGCGCAGCGAGGTGCGCAAGGGGTACGGGTACAGCGAGCCGGGGTTCTACATCACGCTGACCACCTGCACTCCGGAGTACACGTCGAAGTATCGGCTCGTGGTGTGGGGCACGTTGCGTTCCATGCGGGCGCGCTAGGGGCGGATAGGGTCGGGGTTCGTGATCGTTCGACGTCCCCATCTGCTGTGGCTCCTCGGCCCCTTCGTGCTCTACGTCGGGGCCCTGCCCCTGGCCAATCGCGTACGGCCCGTCGTCCTCGGGCTGCCCTTCCTCTTCTTCTGGCTGCTGGCCGCCACCCTGCTCACGCCCCTGTGCGTGTGGCTCGCCCACCGGGGGGACCGGAAGCGGAGGGACGGGGGCCGGAAGCAGGGGGACGGGAGCCAGGCGCAGAGGGACGGCGACCGGAAGCAGGAGAACGGGGGCCGCCGCGCATGAGCGACGGAGCCATCGCCACCACCGTCTTCGGCGTCTTCATGGCCGCCACCGTCGCCCTCGGCCTCGCCGCCGTCCGCGGGCGCGGGCGGCAGGGCGGGATCGCCGAGTGGTCCGTGGGCGGGCGCAGCCTCGGGGCCGTCTTCATCTGGGTGCTGATGGCGGGGGAGGGGTACACCAGCTTCAGCTATCTGGGGGCCGCGGGCTGGGGGTACAACTACGGGGCGCCCGTCCTGTACGTCGTCGCGTACATGTCCTGCGGATACGCCGTGGGGTACGTCGTCGGGCCCGTGCTCTGGGCCTACGCCCGGCGGCACGGCCTCGTCAGCATCTCCGACATGGTCGCCCACCGCTACGACCGGCCCTGGCTCGGCGCCGGGGTCGCGCTGCTGGTGACGGTGTTCCTGCTGCCGTACATCCAATTGCAGATCACGGGAATGGGCGTCGTCGTCTCGACCATTTCCTACGGCGCGATCAGCCTCGACTGGGCCTACTTCATCGGCTTCGCGGTCACGACCGGATTCGTCGTCGTGAGCGGGCTGCGCGGCAGTGCCTGGGTCTCCGTCCTGAAGGACGTCCTCGTCATCGGGACGCTCGGTTTCCTCGCCGTCTATGTGCCGCTGCACTACTTCGACGGGTACGGGCCGTTCCTGGACCGGATCGTCGCGGAGAAGAGCGACTGGCTGACGCTGCCGGGCAGCGGCGGGAGCGCGTACGGAGAGGCGTGGTTCGCCACCACCTCGCTGCTCAACGCGCTGACCGTCGTCATCTTCCCGACCACCGTCGCGGGCTACCTCGGCGCCCGCAGCGCGGACGGGCTGCGCCGCAACGCGATCTGGCTGCCCGCCTACAACGTGCTGCTCTTCGTGCCCATGCTGCTGGGCATGGCCGCGCTGTTCGTCGTGCCGGGACTGGTCGGGGCCGAGTCCAATCTCGCGCTCTTCAAGCTGGTCGTGGATTCGCTGCCCGCGTGGGGCGTCGGGGTCATCGGGGTGGCCGCGGCCCTCTCCTCCATCGTCCCCATGGCGGTGTTCATGCTGGTCATCGGGACGATGTGGGGCAGCAGCGTGCTGTCGCTGCTGCCCCGGTGGCGCTCCCCGCAGCGGCAGAAGCTGGCCTCGCAGGCCGTGGTCGTCGTCGCGGGCGCGCTCGCCCTGGCGCTCACGTACGGGGCGCCCAACACCCTCGTGCGGCTCTCGCTCATCTCGTACGAAGGGATGGCGCAGCTGGTACCGATGCTGCTCCTGGGCCTGGTGTGGCGGAAGCTGACGCTCGCCGGGGCGGTCAGCGGGCTCGTCGTGGGCGTCGGGATCGTGTGCGGGCTCGTCTTCAGCGAGAACGATCCCGTCTTCGGCGTGAACGCGGGGATCGTCGCGCTCGCCGTCAATCTGGCGGTGGCGCTCGCCGTGTCGTACGGCGTGCCGTACGCGGGTGCGTCCGGCCGTGCGGACACCCGGCCGGACGAGGACGTCCTCGCGCGCGATCCCCTCGACGAGGATCCGGTGGGAGCGGAACCCGTGGTGACCGATCCTGTATAAACGTCAGTAGGACAAGTGCCGTGTGCATCGATCGACGCGCACCGGTCCGCACGACCGAGGAGAGGAGGAGCGCGTGCACGACCTGATCCGCAGCTGGAAGGCGGCGGCGCGCCCCGCCCTGCTCCTGCTGTTCCTCCTCGTCGAGGTCGTCCTCGTCGACACCGGCAGCCTCACCGCCGCCGTCGCGCTCGCCGCGACCGCCGCCGCGGGCTCCGCGCTCACCGTCTGCTCCCTGCTCGCCGCGCGCTCCGCGCCCGCCGTGCCGCGTACACGCGTACGCACGGCCATCCGCGACCGGGAGCGGCGCACCGCCTTCCTGCCCCAACGCGACCCCGACGCCCGGGGCCGCAGGCGCCCCCGAGCACCCGGCCGTCCCCTCCTGACGGCCGCGTAGGGGCACACGCAGCACACCATCCGGTCCCCTCGCGGGTCGTCACGCCGACGCGACGTCATCCGTCGCCCTCTCTTCCGGCACGACGAAACCCTCGGAGGGTTCCTCCATGTCCGATCTCTTCTCCGCCTTCATGTCCGTGTTCGCGGGGCTGGTCGAGCATCTCGCCGACCTGCTCGACCCGTTCTTCCACGCCTCGGCGACGGCCGCGGCGATCGTCCTGTTCACCGCCTGCGTACGGCTGCTCGTCCACCCGCTGTCCCGTGCGTCGGCCCGCGGCCAGAAGGCGCGCGCCAAGCTCTCGCCGCAGATCGCCCAGCTGCGCAAGAAGCACGCCAAGAACCCCGAGAAGCTCCAGCAGGCCGTCCTCGAACTGCACCGCAAGGAGAAGGTGTCGCCGCTCTCCGGGTGTCTGCCGAGCCTCTTCCAGCTGCCGGCGTTCTTCCTGCTCTACCACCTCTTCTCCAACACGAGCATCGGCGGCGACAAGAACACGCTGCTCGACCACACCCTCTTCGCCGCGCCCCTCGGCGGGCGCTGGACGGACGCGCTGGCCGACGGCGGGCTCTTCGGGGCGCAGGGCGTCGTCTACCTGGGCCTGTTCGCGCTCGTCGCGACCGTCGCCACCTTCAACTTCCGGCGCACCAAGCGGCAGATGGCGGCGGCGCCCCAGCCCGGGGCCGGCGCGGGTGACCAGCAGATGCCGGGCATGGCCACGATGACCAAGGTGATGCCGCTGATGTCGTTCATGACTCTGTTCACGGTGGCCGTGGTGCCGCTGGCCGCCGCGCTGTACGTGGTGACCAGTACGACCTGGAGCGCGGTGGAACGTGCCGTGCTGTACCGGGACATGCCGAACGCGGCGGGGGCGCTCGCTACCGCCGGGTAACGGTCCAGTACGTGAACCGGGTATTGCCTACCGCACGCCGACCTTGGACGATCGACCAAACCTCCGATGGCCGCACCCCATCGGCCGGGCCACGCTCGACCAAGGGAGACAGACCATGAAGCTGCTGCGAGTCGGTACGGCAGGGGCGGAGCGCCCCGCGCTGCTCGACGCCGAGGGGACCCTGCGGGACCTGTCGGGGATCGTCGCCGACATCGACGGCGACGTCCTCGCCGACGCCGCGGCGCTCGGCCGGATCAGGGCCGCGGCCGACGGCGGTGACCTGCCGGTTCTCGACGCGCAGGGGCTGCGCGTGGGCCCGCCGCTGGCGCGCGTCGGCAAGGTGGTCTGCATCGGGCTCAACTACCACGACCACGCCCGCGAGACGGGCGCCGAGCCGCCCGCCGAGCCCGTCGTCTTCCTCAAGGCGGCGGACACGGTGGTCGGCCCGGACGACACGGTGCTCGTGCCGCGCGGCTCGGTCAAGACCGACTGGGAGGTCGAGCTCGCCGTGGTCATCGGACGTACGGCGCGCTACGTGGAGTCGCGGGAGGAGGCGCTGGCGCACGTGGCGGGGTACGCCGTGGCGCACGACGTCTCCGAGCGCGAGTTCCAGATAGAGCGCGGCGGCACCTGGGACAAGGGCAAGAACTGCGAGACGTTCAACCCGCTGGGCCCCTGGCTGGTCACCGCGGACGAGGTACCGGACCCGCAGGCGCTCTCCCTGAAACTCTGGGTCAACGGCGAGCTCCAGCAGGACGGCACGACCGCCGACCAGATCTTCCCGGTGGCGGAAGTGGTGCGCTACGTGAGCCAGTTCATGACGCTCCACCCCGGCGACGTCATCAACACCGGCACCCCGGCGGGCGTGGCGATGGGCAAGCCCGAGCCGAAGCCGTACCTGCGGGCCGGGGACGTCGTGGAGCTGGAGATCGAGGGCCTGGGCCGGCAGCGGCAGGAGCTCAAGGGGGCGTGACGCCGGGGGCGGCTCCCCCTCGTCGGGAGGCAGCTCCCCCCCGACGGGGCAGTTCCCTCCGCGGGAGGGGGAGTTCCCTCCCCGCAAGGCGTCCGCTCCGGCGTTCCCGGCTCCCCGGGGGCGCCGGAGCGGCCGGAGCGGCATGACGAGACCGTGGGCCGACGTCGGCCGAGGCCGGGCTCAGCCCGCGATGAAGCGCTCCAGCGCCTCCACCACCAACGCATGGTCCTCCACCTGCGGCAGCCCCGAGACCACCACCGTGCCGATCACTCCCGCGCCCTCGACCGTGAGCGGGAACGCGCCGCCGTGGGCCGCGTACACGTCCGGGTCCAGGCGGGAGGAGGCCTCGAAGGTCGTGCCCTTGGCGCGGAAGCGGGAGCCGACCAGGTAGGAGGAGCAGGCGTAGCGTTCGACGACGCGGCGTTTGCGGTCGATCCAGGCGTCGTTGTCCGGGGTGGAGCCGGGCAGGGCCGCGTGGAAGAGCTGCTGGCCGCCGCGCCGGATGTCGATCGCCACCGGGGCGCGGCGCTCGCGGGCCAGGCCGACGAGGAGCGTGCCGAGGGCCCACGCGTCGTCGTACGTGAAGTGAGGCAGCGTCAGGCGGGCTTCCTGTGCCTCCAGTTCGGGGATGGACGGCGCGTCGCTCACAGTGTCACCGTCACACCGTCGCGGGCCGAGCGGCGGGCCGCCTCCAGGACGTCGAGGGCCGCGGCGGCCTCGTGCGCGGTGACGGGGTTCTCGCCGGTGCCGCGCAGGGCGTCGGCGATCGCCGCGTAGTACGCGGGGTAGTCGCCCGGCAGCGTCGGGAGCGGGCGTCCGCCGCCCGTCAGCGGGGACTCGCCGGAGCCGACCCGGCCCCACATCGTCTCGGGCTCCACGCCCCAGGGGTCCTGCGCCCCCGGGCGCCGGCCGTCGCGCAGGGCCGCCTCCTGCGGGTCGAGGCCGTACTTGACGTAACCCGCCTGCGAGCCGAGCACCCGGAAGCGGGGGCCGAGCTGGGCGGTGGTGGCGCTCACGTAGAGGTGCGAGCGGACGCCGTTCGCGTGGGTCAGCGCGATGAACGTGTCGTCGTCCGCCTCCGCGCCGGGACGCCGCACGTCCGACTCGGCGTACACGGCGGCCGCGGGGCCGAAGAGCGCGAGCGCCTGGTCGACGACGTGGCTGCCCAGGTCGTAGAGGAGACCGCCGATCTCCTCCGGGTTCCCCGACTCGCGCCAGCCGCCCTTGGGACGCGGGCGCCACCGCTCGAAGCGGGACTCGAAGCGCCATACGTCGCCCAGCTCGCCGTCGGCGAGCAGCTGCCGCAGCGTACGGAAGTCGTTGTCCCAGCGGCGGTTCTGGAAGACGGACAGGAGCAGCCCCCGCTCGTCGGCGAGGGCCGCGAGCTCGCGCGCCTCGGCGGCCGTGCCCGCGATCGGCTTGTCCACGACGACCGGCAGGCCCGCCTTGAGCGCGGCGGTGGCGAGCGGCACGTGCGTCTTGTTCGGGGACGCCACGACGATCAGGTCGAGCTCGTCCGCGCGCTCCCACAGCTCGTCCGCCGACGCCGCGCGGCGCAGGCCGTCGCCGAACTCGGCGCGGGCCTGCGCCTGCCGCTCGGGGTTCGACGTCACGACCGTGTCGAGCGCGAGGCCCTCGGTCGCGGCGATCAGCGGGGCGTGGAAGACGGAGCCCGCCAGGCCGTACCCGATGAGGCCGACGCGGAGGGGAGAGGCGGGGGTGCCGGGGCCTGTACCAGTCATGCCCTCCACTTAAGCAACGGTGTTGCCAAAGTGCAAGCGGAGGGGACAATGGCCTCGTGGAGTCGTACGTGAACAGGGCCGACGCGGACAGAGTCGATGCGAACAGGGCCGATGCCAGGAGAGCGAACGCGGTCGGGGTGAATCTGCCGGCGCTGCGCGGGCACAACGCCGCGCTCGTGCTCGACCTGCTGCGCGCGGCGGGCTCGGAGGGCATCAGCCGCCTGGAGCTCGCCGAGCGCACCGGCCTCACCCCGCAGGCCGTCAGCAAGATCACCGCACGGCTGCGCGCCGAGGGCCTGGCCGCGGAGGCGGGCCGCCGCGCCTCGACGGGCGGCAAGCCCCGCACCGTCCTGCGCCTGGTCCCCGAGGCGGGCCACGCGGTCGGCCTCCACCTGGACCGCGACGAGCTGACGGCCGTCCTCACCGACCTGACCGGCGCCGTCGTCGCCGAGCGCCGCACCCCGC
>NZ_LIRJ01000475.1 GCF_001419745.1 Streptomyces silaceus | reverse complement strand
TCCTGCTCCTGATCGTCGTCTTCGCGGTCGTACAGGCCGTGCGCCCGCTGCCGACGCCCACCCTGAAGCTCACCGCGGAGGAGTCCGTCTCCTTCGAGGGCGGCAAGCCGACCATGCCGTGGCCCGGCGAGGGCCAGGCCGCGATGGACGTCAACGGCATCGGCACCTTCGGCACGTCGGGCGACCAGAAGCCCGTGCCGATCGCGAGCATCGCCAAGGTCATGACGGTGTACCTCATCCTGCGTGACCACCCGCTGGAGAAGGGCAAGGACGGCCCGAAGATCCCCGTCGACGCGGCCGCGCAGAAGCACTACGAGACGGGCAAGCCGGCCAACGAGTCGGTCGTCAAGGTCACCGAGGGCCAGAAGATCTCCCAGTACGAGGCCCTCCAGGCCGTCATGCTCCCGTCCGCGAACAACGTGGCCAAGCTCCTTGCCCGCTGGGACACCAAGAGCGACTCCGAGGACGAGTTCGTCGCGAAGATGAACAAGACGGCCAAGGAGCTGGGCATGAAGAACACCCACTACACGGACCCCAGCGGCCTGGACAAGACGACCGTCTCGACCGCCGAGGACCTCGTGAAGCTCGGCCGGGCGGCCATGGAGAACCCCGTCTTCAACGAGATCTCCCGCCAGCCCAGCTACGTGGACCTCAACGGCGACAAGCAGAAGAACTTCTTCGGCCTCATCCCGACCGTCGCGATCGGCATCAAGACCGGCACCACCACCGCGGCCGGCGGCAACATCCTCTTCGCCGCGGAGCAGGTGGTCGACGGCAAGCCGCAGACGATCATCGGCGCCACCCTCGGCCAGTACGGCGACAACGGCGTGGCCAACATCGACGAGGTCACCAGGGTCACCGAGGAGCTCATCAAGGCCGGCAAGGGCGCGCTCAAGTCCAAGAAGATCGTGAAGAAGGGCGACGTGGTCGGCCAGGTCGACGACGGCATGGGCGGCACGACCCCGGTCGTCGCCACCAAGGACGTCTCCGCCGTCGGCTGGTCCGGTCTGACCGTGAAGCTGGAGCTGGACACGGAGAAGGGCAAGACGCCGCCGCACTCGGCGAAGGCCGGCACCAAGGTCGGCGTGCTGAGCGTCGGTGACGGCAAGGGCGGTGCCGTCGAGGTGCCCGTCGCCCTGCAGAGCGACCTCAGCGAGCCGGGCCTCGGCGCCAAGCTCAAGCGCGTGGGATAGGACCGCGGCACGTACCGCGCGACCGCGGTACGAATGCGCCGGACCCCCGCGAGGGGAGGCCCCGCCCGGGGCCTCCCCTCGCGCCTGCGTGCTAGCGTCACAGGCTCGGGGGCAGTATGCCGGGGCCGAGGACGGGGTGTTCCGGGACGAAGACCCTCGTCGGCGCGACCCCGGGGGACAGGACGACACGGGGAGAGCCTTCAGTGGCCACAGCGGAGCCGACGCGCGCCGACGACGACGCCCAGCCCGAGGCGGGCGCGGACGACCGGCCCGGCACGGGCGCGGACGACGGCCGTCCCACCGGTGCGCGAATAAAGCTGCCCGCCCAGCGGAGCAGCGCCGACGCGGGGCCCGCCGAGCCGTGGCACAGACGCTTCCTGCGCCACCCGGTGACGATCACGACGCTGGTCGCCGCGGTGCTGCACGTCATCTGGTTCTTCACGTTCGCCAACAGCGGCGGCGACCTCGCGGCGCAGGACGCCTGGGCCGAGTTCGTCGGCCGGCACCCCGACTCGGCGTACAACCTCGCCTGGTACGGCGGCATGCACCCGGTGTCGTACAGCGTCGTCTCGCCGTATCTGATGTCCGTGCTCGGCGTGCGGACGACGATGATGATCGCGGGGACCGTCTCCGCCGCGCTGCTCACGATGATCCTCATGCGCAGCCGTGCGGTGAAGCAGCTGCGGTGGCCCGTCGCCGCGGGCGTCTTCGCGCTGCTGTGCAACGCGATCTCGGGGCGGGTGACCTACGGCCTCGGCCAGATGTTCGCGCTGATGGCGGTCGCCGCCGTCTTCTGCTGGCCCCACCGCTGGCGCTACAAGCGGTGGGCGAAGGCCCTGGTCGCCGCGCCGTTCGCGGCGCTCGCCACGATGGGCAGCCCGGTGGCCGGCCTCTTCGTCGGCATGGTCGCGGTCGCGCTGTTCCTCAGCAAGCGCTACCCGGGTGCGTACGCGCTCGGTGTCGCGCCGTCGATCGTCGTGGGCCTGTCCGCGTGGCTCTTCCCCTTCTCGGGCACCCAGCCGATGTCGTTCGGCTCGGCGTCGCTGCCGCTGGTGTTCGCGGTGATCGTGTACTTCGTGGTGCCCGAGCAGTGGAAGACCGTACGGATCACCTCCGCCGTGTACGCGGCGTTCGTGCTGGGCGTCTGGCTGATCAGCTCGCAGATCGGCTCCAACATCAGCCGCCTCGGCATGTGCTTCGCGGGCGTCGCGCTGCTCGCCGCGCTGCCGTACGCGGTGCCGAAGTCCCGCAAGTGGTACGTGATCGTCGTGGCGTTCGTCGGCTTCACCGGCTGGGTCGGCTTCAAGGCCGTCGACGACATAATCCACACCACGCCCCAGGCCTCCTGGACGCGCGAGCTGGCGCCGCTGGTCAACGAGCTGCAGGAGGTCGGCGCCGAGAAGGGCCGCGTCGAGGTCGTGCCCGCCCGCAGCCACCGCGAGGCGTCCGCGCTCGCCCCGTACGTGCAGCTGGCGCGCGGCTGGAACCGCCAGGCGGACATGGAGCGCAACCCGCTCTTCTACGACGACACCCTGAACTCGGCGAACTACCACGAGTGGCTGCAGCGCTGGGCCGTGCACTACGTCGTGCTGCCCAAGGGCGAGCCCGACGGCGACGGCGGCAAGCGCGAGGCACAGCTCGTCGAGGACGGCCTGCCGTATCTGAAGCAGGTGTGGGTCGACTCCAACTGGCAGCTGTACGAGGTCACCGACCCGAAGCCGCTCGCCGAGCCGAACGCCGTGGTGGAGCGCGCCGAGCAGGGCGAGATGACGATCCGCGTGACGAAGCCGGGCCGCGTCACCATCCGCATCCCCTACTCGCCGTGGCTGAGCATCGTCGACGCCGACGGCAAGGGCGTCGAGCAGCCCAAGGAGACCGACGCGTCCAAGCGGCAGCGGGAGCTGAACGAGAAGCGGCCCAAGAAGTTCGCCAACGTCAACGGCTGTCTGATGGAGGCCAAGGAGGACCGGGCCGGCGACAAGTGGACCGAGCTGCTCGCCCCGAAGGCCGGCACCTACCGTCTCGGCGCGCCCTACCAGTTCCCGCGCGGCACGGCCTGCCCGGAGGAGCTGGCCCGCTGACGGAGCGGGCCCGGCGGCTCAGCCGCCGGGCGGCGCGCAGATCCCCGACCGCGGCGGTCCGCCGGGGCCCGCGTCCTTCTCCGCCTGCGCGCGCACGGTGTCCAGCTGCGCGAGGAGCGTGCCGAGCCGGTCCTCCGTGCGGTCCCTGAAGTACTCCAGGACGGCGCGGTGGAACGCGTCGCGCAGGGCGGGCGGCATCACGTCCGAGGCGTCGAAGCAGAGCGTGCGGGCCTTCTCGGTGAGGATCCGCGCGATGCGCCGGCCCGTCGGGTCCTTCGGCTGGGGGTCGGCCGCGTCGGGGAAGAACGGCGCCAGGTCCTTCTTCGCCTCGTCCCGCCACCGCTCCCGGGCCGCCGTGCCCGACAGCCGGCGCACCAGGGTGTGGGCCGCGGGGTCGTCGCTGAACACGGCGGCCATGTCGCCCGACACCTCGTAGGCGTCGTCGTACGCGGCCCGGCCGCCGAGGAAGCCCGCCGACGGGTCGACGCGGACCCGGGCGTCGGCGTACACGTACCGGATGAAGGCGCTCTGGTGCTCGTGCGTGCAGCCCTTCTGGGAGCGCAGGAGCCCGCGCTCGCCGCCGTGCGGTGTGCCGAGGTAGCTCATGGTCAGGGACCGGTCGACGGAGTCCTTGCCGCGGGCGCCGAGCAGCCGCGCCCAGGTCCGCCACGCCTCGCGGACCGGCCCCTTCCGCCAGCCGAGCCGGCCGGTCGCCCACTCCGTGTACGTGTCGGGGCCGGCCTGGTGGAGCAGGATGTCCTCGATCCAGTCGGTGCCGGGCCAGCCGGACGTGGCCTGGGAGGCGAGGCCCACGCACCACGTCGGGGCCGCGGCCCGCCGCCCCTCCTCGCTCCACACCAGGCTCTTGAGGTCGACCTTCAGCGGCACCCAGTAGGTGCGGCGCGTGCCGTCGACGACGAGGGAGGGGGCCCAGGGCGGGTAGGCGCGGGCGGCGGCCGTCGTGTCGAGGGGGCGCAGCCGGTTGGCGCGCGCGTACTCGGTGAGCTCGCCGATGCTGTTGAGGATCGCCACGTCCGGCGGGTCGCCCGCCTCCAGCTGCGCGACGAGCGTCTCGCGCAGCGAGCGGGTGCCCTGGTAGGTGTACGTCCTTCCGGTGTCGTCGTCGAGGCCGTGCAGCATCGCCTCGAACGCCTCGCCCTCGGCGCCGGTCCAGGGGCCGAGGACGACGAGCGGCTCCTGGCGCGTGTCCGCGCAGGCGCCGGCGCCCGCGGCCAGCAGACAGGCGGCGAGGAAGGTGCGCAGGACCGCGCGGCGGCGCACGCGGCGGCCTCGGGTCACGGGGCGGCTCCGGAGCGGGAGATGAGGACGTACTCGCGGCGGTAGCCGCGCAGCGCGGCGTACATCAGGGCCGCGCAGAGCACCCCGGCCGGCGCGACCCAGGGCGCGGCCCCGTCGAGCCAGGAGACGCGTCCGCCGGCCAGGTCGTCGGCGATGTCGTCGTCGAGGGAGGCGATCAGCAGGGGGTCCGGTTCGTCGAAGGGGCGCTCGTCGAGGGTCGACTCGACCGTCGGTGTCGTGCGGTGCGTCAGCGCGTCGGCCGTCGTCACCACGCGCTGCTGCGCCCGGTGGGCGAGCACGGCGTCGGTCGTCAGGAACGGCACGGCGAGCAGGGGCAGCGCGGCCGCGAGCAGCGGGATGCTGACGGGCAGCCGCAGGCGGTGGCGGAGGAAGACCTGGGTGCGCCACAGGCCGCACCCGAGGAAGCCGAGGGCGAGGGCGGCGACGACGCCCGCGGCGATCACCGGGGCGCCGAGCTCCGCCCGGTCCCCGACCCGGGCGCGCAGCCGGTCCTCCAGCGTGGAGATGCGGTCCACGACGGCGTCGGACGCGCCGTCGCCGCCGGGCCCGGCGGCGCAGGGCGGGTAGTGGCTGTCGTTGCTCCGCTCGCCCTTGGCCAGGGCCGAGC
>NZ_LIRJ01000474.1 GCF_001419745.1 Streptomyces silaceus | reverse complement strand
ACCGCGAGGACCAGCAGCACGACGCCGACCACGGAGAGGACGCTGCCCGCGATGGCCAGCCCCTTGCCGCGCTCGCCCTTCTTCTTGATCTGCGCGAGCGCGACCAGGCCGAGGACCAGGCCGACCGCGGGCAGGAAGCAGAGGATGCCGAGGACCAGGGAGGCGATGGCGAAGCCGTTCACCGGCGGCCGGGAGTACGGCGAGTACGGGCCGGGCCAGCGCTGGTAGGGGACCTGGCCGGGCGGCGGCCACGGCGCGCCGGGCTGCCCGTACGGACCGGGCGCTCCGTGCGGACCCGCGTGGCCCTGCGGATCCTGCGGGCCGCCCGGCGGATCCTGCGGGCCGCCCGGCGGGGGCGCGTACGGACCGGGCGGCGGCGGTATGTCCACGGGTAGCGTGCTCCTGGGTCGGGTGATGCGGAGAACTTGGCGCATCGTAATCGGGGCGGGAGCGAAAAGGTAATGCAACGGCAAATCCCCTTATCTCGGACAGCAGTCGAGGCCTCCAACGCGCTGACCTCGCGGTGGGCGGCCACGCTGCCCGCCGAGCGCGGCACCGTCTTCTCGGCGGCCGGCGTCTGGCCCCTCCTCGCCTTCCTCGCGGACGGCGCGGACGGCGCGGCCCGCGCCGAACTGGCGGCCGCGGTGGGACTGCCCGCCGACGAGGCGGCGCGCGCCGCACGGGAGTTGCTCGCGTCGCTGGACGCCATGCGGGGCGTGGACGCGGCGCTCGGCCTGTGGACCAGGCGCACGCTGACCCTGCGGGACGCGTGGCGCGCGGGCGTGCCGGTGGGGGCGCTCGGGGTGCTGACCGGGGATCCGGCGGCGGACGCGGCGACGCTGGACGCGTGGGCGGCCGAGCGCACGGGCGGGCGGATCGAGCGGATGCCGGCCCGTCCGGACGAGTCGACCGAGTTCGTCCTGGCGAGCGCGCTCGCGCTGCGGACCGACTGGTACCGGCCCTTCAGCGAGGGCGCGGCGGAGGCCCGCACGGGCCCGTGGCGGGGACGCACCCTGGCGACCCTGTACCGCTCGACGTCCCTCCTGGACCGGGTCGGCGTCGCGCACTCCCCCGCCGGGGCCGTGACCGGGCTGAAGGTGCTCGGCGACACCGGGATCGACGTCCATCTGCTGCTCGGCGAGGACCACATGGGCCCGGGGCAGGTGCTCGGCACGGGCGTGGACGTCCTCGCGCGGCGGCTCGATGTGGTGCCGGGTCCTCGGCTGCCGTACGGGGAGGTGGGTCCCGGGCTCCGCGTCAGCAGGGTGCGGTCCGTGAGCCCTCGCCCGCCGACGCTGCACGTGACCACCGTGCCGTTCGCGCTGGAGGCGCGGCACGACCTGATCGAGCGGCACGGGCTGTTCGGCATGACCACGGCGCTGGACCGCTCGCACGGCCACTTCCCGGGGATCGCCGCCGAGGAGCTGGCGCTCCAGGGCGCGGACCAGGCGGCGACGGCGACGTTCGGCGCGCTCGGCTTCCGGGCCGCCGTCGTGACGGCGGTCATGGGCTACGGCGCGGGCGTGCCCGAGGAGCGGTACCTCACCACCGAGGTGGACGCCCGCTTCGACCGCCCCTTCGGCTTCCTCGCCGTGCACCGCGCCTCGCGCCTCGTCCTCGCGTCGGGCTGGGTCACGGACCCGGAGCCGTTCCGCGAGGACGAGGACTCGTACGAACAGGGGTGGCTCCGCTCAGGGCCTACGGCCCGGAGCCGTTCGGGGCCTGTGGCCTAGAACTGGAGACCCCAGGAGTCGATCTTCCCGGTGTCCTGCGCCGCGTTGTCGCTGACGCGCAGCTTCCACGTGCCGTTGGCCGTCTCCGAGGAGGCGTTCACGGTGTACGTGGTGTTGATGTTGTCCGAGCTGCCGCCGGTGCCGTAGTCCTTCAGCGTGTAGGCGGTGCCGTCGGGTGCGATCAGCTGGACCCGGAGGTCGCCGATGTACGTGTGCTGGATGACGACCGGCACGGCGAGCGACGCGGGGGCGGTGCCCTCGACGCCCGAGACGTTGATCGGCGACTCGGCCGTGGCGTTGTCGTTGATCGCGAAGTCGTCGGTGTTGCTGAACGACTTGCCCGGCGGGTTGGTCGTGCCGCCGGTGACGTTCAGGAGACGGTTGGGCGAGCCGGTGCCGGGGCTGCCGACGACGCCGGTCGAGGAGGCGCTGACCAGGGCCGCGGAGACCTGCGCCGGGGTCGACGACGGGTTCTGGCCGAGGTAGATCGCCGCCGCGCCCGCGACGTGCGGGGAGGCCATCGACGTACCGGAGATGGTGTTGGTCGCCGTGTCGTTGGTGTTCCACGTCGAGGTGATCGAGGAACCCGGCGCGAAGATGTCGAGGATGCTGCCGTAGTTCGAGTAGCTCGCCCTGGCGTCGGTGTTGGTCGTGGCACCGACGGTGATGGCCTCCGCCACGCGCGCGGGCGACTTGGTCGAGGCGTCGGTCGACTCGTTGCCCGCCGCGACCGCGTAGGTGACGCCGGACGCGATGGAGTTGCGGACGGCCGTGTCGAGGGCGCTGTCGGCGCCGCCGCCGAGGGACATGTTGGCGACGGCGGGCTTGACCGCGTTCTTGGTCACCCAGTCGATGCCGGCGACGACCTGCGCGGTGGTGCCCGAGCCCTGGTTGTTCAGGACGCGGACGCCGACGATCTTGGCCTTCTTGGCGACGCCGTGCAGGGTGCCGGCGACGGTGCCCGCGACGTGCGTGCCGTGGCCGTGGCCGTCCTGCGCGGTGTTGTCGTTGTCGATGGCGTCGTAGCCGTAGGAGGCACGGCCGCCGAAGTCGCTGTGGGTGATGCGCACGCCGGTGTCGATGACGTACGCGGTGACGCCCTCGCCCGCGGAGTCCGGGTAGGTGTACTTCTGGTCCAGCGGCAGGTTCTTCTGGTCGATGCGGTCCAGGCCCCAGGACGGCGGGTTGTTCTGGGTCGCGGTGGCAGTGAAGGTCCGGTTCTGGACGACGGCGTCGACCGCCGGGTCGGCGGCGAACCTCTTGGCCTCGGCCTCGGTGAGCTCGACCGCGTAGCCGTTGAGCGCCTTGTCGTAGGTCCGCTCGATCTTCGCGCCGTACTCCTTGGCGAGGGCCCGGCCCTCGGCGGAGCGGGCCTTCGGGGCGCCCTTGTCGAGGCTCACGATGTAGCTGTTCTTGATCGTGCCGGGGGCGCCGGCGTTCTCGATCCTGCCTTCCGCCTGCTCCGGCTGCGCGTTCGCGGGGAGGGCGGAGACGACGCCGAGGGCGAGGGCCGCGACCGCTGTCGCGCTGATCCCGGCCAGTCTTCGGCGGGTATGACGCATCACTGCCATCTGAGGGGTCCTCCTCAATAGGTGGTGCGCTGGTGGGGGATTGGTGCCGTGGTGCCCACACGGACGGAGGCATGCGACAGGAGCATGTCAATAGGACATGCGGTTCCTTGCCTCCGTCGGGACGAAAGATTGGCCGATCCATAGGAATCCCACAAGGGTCAGGACCGGACGTAACACGACTGCCATGCCGGTGCCATGACGGATCATCACCAACCGTCGCAGACACCTCGAACCACACAGGTCACACCTTCAACGACCGCCTCGGAGGCACCGGAGGGCCCGCCGATTAGCCTGCGCGCATGACCGACCCCACCGCAGCCGCGAGCCCCCTGCCCGACCACCTCTGCCCCGCCGACGGCACCCGCGTCCCCGCCGGGTCGCTCACCTGGTGCTGCCCCGTCTGCCGCGGGCCCCTCGACCTGGACTTCTCCCCCGTCCCCGCGCCGCTCACCGCCCTTGCCGGGCGGGTCAACTCGCTGTGGCGGTACGCCGAGTGCCTGCCGCTGGCCGCGCCCGGCATCTCCCTCGGCGAGGGGCGCACACCGGTCGTGGAACTGGCCGGGGGCATCTCCGCCAAGCTCGACTTCCTGATGCCGACGCTCTCCTTCAAGGACCGCGGCGCGGTGCTCCTCGCCGCGCTCGCCCAGCGGCTCGGGCCCGACCGGGTCGTCGCCGACAGCAGCGGCAACGCGGGCACGGCCGTCGCCGCGTACTGCGCGCGGGCCGGGCTGCCCTGCACCGTGTACGTCCCCGCCGCCACCTCGCCGAAGAAGCTGGAGCAGATCGGCGCGCACGGGGCGCGGCTCGAAGTCGTCGAAGGGGACCGCGAGGACGCGGCGCGCGCGGCCCGCGCCGCCGCCGACGCGCCGGGCACCTTCTACGCCTCGCACGTCCACAACCCCTACTTCCTGCACGGCACCAAGACCTACGTCCACGAGCTCTGGGAGGACCTCGGCGGCCGGCTGCCCGAGGTGCTCGTCGTGCCCGTCGGCAACGGCACGCTGCTGCTCGGCGCGGCCCTCGCGGTGCGGGAGCTGCTCGCGGCCGGGCTCATCGACGAGGCGCCCGCGCTGTACGCGGTGCAGTCCGCCGCGGTCGCCCCGCTCGCCGCGGCCTGGCGGGCCGGCGCCGACGACCTGGTCGGCGAGACCCCGATGGCGGCCACCTTCGCGGAGGGCATCGCGATCCCCCGGCCCGCGCGGGCC
>NZ_LIRJ01000473.1 GCF_001419745.1 Streptomyces silaceus | reverse complement strand
GCCGGGGCCCCGGCGCCTGCGCAGGGGCGGGGTCCAGCCGGTGTTGTCCCCTGGGTCGATCATTGTCCGTGTGCCTTCCGTCCGAGTGCCGCGCCGTGTTCCGTGGGGGCCGGGGGCAGGTCGCGCCCGCGCCACCGGACGTGGCACACCCGCACCGCTCCCGCCGCGGCGACGGCCGCGCGCCGCCGCCGGGAGACGATCGCCCGACGGTGCAGCACGGCGTAGTCCTGCTCCGCGATCGCGTCGAGAATGCCGCTGTAGAGGGTGAACGCGGTGCGGATGCACGGCCGCACCCGGGGGTCGAGCAGGTCGATGCCCTGCTCCGCCGTCCGGTAGACGTTCCGGGTCATCGCGTCGGCGGCGGCGAACGCCGCGCGGATCCGCGGGTCGCGCTTCCCGGTGCGGCGGCTCCACTCCAGCAGGGGCCGGTCCACGCCGTGCGCGGCGAGCAGGTCCGCGGGGAGGTAGACGCGGCCCCGGTCGAGGTCCTCGCCGACGTCCCGCAGGAAGTTGGTGAGCTGGAAGGCCACGCCGAGGGCCGCCGCGTGCGGCTCGGCCTGCGCACGCGGGACGACCGTGCCGAGGACCGGCAGCATCTGGAGCCCGATCACCGCGGCCGAGCCGTGCATGTAGGCGCGCAGGTCGGCGTAGGTCGGGTAGTCGGTCACCGTGAGGTCGGCGCGCATCGAGGCGAGGAAGTCGGCGAACAGCACGGGGTCGATGGCGTAGCGCTCGGCGGTGTCGGCCACCGCGCGGACGACCGGTTCGTCGCCGTCCGCGGTGCGCAGCCCGCGCGCCAGGTCGCTCTCCAGTCGGCGCAGCAGCCGGTCGCGTTCGTCCGGTGTCTCGCGGCGGTCGAGGTCGTCCACGATGTCGTCCGCCCAGCGCGCGAAGCCGTACAGCGCGTGCACGGCCGAGCGGCGTTCCAGCGGCAGCAGACGGGTGGCCAGGAAGTAGGTCCTGCCGTGGCGGGCGTTGAGGCGCCGGCAGCGGCTGTAGGCGGCGCGCAGCTCGGGATCGGTGATCGCGGCGGCGTCCAGTTCACGACGGGTCATCGGCACCTGCCGGGTTCGGGGTGGAGGTGACAGCGGCGGTCGCCTGGGCGCGGCGCCGGGTGCCGGGGGCGGCTCCGGTGACGCGGGCCGCGGCGAGCTTGCCGCTGATGAGCACGGTCGGCACGCCGACTCCGGGAGTGGTCCCGCAGCCGGCGAGGACGACGTTGTCCACGCCGCGCACGACGTTGCGCGGGCGGAAGGGCCCGGTCTGGGCGAAGGTGTGCGAGACGGAGAAGGGGCTGCCGACCGCATGGCCCTGGGCCGTCCAGTCCAGCGGGGTGACCAGGTGCTCGGCGCGGATGGCGGCGCCGAACCCGTCGAGTCCCCGGCGCTCCAACTCGCCGACCAGGGTGTCCCGGTAGCGCGGCCCCAGCTCGCGCCAGGTGGTCGGCGAGGGGCCGATGGCGGTGTTCGGGCAGGGGGCCAGGACATAGTGCACGTGGTGGCCCGGGGGTGCGAGGGACGGATCGTGGGTGGTCGGCCGGGTGATCAGCAGGGAGGGGTCGCTCATCAGGTCCCCGGTGCGGGTGAGTTCGTCGAAGGTGCGCTTCCAGGCGCCGCCGAAGGACAGCGTGTGGTGGGCGAGGCCGGGCCAGGTGCGGTCGGTACCCACGTGCAGGACCACCGCGGACGGCGAGTGCCGCAGCGGCACCGGTCGACGCGGTGCCCGGCCCAGGAGCCGGTGGGCGGTGGACAGTTCGCAGGTCAGGACGACGGCGTCGCAGCTGATGCGCTCCCCCGACGCCAGGCGCACGGCCCGGACCCGGCCGGCCGAGCGTTCCAGCGCGCTCACCTCGGCCGACCAGCGGAGGTCGGCGCCCGCGTCGGCCGCGGCGTCCGCCATGGCCCGGGGCAGCGCGTGCATGCCGCCCTTGGGGAACCACACGCCGGCCACGGTGTCCATGTACGCGATCACCGCGTACGCCGCGAGGGCCCGTTCCGGCGCGACTCCGGCGTACAGCGCCTGGAAGGAGAAGACCCGCCGCAGCCGGTCGTCGGAGAGGAAGCGGCCGATGCGGCCGTCCAGCCGCCCGAAGCCGCCGAGCGCCGCCAGGCGTGCCAGGTCCGGGTGCAGGAGCTGGAGCGGCGAGTCGAAGTTCGTGTCGATGAACCGCTTCATCTGCGCCTGGTAGAGGCGGGTGAGCCAGTCCCGCAGGCGCCGGTAGCCCGCCGCCTCGGCCGGTCCCGCGAAGCGCCGCACCTCCGCCTCCATCGCCTCCGCGTCGGTGTGGACGTCCAGGGAGGTGCCGTCCGCGAAGCGGGCCCGGTAGGCGGGGTGAAGGGGCGTCAGTTCGACACGGCGGGCGAGGCTGTCGCCGACGGCGGCGAAGGCCTCGTCGGCCAGGTGCGGCATGGTCAGCACGGTGGGTCCGGTGTCCATCCGGTACCCGTCGAGGTCGAGGCGCCCGGCCCGGCCGCCCGGGCCCCCGTCCCGTTCGACGAGCGTGACCCGGCGCCCGGCGCCCAGCAGATGGAGCGCGCAGGCGAGGCCGGAGAGCCCGGCTCCCACGACGACCACGTGGTCGGTACGGCCCGGCACGGTCCTCATCCGGTCGCCTCCAGACGGTGCGGGGCGACGCCCGAGGCGCGGGCGACCAGCGCGGCGAACTCGTGCCGTACGCCAGGGTCGGCGCCGGTGCGCGCGAAGTACCGCACCCCGTCGGCCGCCAGGTCGGTGATCTTCGACTCGACCAGGGCACGGGCCCCGGTCCGCTCCAGGGCGGCCCGCATGCGCTGCTCGTCGGCGGGTGTCACGGGGGCCGTGGCGGGCGCGAGCGCGGCGGCGGACTCCTCGTCGCCGTCGGCCTCGGCGAGCCGCACGGCGACGGCCAGCAGATAGGTGAGCTTGCGCGAGCGCAGGTCGTCGCCGACCGGTTTGCCGGTGAGCGCGGGATCGCCGAACGCGCCGAGCAGGTCGTCGTGGAGCTGGAAGGCTAGCCCCACGCACCGCCCGGCGGAGCGCAGCGCGGCGGCGGTGTGCTCGTCGGCGCCGGTGAGGGCCGCGCCCAGGGCCAGCGGGCGCTCGACCGTGTACAGGGCGCTCTTGAGTGTGGCGATGGTGAGCGCCTCGTCGACGCCGGACGACCCGGTGGCCTGCGCGTGGATGTCGCGGTACTGCCCGGCGACCATTTCGTTGCGCATCGCGGCCCATTCGCGGTGCAGGCGGGCGCCGTGCGGCGAGCCGAGCGCGATCTCCGTCAGGAGGTCGTCCGCCCACACCAGCGCCAGGTCCCCGGCGAGCACCGCCGCGGACGTGCCGAAGGTCAGCGACGAGCCGGTCATGTGCGCGTCCCGGTGGAATCGCGCCAACTCCCTGTGCATCGCCGGTGCCCCTCTGCGCAGCGGCGATCCGTCCATGACGTCGTCGTGCACGAGGGCACACGCCTGGACGAGTTCGAGCGCGGCGCCGGTCCGCAGCAGTTCCGTGGCGTCGCCCGAGCCGCCCGCGGCCCGCCAGCCGCACCAGGCGAACGCGGTGCGCAGCCGTTTGCCGCCGCGCTCGGCGAACGCGGCGAGGCGTGCGGCCACGTCGCGTGCGAAGACCGGGTCCAGGGCGTGCGCCCGGGAGAGCCGTGCCTCGAGGACCCGGTCCAGGACGTCCTCCACGGACGTGGCCGCGCCGCGAGCGGTGCGCGGGTCGCCCCGGAGTCCCGCCGGTTCGGCCGGTGTCGGCCTGAGTCCAAGCATGTGCAACCCTTCCTCGCGCTCGGTCGCCTGCACACCTCTCTTTCCGCCGGGTGCGCCGACCCGGATGCGCCTGTCTCAGGCAGGATGCGCCTGTCTCAGGGCGGTGCGTCGCCGCGCGCGCGTTCCTGCCGCCGGACGTCCTCGATTCCGGTGAGCCGCTCCAGCTGACGCACCGCCTGGGTGGTGCGGTGGTTGCGGGCGAGCCGTTCCCGGTGCCGGTCGAGGAAGGCCCAATACCCGGCCGTGTACGGGCAGGCGCGCTCGCCGAGGCGTTCCGTGGGCCGGTGGACGCACGGCCCGCACAGGTCGCTCATGCGGTTGATGTAGGCACCGCCCGATGTGTACGGCTTGGTGGTCATCCGACCGCCGTCGGCGTACTGCGACATGCCGACCACGTTGGGCACCATGACCCAGTCGTAGCCGTCCACGAAGCAGCGGTGGAACCAGTCCGTGACGGCGACGGGGTCCCAGCCGCGCTGGAGGGCGTGGCTGCCGAGGACCATGAGGCGCGGGATGTGGTGCGTCCATCCCGTGTCGCGGACCTGCGCGAGCACGGTGCTCAGGCAGCGCGCCGGTACGGCGTCGGCGTCCAGGTCGTTCCACCAGTCGGGCAGCCGCCCGCGGTGGCCGAGGGCGTTGGAGTGCCGGTAGTCGTCGCCGAAGTACCAGTACAGCTGCCAGACGTACTCGCGCCAGCCGGCGATCTGCCGGACGAAGCCCTCCACGCTGCCCAGCGGTGCCCGCCCCTCGCGCCACTCGGTGTCCGCCCGCTCGACGCACTCGGCGGGATCGAGCAGGCCGAGGTTGAGCGGGGCCGACAGCAGGCTGTGGCTCATCGTGGGGTCGGCGGCCAGCATCGCGTCCTCGTACGGGCCGAACGTCGTGAGGCGACGTTCGACGAAGCGGTCCAGCGCGGCGCGTGCCTCGGTGCGGGTGGCGGCGAACCGCCGGGGTCCGTCGCGTCCGACGAAGGACACGTCACCGTCCTTCTCCCAGCGGTCCAGGTCGTGGCGGACCTCTTCGTCGATGTCGTCCTCGCGCGGCCGGTAGGGCCGGTCGACGGACAGCGTCGTGGCGCCGCGCGGCGGCGGCTCGCGGTTGTCGTGGTCGAGGTTCCACCGGCCTCCGGCGGGCCGTTCGCCGTCCATCAGCAGGTCGTGCCCGCGCCGGACCCAGCGGTAGAAGTCCTCCTGGCGCAGGCTCGTACCGCGTCCGTCGGCCCACGCGGCGAAGTCCGCCATGGGGACCAGGAACCCGCGCGCGGGCGCCACGGTGACCCGCGGCAGGGCGCGCACCAGGCGGAGGGCGGCGTACGACGTGGGGTGATGGACGGTCACCGGGCGTCCGCGCGCCGCCTTCTCCAGGCCTTCCCGGTAGGTGTCGGCGCGCACGTAGGTCACGCGGTCGCCGAGTTCGGCGGCGCGGTGCCGCATGGCGGACAGCACCAGGTGGGCCTTGGCCCGGTGGAACCGGCGCCGCCGGAACACCGAGCGGGCCTCGACGAGGAGCAGCGGGGTGTCCCGGCCGGGTCCGTGCTCGCCCGGCGTGAGGAAGTGCGGGCCGAGCTGGTCACCGAACAACCAGTGCATGAGGGGCTCCTCGGTACGAGGCGAGCGGGGCGGGCG
>NZ_LIRJ01000472.1 GCF_001419745.1 Streptomyces silaceus | reverse complement strand
GGGCACAGGGGGGTCGCACAGGCTCACGGGCCGAAGGGGCGGGTCGGGTGCGATGGCGCGGGAACGGCTCGGTAACCTAAGGCCGCTGACACACCCTTAGGGCGGCTTTACGGCCGCCCGCCCGTCCCGTACCGCCCACGTTCAAGGAGTTGCCGCCGCCGTGAGCCGCAGCCTTCGACGCGGCGCCATCGCCGCCACCGCCATCGCGTTCTCGCTCGCCTCGCTCGCCGCGTGCGGCGCCGGCAACAACGCACAGACGATGGAGGTCAAGCCGGACAACGCCGCGACCTCCGTCGGCGACATCAAGATCCAGAACGCCATGGTCATCACGCAGCCGGACCTGGACTCCAAGGGTCCGGCCGTGGTCTCCGCGACGATCTTCAACACCGGCCGGACCGCCCAGACCCTGGACACGATCACGGTCGACGGCACCGACAAGAAGGCCAAGCTCTCGCCGGGCAAGGACGACAAGGACTCCAAGCCGAACGGTCCGCTGACCGTCCCGGCCGGCGGCTCCATCGTCATCGGCGGCGAGAACAACGCCTCCGCCGTCCTGCCCAGCAGCCGCGAGGCCATCAAGGACGGCAACGCGCAGAAGGTCACCTTCGCCTTCAGCAAGACCGGCGACGTGCAGCTCCAGGCGTTCGTGGTGCCCGCCGAGAGCTACTTCAGCAAGTGGGGCCCGAGCGAGCTGCCGAAGGCGCCGGACGCCAAGCCGTCGAAGGGCGCCTCGGGCAGCCCCTCCGGCAAGCCGTCCGAGGGCGCGCGTGAGGGCGCCTCGGGCGAGGCCGCGGACGGTGCGAGCACGAACCCGTCCGGTGAGGCATCCGAGGCCGCGGACGGCGGCACCGCGTCGCACGGCGCGGGCGACGGCGCCGAGCACTGAGCGGCGTACGCACACAGCGAGAAGGGCGGTACCCCGGTCGGGGTACCGCCCTTCTTCATGCCACCGTGGCTGCGGCCTACGGCTCGAACTTGTAGCCCAGGCCACGGACCGTGACCAGGTAGCGCGGGGCCCCCGGGTCCGGCTCGATCTTGGCGCGCAGGCGCTTCACGTGGACGTCGAGGGTCTTCGTGTCGCCCACGTAGTCGGCGCCCCAGACGCGGTCGATGAGCTGCATGCGGGTCAGTACGCGGCCCGCGTTGCGCAGGAGCATCTCCAGGAGGTCGAACTCCTTCAGGGGGAGGTCGACCTTGGAGCCGGAGACCGTGACGACGTGGCGGTCCACGTCCATGCGGACCGGTCCCGCCTCCAGGGCCTGCGGCGTGACCTCCTCGGGCTCACCGCGGCGGCGCAGGACCGCGCGGATGCGGGCGACCAGCTCCCGCGAGGAGAACGGCTTGGTGACGTAGTCGTCGGCTCCTATCTCCAGGCCGACCACCTTGTCGATCTCGCTGTCCTTGGCGGTGACCATGATCACCGGGACGTTGGAGCGGCTGCGCAGCTGGCGGCAGACCTCGGTGCCGGGCAGGCCGGGCAGCATCAGGTCGAGCAGGACGAGGTCGGCGCCGTTGCGCTCGAATTCGTCGAGTCCGTCCGGGCCGGTCGCCGCGATGGCGACTTCGAAGCCCTCCTTGCGGAGCATGTAGGACAGAGCGTCGCTGAAGGATTCCTCGTCCTCGACGACGAGCACTCGGGTCACGGAAGGACCTCCGGGGCAGGAATGGGTTCGTACGTGGTGGTCTCGTCGGGCGGGGTGACCTCGTCGTCGAGTCCGCCGCCGTGACCGGTTCCGCGGTCGCGGTGCGCGGCCGCCTCGGGCAGCCGCAGGGTGAAGGTGGAGCCCTGACCCTCGGAGCTCCACACGGTGACCTCCCCGCCGTGCGAGGCGGCCACGTGCTTGACGATGGCGAGGCCGAGGCCGGTGCCGCCGGTGGCCCGGGAGCGGGCCGGGTCGACGCGGTAGAAGCGCTCGAAGATGCGCTCCTTGTCCTTGTCGGAGATGCCGATGCCCTGGTCGGTGACCGCGACCTCGATGAGGTCCCCGCCGGGTGCGGCGACCCGGCGGGCGGCTATGCCCACGCGGGTGCGGGCCGGGCTGTAGTTCACGGCGTTCTCGACGAGGTTGCCGAGCGCCGCGGCGAGCTGGCCGCGGTTGCCCCAGATCTGCAGGTCGGCGGTGCCGCCGGCGGCCATGGTGATCTGCTTGTGGGAGGCCTGGTGACGGCTGCGGTCGATCGCCTCCGCCACCAGTTCGTCGACCCGGACCGGCTCGGCGTCCTCCAGGGGGTCGTCGTTCTGCACCCGGGAGAGGTCGATGAGCTCCTGGACGAGGCTCGTCAGACGGGTCGCCTCGATCTGCATGCGGCCCGCGAAGCGCTCGACGGCCTCGGGGTCGTCCGAGGCGTCCATGACGGCCTCGGACAGCAGGGAGAGCGCCCCCACGGGGGTCTTGAGCTCATGGCTCACGTTCGCCACGAAGTCGCGTCGTACGGCCTCGATGCGGCGGGCCTCGGTGAGGTCCTCCACGAGGAGCAGGACGAGACGGGAGCCGAGCGGGGCCACGCGCGCGGAGACCGCGAGCGCCTCGCCGCGGCCGGTGCCGCGCCGGGGCAGGTCCAGCTCGACCTGGCGTATCTCCCCGTCGCGGCGGGTGTCGCGGGCCATCTGCAGCATCGGCTCGACGGCGAGCTTCCCGCCGCGTACGAGACCGAGTGCGTACGCCGCCGAGCTGGCCTTGACCACGCTGTCGGCCTCGTCGAGGACGACCGCGGAGGACCGCAGCACGGAGAGGACCGTGTCCACGCCGGGCGGGAGAACGGGGTCGGTGTGCAGAGATGTGCGGGTGGGGCGTTTCTGGTCGCGCTCGCTCCAGCGGAACGCCAGCATGGCGATGACGCCGGTGCACACCCCGGCGATCGCTGCCGCTGCGGCGACCGCCGCGTTCACGTCCATGCATCCAGGTTATGCGCCGAATAAGCACCGCTCACAGCCATACGGGTGCGGGCTCGAACACTCGTCGCCCAGAGTTCACCGAGGGGATGGTGGGGGTTCACTTCTCCCGACCGGACCGGGGCCGCTCGGGTGGCGGGTGCCGTCCCGCGTCGCCCACAGTTCACCTTGATGACGCAGGTGGTTCATGTGAGGTGCCGGAAACGGACGCGTCGGGCCCACACCGTGGGAGCGTAGGGGCCAGCCCCCTGAGACGTACGAGAGAGGGACAGCCACATGCGGGACGCGTACCACGAGGAACTTGACTCGATCGGGGAGGGCCTGGTCGAGATGGCCCGTCTGGTCGGCTCCGCGATCGGGCGCGCCACCACGGCCATGCTCGACGCCGACCTGAAGATGGCCGAGAGCGTGATCGCCGCAGACCAGAAGGTCGACGATCTGCAGCACGACCTGGAGGCGCGCGCGATAGCCCTGCTGGCGCGGCAGCAGCCGGTCGCCACGGATCTGCGCATCGTCGTCACCTCGCTGCGGATGAGCGCCGACCTGGAGCGCTCGGGCGACCTCGCCCAGCACGTCGCCAAGCTGGCCAGGCTCCGCTTCCCGGACTCGGCGGTGCCGCGGGACCTGCACGCCACGATCCTGGAGATGGGCCAGCTCGCGCAGCGCCTGATGGCGAAGGCGGCGGAGGTCATCATCACCAAGGACGTCGACCTCGCGCTCCAGCTGGAGCAGGACGACGACGAGATGGACCAGCTGCACCGCACGCTGTTCCAGCACCTGATGGACGACCGCTGGAAGCACGGCATCGAGACGGCCGTCGACGTGACGCTGCTCGGCCGCTACTACGAGCGCTTCGCGGACCACGCGGTGTCGGTGGCGAAGCGGGTCGTGTACCTCGTCACGGGCGAGCACGCGGACGAGATCCAGCCGGCGGGGGCGCCGGTGGAAGGGGCGTAGGACGCCGCTTCGGCTCCTGCCTCCGCCGCCGCGCCTGCCTCTGCCGCGCGCGAACGTGCCCCGTGCCCCCGGGATGTCCCGGCGGCACGGGGCACACGTGTGTCAGCCGCAGCCGCCGCCGCACTGGCAGGAGCCGCCCGACTGGCAGCCGCAGCTGCAGCCCGAGCCGCAGCCGCAGGAGCCCAGCAGTGCGAGAACAGGCAGCTGTGGCGCGCCGGTCGTCTGCTCGGGGACGGTTTCGGTCATGGGGGACACGGCCATGGTCTCCTCCTCGAAGGCGTACTGGCGTACTGCCTGATGCCCATTCCATGCCCAGGGCCGAGGGGCGCATCAACGGCGCACACGCGCGCGGGCGGGCGAGCGGGGCGGCGGGGTCCGGATCCCCGCGGGGCCGGGGCGTCCCACGAGAAACTCCCTCCCCTGTCTTCACAGGAATGCCCTAATGTGAGGGCGCTGTAACGGGGGCTCAACTCCCGGGCGTCTGGCCTGGGTTCTTCATATGTGGGGGGTCACATATCGTGCGTACGCGCACCATCTCGACCGCGACAGCGCTCGCGGTCCTCTTCAGCTCCGCCGCCCTGGTCGCGGTGGCGTCCGGTCCCGCCGCCGCGGACTCGGCCAAGGTCCTGGACGTGAAGTCGGCGGGCGACGTGCTGGTGGACGGGGAGCACCAGCGCGTCTACGTCTCCGACCCGCGCGGCGGCAAGATCGTCGTCACGGACTACGCGGGCACCGTCAAGGCGACCCTGGACGGGCTGCCGGACGTCGAGGGCCTCGTGCTCTCGCCCGACTCCCGCCAGGTGTACGCGGCGGTCTCGGGGCTCAACCGGATCGTCTCCGTGGAGACCTCCACGTACACCCAGAGCGCGAGCTACGCGCTCGACGGCGCGGAGAAGCCGCGCACCCTCGCCCTCGCGAGCGGCAAGCTGTGGTTCGGCTACGGGCCCGACGCCCAGGGCGGCATCGGCTCGCTCGACCTCTCCGGGGACGAGCCGGTCGTCGCGCTCGGCCAGGACGACGGCGCGAGCTTCTACGCCGCTCCCGAGCTCGGCTCCGACCCCGACTCGGGGATCCTGGTGGCCGGCGAGAAGGCCACCAGCGACGACACGCTGACCGTGTACGACGTCTCGGGCCCGAAGCCGACGACGGTGGCCAGCAAGTCGGTCGAGGGCGGCTTCTTCGACGACATCGCGGTCTCGCCCGACGGGACGCAGGTCGTCACGGCCAGCGGCGCACCGTACTACCACCCGGTGTACTCCACCAAGGACCTGTCCCCCGTGGGCCGTTACGACTCCGGGGACTACGGCGCGGCCGTGGACATCGCCCCGGACGGCACCGTGGCGGCGGGCACCTTCTCCTGGTACCGGCCCGACGTGCACATCTACAAGCAGGGCCAGTGGTCCAAGGTCCGCGAGTACGACTTCCCCAACACGGGCGGCGGCAGCGGCGGCGACACCCTCGCCGAGGGCGGCCTGGCGTGGGCGCCGGACGGCAGCAAGCTCTTCGCCGTCTCCTACAACAGCGCGGACGTCTACTCGCTGCGGGTCCTGGACGCGCCCGCCAAGTCCCTGCCGAAGCTCACGGTCAGCGCGCCCGAGAAGGCGCCGCGGGCCAAGGAGCTCACCGTCACGGGCAAGCTGGCCGGGACGGAGATCCCTGCGGGCACTCCCCTGACGGTCACGCGCACGGACGTCGACTCGCCGGCGCCCGGCAAGGCGCTGCCCTCGGTGAAGACCGCGGCGGACGGCTCCTTCTCCTTCAAGGACACCCCGCCCGCGGGCGGCAAGGTGACCTACAAGGTCGCGTACGCCGGTGACGCCACGCACACGGCGGCGTCCGCGTCGGACTCGGTGGAGGTCTCCCGCACCGCGCCGAAGCTGACCCTGAACAAGAACGGCAACGTCTACTCCTACGGCGCCGACGTCTCCTTCACCGCGCACCTCGGCACCACGTACAAGAACCGCACCGTCGAGATCTGGGCCGACCCCTACGGCGGCGACAAGCCCAACAAGCTCGTCAAGAAGGCCAAGGTCAACTCCTCGGGCAACCTGTCGGCCACGGTCGACATGAAGCGCGACACGAAGGTCACGGCCGTCTTCTCCGGAGACGCGCGGTACGCCTCCAAGAAGGCCACGTCCACGACGTACGCCAAGGTCAAGATCTCCAGCGCCGTCTCGAAGCACTACAAGACGGGCAAGATCGGCTCCACGACGTACCACTACTTCCACAAGAACACGGACCCGGTCCTCACCACGAAGATGACCTACTACAAGGGCCGCAAGCAGCGCTTCGAGGTCCAGGTCTACGGTCTCGACCGCAAGTGGCACTCCACGGGCTCGGAGTACTTCGAGATCGCCCTCGACGGCTACTCCGCGGTGCGCCTGGGCGCCCCCGGCCAGTCGGGCATCCGCGCGCGCATCCGCTCGTCGTACGTGAACGGCACGTCGGGCGACAACGTGAACTCGACGACGCACGGCGCGTGGAAGTACCTGAACTTCACCCGCTGAGCCGGACCGTTTTGGCCCCGGGGGAGCGCTTCCACGCCAACCCGGGGTAACTGCGCTGTCACGCAAGCGTTTTCGGGCTACACAGGAAGCCGGGATTGTCTTGCCAGACGGGAGGACGGCCAGTGGTACTCACGGTGGACCTCGCGGTACTGCTGGCGATCGTCATCTTCATCCTGGTGCGCAGACCCCCGAAGCCCCGTAAGCGGATCGACGCGGTCCTGACGATGACCCTCGTCCTCGTCTTCGGCGTCCTGATCGCCCCCACGAGCTTCGGCCACTGGATCCTGGACGCCACGAACGACCTGGCCCAGGGCGTAACCCAGGCAGCCACCCCCTGACCTACGCGCTCGACGCGGGCGGGGGGTGGGTGGGCTACTTCTTCTTACCCTGGGCAGCTCCGGGGCTTGGTCGCGGCCGCCTGGCTGGTGCGTACATCTCTGAACGAGGAAGCGTGGAAGCCTGGTCCCGCCGCCGCAGGGGTGATCCGGTTCCTGAGCCTGGTCAGGCGTACGCCGCGACTCTCGCGCGAACGGCATGCATGCGCTGAGGCAGTTCTACGCCTCGGTGTTGAAAGACCGCAGCAAGACGGGGATGCGGCGGCGTTAGTTGCTGTCGCTCACGCCTAGGTCCGCCCTCATCGCGACGCTTATGCGCCTCATGGCATCCACGTACTCGGTTACAGCTTCCGAGCCCTCGACCTGGATGTTCGTGCCTTCGACGACTTCGTCTCGCAGCACTCTCGCACGCTCATCCACATCATGTGCGAGGAACAGCACCGACTGCGGAGCCGACACCTCGAGCTCGTAACGCGGAGCGAAGCAGCTGTTGTAGGCCGCGCGGGCCCTATTCGCGCGCTCTTCATCCGACAGGCCCGATGTGACAACGAGGATGCGCAGCTGTGCGCGCATGTGGGCATGAGCCGCGAGGTAGCGCCCGTACAGGTCCCGGCTGGTCGTACGAAGGTCTATTCGGTCCTGCCTGCGCTCCCGGCGGCGCTCAACGAGGAGGGCGGTGCTCAGCGCAATGGCTGCTCCAACCACCGTCCCTAAAAGGGGTAGCCACGACATGTCGTGACGATAGGTCGGATAGCGGCGCGTAGGAACGGCTATGGCGCTACGGCGGACCACCGCATCACACCGTCACGTCACATCCGCGCGACGGGGCCGACTGGCGGTCGCCCGGCAAGGCTCGGGCGAGCAATCCGGCCGCAGGCCCCCGGGAACTGAGGGCCCAGAGCGGTCCCAGGTCGTGAAAATGCCCCTGAGTCGCGTCGAACGCGCAGCTCAGGGGCATGATCACAAAAGCTACTTCTTCTTGCCCTGGTTCTTGACCGCCTCGATTGCCGCCTTCGCGGCCTCCGGGTCGAGGTAGGTGCCGCCCGGGTTGAGCGGCTTGAAGTCGGCGTCCAGTTCGTAGGAGAGCGGGATGCCCGTGGGGATGTTCAGGCCCGCGATGTCGGCGTCCGAGATGCCGTCCAGGTGCTTGACCAGGGCGCGGAGGCTGTTGCCGTGGGCGGCGACCAGGACCGTCTTGCCGGACTTGAGGTCCGGGACGATGCCGTCGTACCAGTACGGGAGCATGCGGACGACGACGTCCTTCAGGCACTCCGTCTGCGGGCGCAGCTCCGGCGGGAGCGTGGCGTAGCGCGGGTCGTCGAACTGGGAGAACTCGGCGTCGCGGTCCAGGGCCGGCGGCGGGGTGTCGTACGAGCGGCGCCACAGCATGAACTGCTCCTCGCCGAACTCGGCGAGCGTCTGGGCCTTGTCCTTGCCCTGCAGGGCGCCGTAGTGGCGCTCGTTCAGGCGCCAGCTGCGGTGGACCGGGATCCAGTGGCGGTCAGCCGATTCCAGGGCGAGCTGCGCGGTGCGGATCGCGCGCTTCTGGAGCGACGTGTGGACCACGTCGGGGAGCAGGCCGGCGTCCTTGAGCAGCTCACCGCCGCGGACCGCCTCCTTCTCGCCCTTCTCGTTGAGGTTGACGTCCACCCAGCCGGTGAACAGGTTCTTGGCGTTCCATTCGCTCTCGCCGTGGCGGAGGAGGATCAGCTTGTACGGTGCGTCGGCCATGACTCCGAGCGTAATCGAACCCCGGGGCGCCTCGCGCGCGCGGGCGCGGAGAACGGGGATGGGCGGCAGTTGACGGTTCTCGTCAATCGAGTGGCGGGGCGGGACCTCCGGCCCGTAAGTTGCGCTTACCTGTAGAGACACTTACAAAGCCGCGTACACCCGGGGGAAGACCTATGCCGATCACCGCCATGAGACGCGCCGTGCGCGAGAGCGTCTCCGGTCTCCCCCGCGCCTTCTGGTGGCTGTGGACGAGCACTCTGGTCAACCGGCTCGGGGCCTTCGTCGCGACCTTCATGGCCTTGTACCTGACCCTGGAGCGGGGCTATTCGGCCTCGTACGCGGGACTTGTGGCCGCCCTGCACGGGCTCGGCGGCGTCGTCTCCTCGCTCGGCGCCGGCGTGATGACCGACCGGCTCGGGCGGCGGCCCACCCTGCTGGTCGCGCAGGCCTCGACGGCCCTGTCCGTGGCGCTGCTCGGCTTCATGGAGCACCCCGTCGCCATCGCGGGCGTCGCCTTCCTCGTCGGCATGGCGAGCAACGCCTCCCGCCCCGCCGTGCAGGCGATGATGGCGGACATCGTGCGGCCCGAGGACCGGGTGCGGGCCTTCTCGCTCAACTACTGGGCGATCAACCTCGGGTTCGCGATCTCCTCGGCGGGCGCCGGGTTCATCGCCTCGTACAGCTACCTCGCCGGCTTCCTCATCGAGGCCGCCATGACGATGGTCTGCGCGATCGTCGTCTTCGTGAAGCTGCCGGAGTCGCGGCCGGTGCGCACGGCCCTGGAGAAGGACGCCGAGCCTGCGGTCGGGCTCGGGACCGTGCTGCGGGACGGGCGGTTCATGGGTGTGGTGGGGCTGTCCTTCCTTGTTGCGCTGATCTTTCAGCAGGGGTCCGTGGGGCTGCCGGTCGCCATGGGCGAGGCGGGCTTCACGCCCGCCGACTACGGCCTCGCGATCGCCGTGAACGGCGTGCTGATCGTCGCCCTGCAGATCCCGGTCACGCGGTTCATCGAGCACCGGGACCCGCGCCGGCTGCTGGTTATCTCCTCGCTCGTCGCCGGGTACGGCTTCGGGCTCACCGCGTTCGCCGGGTCGGTCGGGGTCTTCGCCCTGACGGTGTGCGTGTGGACGCTCGCCGAGATCGTCAACGCGCCGACGCAGACGGGTCTCGTCGTCCGCCTCTCCCCCCTCCACGGCCGCGGCCGCTACCAGGGCATGTACACGTTGTCGTGGTCCGTGGCCGCGCTGGTCGCCCCGCTGATGTCCGGCTTCATGATCGACCGGTTCGGGGCGGAGTGGCTCTGGGGCGCGTGCGCGGTGATCGGGACGGGGGCGGCACTGGGGTACTGGGTGCTGATGCGGGGGCTGCCGGACGACTCGACCGTCTCGGAGGGCTCGGAGGTCGCGGAGGTCGCGGAGGTCGCGGAGGTCTCGGAGGGCTCGGAGGTCTCGACGGTCCCGGAGATCGCCGAGGTCAGCCCCGCAGGGACCGTTGCGCCTCGTGCAGATTCCGCGGGCGCACCCCGTCCGTAGTCCCGTACAGCTCCAGGCGCGCGTGCAGGTCGCCGGTGAAGTCGGGTACGTCGATCTGGTCGAACTCGCGGACCGCGTTGATGCCGACCGTCGCGCTGTACGGCGCGAGGCCGTCGATCTTCATCAGGCCGGCGCGTTCGTTGGTGACGCGGATGTTCCAGTGGGTGAAGCGGGCTCCGAAGAGGGGGCCCGCGCTCGCGTCGCCGCCGTGGCGGCCGTTGTTGTCGACGGTGATGTCCGTCCGTACGTTCGCGAACGGCATGCCGCGGTGGCTGTCGAACGTGCCCATCTCC
Organism: Streptomyces silaceus; assembly: GCF_001419745.1. Lineage (GTDB taxonomy): Bacteria > Actinomycetota > Actinomycetes > Streptomycetales > Streptomycetaceae > Streptomyces > Streptomyces silaceus. The sequence goes on along the minus strand of NZ_LIRJ01000472.1, from coordinate 624 downwards.
ATGCGGCCGCGTGACCAGACGTTGTGGGAGGAGAGCCCCTCGACGTTGATGCCGTGCAGCTGGGTGCCCGCGGGGGCGGGGGTCGTGCGCCGCTCGATCACGAAGTCCTCGACGAGGTTGTCGTGCGAGCCCTCGCGGCAGAAGTACGGGTGGTGGGAGCCGCGGCCCGCCACGCGCGTGCGGCGCAGGGTGCAGGCGGAGGCGGCGACGAGCCCGAAGCCGTTGTCGACGTGGCGTACGACGACGTCGTCGGCCCAGCAGTCGTACGCGCACTGGAAGGTGACGCCGTTGTGGCCCTTGTCCAGGAGGTGCGGGGACTGCGGGGTCTGCACGGCCTCCAGGGTGAGGCCCTCGACGCCGGAGCCGGTCAGGGCGGTGACGTGGGTGGTGAGGCGGGGGTCCCATTCCGGGCGTACGTCGAGGGGCAGGGGCCGCTCGAAGGTGACCCTGCGCCGGTCGCGGGCGACGGCGGCGATCCGTACGGGCCACTCGTAGGGGACGTACGAGGTGAGCTTCGTCTTGTCGTCCCAGGTGTACGCGCGGGCTCCCTCGCCGTCGCCCGCCATGTGCTCCAGGAGTGTGTGGCCGGCGTCGTCGGCGAGGCGGAGGAGGACGAGGTCGCCC
>NZ_LIRJ01000471.1 GCF_001419745.1 Streptomyces silaceus | reverse complement strand
TCCCACCGGGACCCTCCGCCCCCGGACCACCCGCTCCGGACCGCCCGAACAGGAGCTCTCCGCCGTGTCCTCACCCGTCTCGCCCGGGGCGGCCCCGCGCCCCGTCCGCGTGCTGCTGGTCGAGGACGACGACCTGATGCGCCGGTCGCGGGCGGCCTGTTCGGCGCCTGGGCGGTCGGCTCGCTCGCCAACGGCGCGATCGAGCAGTACTCCCTGGCGCTGCCCTGGGGGACGCTGCTCCTGGTGTGCCTGTCCTCCCTGGCGATCGGCGCGGTCGCGGCGGCGGTCCCGGCCCGCAGGGCGGCGGCGCTTGGCCCGCTGGAGGCCGCCAAGGAAGCGTGACGCCCGGTCCGGGGTCCGGCCAGGCGTGACGGACGGTCAGCTCCGGACGGGTCCCGTGCTCTCCCGCTCGATGAGCCGCGGCAGCGGCACCTGGACCGTCGCCGCGGGCCCGTCGTCCAGGAGGGCGAGCAGTTCCCGGGCCGCGGTGCGGCCGAAGGCGACGGTGTCCCGGGAGAGCGCCGTCAGCCACGGGTGCACCATGCGGCACAGCGCCGAGTCCTCCCAGGCGACGACCGAGACGTCGTCGGGGACCGCGAAGCCCAGGGAGGTCGCGGCGGCGACGCCGGCCACGGCCATCACGTCGTTGTCGTACACGAGCGCCGTCGGCGGCTCGGCGGACTCCAGGACCCGCCGGGTCGCGGCGGCGCCCTCCGCGTCCGAGTAGTCCGTCGGCACCGAACGCACCCCGGACAGGCCGCGGCTCGCCGCCTCGGCGCGCAGGGTGCGGATGCGGCGCTCGGTGTGCGCGAGGCCTTCGAGGCCCGCGATGTGGACGATGCGTCGGTGCCCGAGCGTGTGCAGATGCCCCACGACCGACGCCATCGCGCCCGCGTCGTCCGCCCAGACCGTGGACAGGCCCGGGTGTCCCGCGTCGGGGTCGGGCACGCCGCCGGTCACCACCGCGGGCAGGCCCAGTTCGTCCAGGAGCGCGGGCCGGGGATCGTCGGTGCGCGGGTCGACGACCAGGACGCCGTCCACCCGGTGCTCGGCCCACCAGCGGCGGTAGACCGCGCACTCGGCCGTCACATCCTCCACCACCTGGAACAGCAGCCCCAGGTGCCGCTCCGCCAGGACCTCCTGGATGCCCGAGATGAGCTGCAGGAAGAACGAGTCGACGCCCAGCGTCTCCGCCGGGCGCGCCACCACCAGGCCCACCGTCGCCGAGCCCTCGCCGGACAGGGCGCGCGCCGCCGTGCTGGGCCGCCAGCCCAGCTGCTCGGCGACCCTGCGCACCCGGTCGCGGGTGATGGCGGAGACGCCGGGGCGGTCGTTGAGCGCGAACGAGACGGCGCTCTCGGAGACCCCGGCGCGGCGCGCGATGTCCTTCATGGTCGGTCTGCGCGCCGGTGACCGCTTGCCTTGCACCCGATGCCCCTTTCCTGGCGCCCGTGCACTAATGCGCTTGAGCGGGCCGACTCTAAAGCGCATTAGTCGTTTGCCGCAAGACCTTCAACGCGCCTTTCTGACCTGGGAGGTTACTGGCATGTTCGGGCGATCACAGATATCGATCCAAGCCAATCCATTGACTTTTAATCGCCGTTGCGTGCAGGGTCTGCCTCGGCGTGGATTGCCCCGGCTCGGACGGCCGCAGTCACCGCCGCCTCACGCTGGGCCGAGCAAAGGAGCCGTTTCACCGTGCGTATCTCCCGCATCCCCCGCAGAGCGGTCGCCGCAGGCGCCGTCCTCGCCGTCCTGCTGCCGTTGAGCGCCTGTGGCGACGGCGGTGACGGCGGCTCCACGGACGCGTCGGGGAAGATCGAAGGCAAGATCACCTTCCAGACCTGGAACCTGAAGGCCAACTTCAAGGACTACTTCGAGGGCGTCGTCGACGAGTTCGAGAAGAAGTACCCCGGCACCGAGGTGAACTGGATCGACCAGCCCGGCGAGGGCTACGCCGACAAGATCAGCGCCGACGCCGCCGCGGGCACGCTGCCCGACGTCGTGAACGTCTCGCCCGACCTCGTCGCCCCGCTCGCGAAGGCGGGCCTGGCCCTCGACCTCGGCAAGGCCGCGGGGAAGTACGAGAAGGAGTACCTGCCCGGGGCGTGGAAGAGCCACCGGATACCGGGCATGGACGGCACGTACGCCTTCCCCTGGTACCTGAACACCGGGCCGCTCTTCTACAACAAGCGGCTGTTCAAGGACGCCGGGCTGGACGAGAACAAGCCGCCCAAGACGTTCGACGAACTCTTCGACCAGTCGATGCGGCTGGCGAAGAAGAGCGGCGGCAAGACGGCCACGCTCGCCAACGTCCCCGCCATCGAGGACTTCGGCCGCTACGGCGTGCCGCTGATGAACAAGGAGGGCACCGGCTTCACCTTCAACGACGCGAAGGGCGTCGAACTCCTCACCGAGTACAAGAAGTTGTACGACGCGAAGGCGCTGGACGGGCAGGCCCTGACCGCCACCCCGGAGTCGACGGGCAAGAAGTTCCTCACCGAGGCCGTGGCCATGAACCCCGGCAGCGCCCTGGACCTGGAGAGGTTCAAGAAGGACGCGCCCTCGCTCTACAAGAACATCGGCATCACCCCGCAGATCAGCAGTACCGGCAAGGACAACATGTACGTGATGGGCGTGATGGTGAACGCCCGCACCAAGCAGACGCCGGCCGCCGTCGCCTTCGCGCACTTCGTCACCGACGCCGAGCACCAGATGGAGTTCGCCAAGAAGGTCGCGATCTTCCCGAGCACGAAGGGCTCCCTGGACGACCCGTACTTCACCAAGGAGGACGGCAAGGAGGAGACGCGGGTGCGCGTCGCCGCCGCCAAGTCCATCAAGACCGCGGTGAACTACACGCCCGTGCTCTTCAGCGAGCAGATGAAGGTCGAGCTGCGCAACGCCGTCGCCAAGGCGCTGCAGGGCAAGGAGACCCCCAAGGAAGCACTTGACAACGCTGTCAAGAACTGCGACCGGCTGCTCCAGACGAGCTGAGGGCAGGGACCCGTACGACCATGAAGAGCCCCAGCACCACCCACGCCACCCCGGCCGACGCCCCCGCGGCACCTCCCGCGCCCCGCACCTCCACCCCCGAGGGGCGCGGCGGGGGCCGCATCCGGCGCCAACTGCCCACCAGCCCCTGGCTGTTCGCGGCGCCCGGCCTCGCGATCGTCGGCATCTTCATCCTCTATCCGTTCATCAGCACGCTCATCAACTCCTTCACCGACAAACGCACGCTGATCGAGGGGAAGTTCGTCGGCTTCGACAACTTCCGTGAGCTGTGGCACGACGAGATGTTCTGGATCGGACTGCGCAACAGCGTGCTGTACGTCGTCGGGGTCGTCCCCGCGCTCGTGCTGCTGCCGCTGCTGCTCGCGATGCTCGTCCAGAAGCACATCCCCGGCATCACCTTCTTCCGGTCCGCCTTCTACACCCCGGTGGTCGCCTCGATCGTCGTCGTCGGACTGATCTGGGTGTGGATGCTCGACGAACGGGGCCTGGTCAACGCGGTCCTCGAGGCCGTCGGCGTCGGCAAGGTCGGCTTCCTGAGCGACGAGTGGCTGCTGCTCTTCAGCGCCATGGCCGTCACGGTCTGGAAGGGCCTCGGCTACTACATGATCATTTATCTCGCGGCGCTCGCCAACGTGCCGCGCGAGCTCCACGAGGCGGCGGCGGTCGACGGCGCGGGAGCGGTGCGCCGCTTCTTCTCCGTCACCGTGCCCGCCGTGCGCTCCACCATGGTCCTCGTCGCCGCGCTCTCCTCGGTCGCCGCCTTCAAGGTGTTCTCCGAGGTGTACCTGATGGCGGGCCCCACCGGCGGCCCGGCCGGCGAGGACACCACGCTCGTGATGCTGGTGCAGCGCGTCGGCACCGGTCTGACCGGGCGGGTCGGCTACGCCTCGGCCATCTCGGTCGTCGTCTTCGTCGTCACCGTCGCGCTGATGCTGCTCGTGCTGCGGGCGGACCGGAAGGAGGACGCGTGAGCGCCACCGACCACGCGGCAGACACCAAGTCCCGGCGCCGGCCGCGCGTCACCGACGAGAACGGCCGCCGGATGCCCGTGTGGGAGATCGTCCTGCGCTACGGCCTCCTGCTCGCCGTACTCGCCCTGATGATCGGCCCGTTCCTCTGGCAGCTCTCCACGTCCCTGAAGGGCCCGCACGAGAACATCTTCAACTCCCCGCCGAAGTTCCTGCCCTCCGACCCGACCCTCCACAACTACGAGCGCGTCGCCGACACCATCCCCGTCTGGGACTACGCGCTCAACTCCCTGAAGGTGGCCGCCGCCAACGTCGTCACCAACTGCGTCGGCGCGACCCTCGCCGGATTCGCCCTGGCACGCCTGCGCTACCGCGGCCGCAAGGCGGCCACGATCGTCTTCGTCCTGGCGATGCTCGTGCCCGTCGAGGGCATCATCATCGCCCAGTTCACGACCATGCGTGAGCTCGGCCTGAACAACACCCTCATCGGGGTGCTGCTGCCCGGCTGCGTCTCCGCGCTCAACGTCCTGCTGATGCGCAACGCCTTCCTGAACGTGCCCTACGAGATCGAGGAGGCCGCGTTCGTCGACGGCGCCAACGTCTGGCAGCGGTTCGCGCGCATCGCGCTGCCCGCGGTCAAGGGCACCCTCGCCGTCGTCGCGATCTTCGCGTTCATGGGCGCCTGGGACGACTTCCTGTGGCCGCTGATCGTGCTGAGCGACCCGGACCGGTTCACGCTCACCATCGGCCTGAACTACCTGCACGGCACGTTCGCCAACGACGAGCGCCTCGTCGCCGCGGGCACGGTCATCGCCGTGCTCCCGCTGATCGTCCTCTTCGCCTGTCTGCAGCGGTACTTCTTCCGCGGCGTCGGCGAGGGCGCGGTCAAGGGCTGACCCCGTTCGTCCCCTCCAGAACCAGGATCCTCATTGCCTTCCGCACCGTCCTCCGCAGCCCCGTCGGGCACGCCGCGCTTCGGCGCCAACTACACTCCCGCGCAAGGGTGGTTCCACCACTGGCTCGACTTCGACCTCGACGCCGTGCGCGCCGACCTCGACGCGATCGCCGCGCTCGGCCTCGACCACATCCGGGTCTTCCCGATCTGGCCGTACTTCCAGCCCAACCGCACCCTGATCCGCCCCCGCGCCGTCGACCAGCTGGTCCGGCTCGCCAACGCCGCCGCCGAACGGGGCCTCGACGTCAACGTCGACGGCCTCCAGGGCCATCTGTCCAGCTTCGACTTCCTGCCCGCGTGGACACAGACCTGGCACCGGCGGAACATCTTCACCGACCCGGACGTGATCTCCGGGCAGGCCGCGTACCTGCGCACGCTGGCCGCCGCGCTCGCCGACCGGCCGAACTTCATCGGCATGACCATCGGCAACGAGATCAACCAGTTCTCGGCGGGCCCGCACCCCGACCCGGACCGCGTCACCGAGGAGCAGGCGGACAGCTGGCTGCGGACCGTCCTCGCCGCCTGCGAGGAGGGCGCCCCCGGCAAGCTGCACGTGCACGCCGAGTACGACGCGGCCTGGTACCAGGACGACCAGCCGTTCACCCCCGCCCAGGCGGCCCGGCTCGGCGGGGCGACCGCCGTGCACTCGTGGGTGTTCAACGGCACGGCCCAGCGCCACGGGCGCACCGGCACGGCGACGCGGCAGCACGCGGCGTACATGATCGAGCTGTCCAAGGCCTGGGCGGACGACCCCCGCCGCCCCGTCTGGCTCCAGGAGGTCGGCGCGCCCGCGCCCCTGATCCCCGCCGAACACGCGGCGGAGTTCACCGAGGAGACGGTCGCCGCCGCGCTCGACTGCCAGGACGTGTGGGGCGTGACGTGGTGGTGCTCGCACGACGTCTCGCGGGACCTCGCGGACTTCCCCGAACTGGAGTACAGCCTCGGCCTGCTGACCAACGACGGCAAGGTCAAGCCCGCGGGTGCGGCGATCGCCCGGATCGCCGAGGAGTGGCGCGGGCGCGTGTACGCGCCGGCGGTCCGGACCACCGCGGTGGTCGTGGACGACGCGCCCTCGCGGCGGTCCGCGTGTGCCCCCGGCGGGGTGCTCTTCGAGGCGTTCGCCCGCCTCGCGGCGGACGGGGTGCGGCCGACGGCCGTGCTCGCGAGCCGGGCCGCCGACACGGAGCATCTTGCCGCGCGGGGCATTCGCGAGGTGCTGCTGCCGCAGGACGTCGGGTAGGCGCTCCGACGGCCGCCCGCCACGGGGCTCCGCCCCGGACCCCGCTCCTCACACGCCGGAGGGGCTGGATTGTGCCCCTTCACCGATCGACCCACCCGGGAGACCCCTCATGCATGACGACCGCACCCTGGTCGAGGCCCGACTCAAGCGCGTTCTCGACGAGCGCATCAGGCCCGCCGTGTACCCCGCCTCCGTGCCGCTCGACGTCGCCGTGTGGAACGCGCCGGGCGAGCCCGTCCCCGTGGCCGAAGGCCTCGCCGCCGAGCCCGCGCCGACCGCGGTCGGCGAGAAGTGGGGTGCGCCCTGGGGCACCAGCTGGTTCCGGGTGAACGGGACGGTGCCGAAGGAGTGGGCGGGCAGGACCGTCGAGGCCGTCCTGGACCTCGGCTTCGACGAGAACATGCCCGGCTTCCAGTGCGAGGGCCTCGTCTACCGCCCCGACGGCACCCCCGTGAAGGGCCTCAACCCGCGCAACCAGTGGGTGCGGATCGCCGCTCCCGCCGAGGGCGGCGAAGAGGTGCGGCTGCACATCGAGGCCGCCTCCAACCCCGTCATCCTCGACTACCACCCCTTCCTGCCCACCCGGCTCGGCGACAAGGAGACCGCGGGCGACGAGCCCCAGTACACGCTGGAGCGCATGGACCTCGCCGTCTTCGACGAGACCGTGTGGCAGCTCGTCATCGACCTCGAAGTGCTCGGCGAGCTCATGCAGGAGCTGCCCGCCGACTCCGGACGGCGCTACGACATCGTGCGCGCGGTCGGCCGCGCGCTCGACGCCGTCGACCTCCAGGACGTGAACGGCTCTGCCGCCGCCGCGCGCGCCCGGCTGGAAGGCGTGCTCACCACCCCCGCCGAGCCCTCCGCGCACCGCATCAGCGCCGTCGGCCACGCGCACATCGACTCCGCGTGGCTGTGGCCGCTGCGCGAGACGGTGCGCAAGGTGGCGCGCACGACCTCCAACATGACCGCGCTCCTGGAGGACGAGCCGGACTTCGTGTTCGCCATGTCCCAGGCGCAGCAGTGGGCGTGGATCAAGGAGCACCGCCCCGAGGTGTGGGCGAAGGTCAAGAAGGCCGTCGCCGACGGACGGTTCGTGCCCACCGGCGGCATGTGGGTCGAGTCCGACACGAACATGCCGGGCTCGGAGGCGATGGCCCGTCAGTTCGTGCACGGCAAGCGGTTCTTCCTCGACGAGTTCGGCGTCGAGAACGACGAGGCGTGGCTGCCCGACACCTTCGGCTTCGCGGCCGGCCTGCCGCAGATCATCAAGGCGGCCGGCTCCAAGTGGCTGCTCACCCAGAAGATCTCCTGGTCGCAGACCAACCGCTTCCCGCACCACACCTTCAACTGGGAGGGCATCGACGGCACCCGCATCTTCACGCACTTCCCGCCCGTCGACACCTACAACTGCTCGATGAAGGGCAGCGAGATCGCCCACGCGGCGAAGAACTTCAAGGACAAGGGCGTGGCCCGGCACTCCCTGGCGCCCACCGGCTGGGGCGACGGAGGCGGCGGCACCACCCGCGAGATGATCGCCAAGGCCGCTCGCCTGCGCGACCTCGAAGGCTCGGCGACCGTCCAGTGGGAGACGCCGGAGCAGTTCTTCGAGAAGGCCGAAGCCGAGTACCCGAACCCGCCGGTGTGGGTCGGTGAGCTCTACCTGGAGCTGCACCGCGCCACGCTCACCAGCCAGGCCGGCACCAAGCAGGGCAACCGCAGGAGCGAGCACCTGCTGCGCGAGGCCGAGCTGTGGGCCGCCACCGCCGCCGTGCGCTGCCCCGAATTCGCCTACCCCTACGAGCAGTTGGACCGCATCTGGAAGACGGTGCTGCTCCACCAGTTCCACGACATCCTGCCCGGCTCGTCCATCGCCTGGGTGCACCGCGAGGCCCGTGCCACGTACGCGGCGCTCGCGCAGGAGCTGACCGGCATCGTCGACAAGGCGCAGCGCGCCCTGGCGGGCGAGGGCACCGCGGCCCTGGTGTTCAACTCCACGCCGCACACCCGCGACGGCGTCCCGGCCGGCGCCGCCCGCCCCGCCGCGATCGGCGGCCAGTCGGCGATCGCGACCCGCGCCGAGGGCGGCTACGTCCTCGACAACGGCCTGCTGCGGGTGGAGATCGACGCGCGCGGCCTGGTCGTCTCCGCGTACGACCTGGTGGCCGACCGCGAGACCGTCGCGCCCGGCCGCGCGGCGAACCTGCCGCAGATCCACGCCGACTTCCCGAACATGTGGGACGCGTGGGACGTCGACGAGTTCTACCGCAACACCGTCACCGACCTCGTCGAGGCCGAGACGGTCGAGCCGGGCGAGGGCGCCTCGGTCCGCGTGGTGCGGGCCTTCGGCGACTCGCGGCTCACCCAGGTCCTCTCGCTCGCGCCCGGCGCGCGGCGCCTGGACATCGACACCGAGGTCGACTGGCACGAGACGGAGAAGTTCCTCAAGCTCGCCTTCCCGCTGGACGTCCACGCGGAGCGGTACGCGTCGGAGACCCAGTTCGGGCACTTCTACCGCGCCACGCACACCAACACCAGCTGGGAGGCCGCCAAGTTCGAGGCCTGCAACCACCGCTTCGTGCACATCGAGGAGCCGGGCTGGGGCGTCGCGCTGGTCAACGACTCCACGTACGGCCATGACGTGACCCGCACGGTCCGCGCCGAGGACTCCGGCACGACCACCACCCTGCGCGTCTCCCTGCTGCGCGCCCCGCGCTTCCCCGACCCCGAGACCGACCAGGGCGTGCACCGCTTCCGGCACGCGCTGGTGCCGGGCGCGGCGATCGGCGACGCGGTGCGGGAGGGCTACCGGATCAACCTGCCGGAGCGTCGGGTGGCCGGCGGCTCGGAGGTCGCGCCGCTGGTCACGGTCGACGACGACGCCGTGGTCGTCACCGCGGTCAAGCTCGCCGACGACGGCAGCGGCGACGTGGTCGTCCGCTTCCACGAGTCGCGCGGCGGCCGGGCGAAGGCCACGCTGACGGCCGGGTTCTCGGCGGGCTCGGTCGCGGTGACCGACCTGCTGGAGCGGCCGCTGGACGGGGTGGCGGCGCCGGAACTCGCGGACGACGCGGTGACGGTGACGCTGCGTCCGTTCGAGCTGGTGACGCTGCGGTTCACGCGCGGCTGACCCCCGCCTGTCGTCGGTCGCGCCCGTCAGTCGCTCCCGTCGGTCCGCAGCCATACGCGCAGCGGGCCGACGGGGGCGAAGCCCTGGCGCAGCGCGGCCGCCAGGTCGTCGCCGCCCTCGTACCCGACGACCGGCAGCTCCGGCCACAGGCGGGCCGTGGCCGCGAGGCAGGAGCGCCAGGCGGTGTCCAGGTCGTCGTCGGCGGCGAAGAGGTTCGAGACGCCGACGGCTCCGGCGGCGGAGTGGGCGACGGCACCCGCGGTGATGCGTCCCGCCTCGGTTCCCGCGAGGAAGACCGCGCCGTCGTCGAGCAGCCGGGGCAGGAAGAGCCGCTCGTCGTCCGTGTCGTCACCGGCCCAGGCGGCTTCCCAGGCGGACAGCGCGTCGGCGCCGGTGAGCGGTTCCCAGCGGGGCGCCGGAGCGGCCGGCTCCCCGCCGGGCCGGTGGATCCACCCCGCCTCGAACAGCACCTCGAAGCCCGCCCCGGAGAGGTCGAGCGTCGCGAAGCTGTCCTTGACGGAGGCGCCGGGTGACGTGACGTCGATGCGCGCCAGGACGTCCTCGGCCGTGGCCTCGGGCGCGAGCGTCACGGCGTCGGGATACAGCGGGGGAGTACGACGGGGACTGCTCCACACACTCCCTTCGACCGCGCCCGGCACCCCATGGGAGCGGCAGACGGCGTCGCACCACTCGGCGTTGTTGCGTACGGCGGCGGTCAGGTAGGGGGTGGTGCGCGGGTCAGTGATCACGCGGGGATGCTGCCAGAGCCGTTCGGCATCCGTCGCCCGAATTTCGCCGGTGGCCGCCGTGCCGCGCCCCTCGCCGTCCGGTGCCGCCTCCTCACCCGTCCAACTGCGACCGCAGCCACTCCTCGACCTCGCCGACGTGTGCCGCCGCCGCGGCCCGTGCCGCCTCCGGGTCGCGGGCGACGAGCGCGCGGTGGATGCGGGCGTGCTCGCGGCGCGTACGCTCGAAGGCGCCCTCCTCCTGATAGCCGCGCCAGACGCGCGCGCGGAACGTCCGCGAGGACAGGCCCTCCAGGATCGCCGCCATCGTGTCGTTGCCGGCCGCCAGCGCGATCGTGCGGTGGAACGCGAGGTCGTGCGCGAGGATCTCCTCGGGATCGTCCGTCGCGTTCATCGCCTCCAGGTGCTTCTCGACATCGGCCAGTTGGTCCGGTGAGATGCGTGCGGCGGCCGTCGCCGTCGCCGTCGACTCCAGCACCCGCCGCACTTCGAGCAGCTCCACGAGCCGCGGCCCGCGCGAGAGGTCGGCGACGACCCCGAACGTCTCCAGGAGGTCGCCCGCCTCCAGCTGTGTGACGTAGATGCCGGAGCCGTGCCGGGCCTCCAGGACGCCGAGCACCGTCAGCGCGCGGATCGCCTCCCGCATCGAACTGCGCGAGATGCCCAGCTGGGCGGCCAAGTCCCGTTCGGTGGGCAGGCGTTGGCCCGGCTCCAGGCGGCCCTCGCCGATCATCGCCTTGATCTGCTCGATGGCCCGCTGCGTCACGGTGCCCTTCTGCGGGGCGGACTGGTCTGGCTGGTCCACGTAACGCTCCTCCACTGGCCGGGTGCGCCGCAGTCTAGCCAGAGATGTGGTCCGACCACTACGGCCGGAAACCGCGAAAAGTTGGCGACGAGGGGTGTCGACGGTGCCAAGTGGTCTGATAAATATTCGCGTCATCGGGTCTTCGGGGCCCCGCTCGATCCACTCGATCCCGTTCGTCCCCGCTCGGTGAGGAGCTGTCAGATGGCCGGCAGGAAAGTGCGCAACAGGCCCAGCAGGATGGGACGTTCGCGGGCGGTGCGCGTCGCGGCCGCTGCCGCCTGCGCCTCCCTCGTGCTCGCCGCGTGCGGCAGCACGAAGGACACCGCGTCGCCCGGGTCCGGGGGCGGCGGAGAGGGCAAGGTCGGAGTGATCCTGCCCCTGCTGACCTCGCCGTTCTGGCAGTCCTACAACGACTACGTGCCGAAGATGGCGACGTCCGAGGACGTCGACGCGCTGAAGACCGTCAACTCCAACAGCGACCCCTCGCAGCAGATCACCGACATCAACAACCAGCTGAACCAGGGCGTGAAGGGGCTCGTCGTCGCGCCGCTCGACAGCGCCGCGATATCCGCCGGCCTCGACCAGGCCGAGCGCAAGGGCGTCCCCGTGGTGGCCGTCGACGTCGCGCCCGAGAAGGGCAAGGTCGCGATGGTCGTGCGGGCCGACAACGTCGCGTACGGCGAGAAGGCCTGTGACTACCTCGGCAAACAGGTCGGGAGCGGCAAGGTCGTACAGATCATGGGCGACCTGGCGTCCGTCAACGGCCGTGAGCGGTCCGAGGCCTTCCGCTCCTGCGTGAAGAAGAAGTACCCGAAGCTCAAGGTCCTGGAGATCCCCGCCAAGTGGGAGTCCGACACCGCGGCCTCCAAGCTGGACACGCTCCTGAACTCCCACCCCGACCTCAAGGGCGTCTACCTGCAGGCCGGCGGCGTGTACCTCGCGCCCACCCTGCAGACCCTCAAGTCCAAGGGGATGCTCAAGAAGGCGGGCCAGAAGGGCCACATCACCGTCGTCTCCAACGACGGGATCCCACAGGAGTTCGACGCGATCCGCAAGGGCCAGATCGACGCGACCGTCTCGCAGCCCGCCGACGCCTACGCCAAGTACGGCATGTACTACATCAAGGCCGCGATGAACGGGAAGAAGTTCAAGCCCGGACCGACCGACCACGACTCCGAGATCGTCGAGCTGCCCAGCGGCATCCTGGAGGACCAGCTGCCCGCCCCGCTGGTCACCAAGGAGAACGTCGACGACGCCAAGCTGTGGGGCAACTCGGTCCAATGACTACCCCGACGACCACGCCCCCCACCGGCCGGGCCGACGCGCCCCCGCTCGTCGAGGCCTCCGGCATCGTGAAACGGTACGGCCCCACCGTCGCCCTGCGCGACGGCCGCCTGACCGTCCTGCCCGGCGAGTCCCACGCCCTCGTCGGGCGCAACGGCGCGGGCAAGTCCACCCTCGTCACCGTCCTCACCGGGCTCCAGGCGCCGGACGAGGGCACCGTCCGCTTCGACGGCGAACCCGCGCCGCCGCTCACCGACCGCGACGCCTGGCGCCGCAAGGTCGCCTGCGTCTACCAGAAGCCCACCGTCGTCCCCGAACTGACCGTCGCCGAGAACCTCTTCATCAACCGGCAGCCCGAGGGCCGCGGCGGCTTCATCAGCTGGCGCAGGCTGCGCACCGAGGCCGCGCAAGTCCTCGACACCTGGGACGTCCGCGTCGACCCCGAGGCCCGCACCGCCGACCTCAAGGTCGAGGACCGCCACATGGTGGAGATCGCACGGGCGCTCAGCTTCGGCGCCCGTTTCATCGTCCTCGACGAGCCGACCGCGCAGCTCGACAACCGCGAGATCGAGCGCCTCTTCACGCGCATGCGCACCCTCCAGGAGTCCGGCGTCACCTTCCTCTTCATCTCGCACCACCTCCAGGAGGTGTACGAGGTGTGCCAGACCGTCACCGTGCTGCGCGACGCCCGCTGGATCACCACCGCACCCGTCGCCGAACTCCCGCGCGGCGCCCTGGTGGAGGCCATGGCGGGCGAGGTCATCGCCGAACAGGCCGAGGCCGAGAGGGCCGTCGCCCGCACCGAGGTCCCCGCCGACGCCCCCGTGGTGCTCGACGTCGAGGGTCTGACCGGCGCGTCGTACGCCGGCATCGACCTGACCGTCCGCGAGGGCGAGGTCGTCGGCCTCGCCGGATCCAGCGGCAGTGGCAAGATCAACCTCGCGGAGAGCTTCGCGGGGCTGCACACGCCGACCTCCGGCACCGCTCGACTCGACGGCCGGGCCCTGCCGTTCGGCGATGTCACCGCGGCCCTGCGCGCCGGCGTCGGCTGCGTCCCGCGCGACCGCCACGACCAGGGCCTCGTCTTCGGCATGTCGATCGGCGACAACGCCACGATGAGCGTCCTCGACCGGCTCGGCCGCCGCGGGTTCATCGGCACCGACACCAGGCGCCGCTTCGCCGGCGAGCTCATCGACCGCCTCGACATCCACGCCGAGGGCCCCGACCAGCCCGTCTCCGACCTCTCCGGCGGCAACGCCCAGAAGGTCGTCATGGCGCGCGCCCTCGCCTCCGGGCCGCGCCTGCTCGTCCTGATCAACCCCACCGCGGGCGTCGACGTGAAGTCCAAGGAGTCCCTGCTCGCCCGTGTGGACAACGCCCGCGAGGACGGCACCGCCGTGCTCGTCGTCTCCGACGAACTGGACGACCTGCGCCGCTGCGACCGCGTCCTGGTCCTCTTCCACGGCCGGATCGTGGCGGAGCACGCGGCGGGCTTCCACGACCACGAGCTGATCGCCTCCATCGAAGGGGTCACCGCACACGAACCAGAGGGAGCTGACCGAGACCGTGGCTGACATCAAGGCCCCGTCGGCCTCACCGACCACCGCCGACACCGGCGTCGCGAAAGCGGGCAACGCCCGCGCCCAGGCGCGCTCCGTCCTGATCCGCCGGGCCCGCGAACTCGCCCTCGTGCCCGCCCTGCTGCTGCTCATGCTGCTCGGCGCGCTCGTCAACGACTCGTTCCTGACCGAGCGGAACCTCATCTCCATCCTCGGCGCGTCCGCCGCGCTCGCCATGGTCGTCCTCGCCGAGTCGCTCGTCCTCATCACCGGCAAGTTCGATCTGTCCCTGGAGTCCGTCGTCGGCATCGCGCCCGCCCTCGGCGCGCTGCTCGTCCTGCCCGCCGCGCAGGCCGGGTTCGGCACGGACCTGCCCGCCGCCGTGGGCCTCCTCGCGATCCTGCTCGTCGGCGCGGTCATCGGCGCCTTCAACGGCGTACTCGTGGTGAAGCTCAAGCTGAACGCCTTCATCGTGACGCTCGCCATGCTCATCGTGCTGCGCGGCCTGCTCGTCGGAGCGACCAAGGGCAAGACCCTCTTCGGCATGCCCGACGCCTTCTACACCCTCGCCACCTCGACGTTCCTGACCATCCCGCTGTCGGTGTGGCTCGCGGCCGTCGCCTTCGGCGTCGCGGGGTTCGTCCTCAAGTACCACCGGGTGGGCCGCGCGCTGTACGCGATCGGCGGCAACGCGGACGCGGCGCGCGCCGCCGGCATCCGCGTAGAGCGCGTCATGCTCGGCGTGTTCGTCGTCGCCGGCGCCCTCGCTGCCGTCGGCGGTCTGATGCAGACCGGCTACGTCGGCGCGATCAACGCCAACCAGGGCCAGAACATGATCTTCACGGTGTTCGCGGCCGCGGTCATCGGCGGCATCAGCCTCGACGGCGGCAAGGGCACCATGTTCGGAGCCCTCACCGGCGTCCTGCTCCTCGGCGTCGTACAGAACCTGCTCACGCTCGCCCAGGTGCCGTCCTTCTGGATCCAGGCCATCTACGGCGGAATCATCCTGGTCGCCCTCATGATCGCGCGCGTCACCACCGGCCGCGCACAGGACTGACCCGCCACCGGTCCGCCGCTTCCCCGCACCCTTCCGGAAAGGCCTCCTGTGTCCCCGACTCCCGCCCGCGTCACCGCGGTCGACACCTACGACATACGGTTCCCGACCTCCCGGGAACTGGACGGATCCGACGCGATGAACCCGGATCCCGACTACTCCGCCGCCTACGTGGTGCTGCGCACCGACGCGGGCGACGGCATCGAGGGACACGGCTTCACCTTCACCATCGGGCGCGGCAACGACGTCCAGGTCGCCGCGATCCAGTCGCTGCGCCACCACGTCGTCGGCCGCTTCGTCGACGAGCTCTGCGCCGACCCCGGCACCGTCAACCGCGACCTCATCGGCGACAGCCAGCTGCGCTGGCTCGGCCCCGAGAAGGGCGTGATGCACATGGCGATCGGCGCGGTCGTCAACGCCGTCTGGGACCTCGCGGCGAAGCGGGCGGGCAAGCCCCTGTGGCAGTTCCTCGCCGACGCCACGCCCGAATGGCTCGTCTCCCAGGTCGACTTCCGCTACATCGCCGACGCCCTCACCCGCGAGGACGCCCTCGCGCTGCTGCGCGCCGGACGCGAGGGCGCCGCCGGACGCGAGGCCGCCCTGCGGGAGCACGGCTTCCCCGGCTACACCACCTCGCCGGGCTGGCTCGGCTACAGCGACGAGAAGCTCACCCGCCTCGCCCGCCGGGCCGTCGCGGACGGCTTCACGCAGATCAAGCTGAAGGTCGGCGCGGACCTCGCGGACGACGTCCGGCGCTGCCGCACCGCCCGCGAGGCCATCGGCCCGGACATCCGCATGGCGATCGACGCCAACCAGCGCTGGAACGTCGACGAGGCGGTCCGCTGGACGCGGGCGCTCGCCGAGTTCGACCCCTACTGGATCGAGGAGCCCACCAGCCCGGACGACATCCTCGGCCACGCCGCGATCCGCACGGCCGTCGCCCCCGTCAAGGTCGCCACCGGCGAGCACGTCCAGAACCGCATCGTCTTCAAACAGCTCCTCCAGGCGGGCGCCATCGACGTCCTCCAGATCGACGCGGCCCGCGTCGGCGGCGTCAACGAGAACCTCGCGATCCTGCTGCTCGCCGCCCAGTTCGGCGTCCCCGTCTGCCCGCACGCGGGCGGCGTCGGCCTGTGCGAGCTCGTCCAGCACCTGTCGATGTTCGACTACGTCGCGCTCGCGGGCAGCACCGAGAACCGCGTCATCGAGTACGTCGACCACCTCCACGAACACTTCACCGACCCCGTCGTGATGCGCGCGGGCCACTACACGGCCCCGACCGCACCCGGCTTCTCGGCGACCATGCGGGCCGAGTCCGTCGCCGAGTTCACCTATCCGGGCGGCACGTTCTGGGCCGCCGACCTCGCGGGCGCCCCTTCGCCGGGCCTCGCACGGGACAAGGGAGCAGCCGCATGACCGACTTCCAGGGGCGCAGGGCCCTGGTCACCGGCGGGGCGTCCGGCATCGGCCGGGCCACCGCGGAGCTCCTCGCCGCCCGCGGCGCCGAGGTGGCCGTCCTCGACCTCGACCCCGGTGGCGTGGAGAAGCCGCTGCGCGGCTACGCCGCCGACGTCACCGACGACGCGTCCGTACGCGCGGCGGTCGCGTCGGCCGCCGCCGACCTCGGCGGACTCGACGTCCTGGTCAACAACGCGGGCATCGGCGCGCAGGGCACCGTCGAGGACAACGACGACGCCCAGTGGCACTCCGTCCTGGACGTCAACGTCCTCGGGATCGTCCGCACGACCCGCGCCGCCCTGCCCCACCTGCGCGCCGCCGCCGTGTCGGGCGACGGGGGCGCGGCGATCGTGAACACCTGCTCCATCGCCGCGACCGCGGGCCTGCCGCAGCGCGCCCTGTACTCGGCGTCGAAGGGGGCGGTGCTCTCCCTCACCCTCGCCATGGCCGCCGACCACGTCCGGGAGGGCATCCGCGTCAACTGCGTGAACCCGGGCACCGTCGACACCCCGTGGGTCGGCCGCCTCCTGGACGCGGCCCCCGACCCGGCCGCCGAACGGGCCGCGCTCCAGGCCCGCCAGCCCACCGGACGGCTCGTCGGCGCCGACGAG
>NZ_LIRJ01000470.1 GCF_001419745.1 Streptomyces silaceus | reverse complement strand
GTCCTCGGGGAACCACTCGCGCAGCTCCTGCTCCAGCGGCGGCCCGAGGCGCGTGACGGCGAGATCGGCGTCTATGTATGTCCCCGTCTCGGCGGAGAGCGCCCGGTAGGCCTCCCTGATGCCGGGCCGGGAGTCGATGAGGGTCATGTCGAGGTCGAAGCCGACCGTGAGCGCGCGTGAGGTCATGCGCCCATTGTGCCGAGGGGCCCGCCCGGCCCCGCCCGTAGACTTAGCCAAGCCTTACCAAGAGACGTCCGTCCCCCTGGGATCCGTCCTCCCGTGAAACGAGCTCAGCCGATGCGTGTGCCCGTCAGACGCGCCGTCCTGATGACGGCGGCCGTCGTGGCCCTGCTGCTCGCGGTCCTGCTCAGCCTCGCTGTCGGCGCCCGCGCGATCGCGCCGTCCGCCGTCCTCGACGCGCTGCTGCACGGCGGGCACAGCGACTCCGCCGAAGTGATCCGCGAGATGCGGGTGCCGCGCACCGTGATCGGCGTGCTGGTGGGCGCCGCGCTCGCCCTGGCCGGCACGGTGCTCCAGGGCATCACCCGCAACCCCATCGCCGACCCCGGCATCCTCGGCATCAGCCAGGGCGCCTCGGTCGGCGTCGTCCTCGCCATCGCCTTCGCCGGGGTGCACACGCTGACCGGATACGTCTGGTGGGCGTTCGCCGGCGCGGGGCTCGCGTCGGTCGCCGTGTACGCCATCGCGTCCAGCGGCCGGGGCGGCGCGACGCCCGTGAAGCTCGCGCTCGGCGGCGCCGCGATCAACGCCCTGCTCGTCTCCGTGACGACCGCGGTCCTCACCACCAAGGCCTCCGCCCTGGACGAGTTCCGCTTCTGGCAGGTCGGCTCGCTCTCCGGGCGCGACGCCGAGATCGTCGGCCAGATCTGGCCGTTCCTGCTCGTCGGCGTGGTGCTCGTCGTCTCGGTCGCGCGCGGCCTGGACGCGCTGGCGCTCGGCGAGGACGTGGCCAAGGGCCTCGGCCAGAACGTCGCGGCCGTCCGGGTCATCGGCGGGCTCGGCGCGACGGTCCTCACCGGCGCGGGCGTCGCCGCCGCCGGACCCATCGCCTTCATCGGCCTGGCCGTCCCGCACATCGCCCGCGCGATCGTCGGCAGCGACCACCGCTGGGTGCTGCCGATGGCGGCGGTCATCGGCCCCGTGATGCTGCTGGTCTCCGACACGGTCGGACGGATCGTCTTCCCGCCGAGCGAGGTCCCCGCGGGCGTGATGACCGCGCTCATCGGGGTGCCGTTCCTCGTGACCCTCGTACGCCGGAAGGCGGTGACGGCATGACCGCGGTGACCACCCGGCCCCCGGTCCGGCCCGCCGGCTACGCGGTGCTGCGCGTGCGCAGGGCGGCCTTCCTGGTGCACCGGCGGGCCGCCGTGGTGGCGGCCGCCCTCACCGTCCTGCTCGCCGCGGGCTGCCTCGCCTACCTCTGCGTCGGCGAGTCCTTCGTACGTCCCGCCGAGGCCCTGAAGGTCGTCTTCGGGCAGCCCTCCCCCGACGAACTGGTCGTGGGCACGCTGCGCGAACCGCGCATGGTCGTGGGCCTGCTGGTGGGCGCCGCGTTCGGCGTGGCCGGCGCGCTCATCCAGACCGTCGCCCGCAACCCGCTCGCCAGCCCCGACATCATCGGCATCAGCCAGGGCGCCGGCGCGCTCACCGTCGGCGCGATGACCTTCGGGATCACCTCGTACACGGTGCTCCCCTACCTCTCCGTCGTCGGCGGCATCGCCGCGGCCGCCCTCGTCTACGTCTTCGCGTGGCGCGGCGGACTGCACGCCACCCGCTTCGTCCTGATCGGCATCGGCTTCGCCATCGCGCTGCGCTCGGTGACGACGCTCTTCATGACGAAGGGCGACTACCTCGTCGCCCAGCAGGCGCAGATCTGGATGACGGGCTCCCTCAACGGCCGCGGCTGGGCCGAGGCGAACCCGCTCGGCCTGACCCTGCTCGTGCTGCTCCCGTTCGTCCTGTGGGCGGCCCGCGCGCAGCGCTCGGTCTCCCTGGACGACGACACGGCGACGGCCCTCGGGGTGCGCCTGGGACACGTACGCCTCGGTCTCGTCCTGCTCGGTGTCGTCCTCGCCTCGGTGGCCACCGGCGCGGCGGGCCCCGTCGACTTCGTGGCGCTGCTCGCCCCGCAGATCGCCCGCCGCCTGACCCGCACCGCGCAGATCCCCCTGCTGTGCTCGGCCCTGCTCGGCGCGCTGATCGTGGTCCTCGCGGACCTGCTCGCCCGCCGCCTGTTCTCGCCGACCGAACTGCCCGTCGGTGTCCTGACGGCGGCCGTCGGCGCCCCGTACCTGATCTGGCTGATCATCCGCAGCCGTACCGTCCGCAATGGAGGCACGTCGTGAATGCCGCCCGCCTCACGGCCCGCGAGCTGACCCTCGCCTACGAGGACCGCACCGTCGTCGACCGCCTCGACCTCGCGATCCCCGACGGCAGGGTCACGGTGATCGTCGGCCCCAACGCCTGCGGCAAGTCCACGACGCTGCGCGCCCTCGGCCGGCTCCTCAAGCCCCGGAGCGGCGCGGTCCTCCTGGACGGCGAGGCCCTCGCCAAGCTGCCCACCAAGAAGATCGCCCAGCAGATCGGGCTGCTCCCGCAGACGCCCGTCGCGCCCGAGGCGATCACCGTCGCCGACCTCGTCGCGCGCGGCCGGCAGCCGCACCAGCACTGGTGGCAGCAGTGGTCCGACGCCGACGAGAAGGCGGTGACGGAGGCGATGGAGCGCACCGACGTGGCCGCGCTCGCCGAACGCTCCGTCGACGAGCTCTCCGGCGGCCAGCGCCAGCGCGTGTGGATCGCGATGGCCCTGGCCCAGGACACGGACCTGCTGCTCCTGGACGAGCCCACCACGTACCTGGACATCTCCCACCAGGTGGAGGTCCTCGACCTCGTACGCCAGCTGAACCACGACCGCGGCCGCACGGTCGTCGTCGTCCTGCACGACCTGAACCAGGCCGCGCGCTACGCCGACCACCTCGTCGCCATGAAGGCCGGCGAGGTCGTCGCCGAGGGAGCCCCCTCGAAGATCGTCACCGAGGAACTCGTCCACGAGGTCTTCGGCCTGGAGTGTGTGGTGGTGCCGGACCCCGTGACCGGCTCCCCCCTGGTCGTCCCCGGGGCGCCGTGGTCCGCGGCGGCGCCCGCCCGCACCGGCACCCCCGCCTGAGCGGCCCCGGCACCCCCGCCCGAGCCGCACGGCCCGTCCGAAAGGCACCGCCATGGCCCGCACGAAAGGCACCGCCATGACCCACCTCCGCTCCCCGCTGCGCCGCCGCTCCCTCACCGCGGGCGCCCTCGCCCTGACCGGCGCGCTGGCGCTCTCCGCCTGCGGCTCCTCCGACTCCGGCGAGAACACCGGCTCCGGTGAGACGCACACCGTCAAGACGGCCATGGGCGACGTGCAGGTCCCCGTGAGCCCCAAGCGGGTCGTCGTCCTCGACACCGCCGAACTGGACTCCGCGATCACCCTGGGCGTGAAGCCCATCGGCTCCACGCACGTCGAGGCGTCCTCGGGCTTCCTGGGCTATCTGCCCAAGGACAAGGTCAGCGGCATCGAGGACGTCGGCGAGATGATGAACCCCAACATGGAGGCCATCGCCGCGCTCAAGCCCGACCTGATCCTGACCTCCAAGATCCGCCACGCGGCGAAGTACGACCAGCTCAAGAAGATCGCGCCGACCGTCATGACGGAGACGACCGGCTACCCCTGGAAGGAGAACTTCCAGGTGCACGCCGAGGCGCTGGGCCGCCAGGACGAGGCGAAGAAGACCGTCGCCGACTACACCGCGCACGCCAAGAAGGTCACCGAGGCCATCGGCGGCCCCGCGAAGGCCGCGCAGACCAAGGTCAACGTCCTGCGCTTCATGGAGGGCGCCGACATCCGCCTCTATGGCGAGCAGAGCTACATCGCCACGCTCCTCAAGGACGTCGGCCTCGGTCGCGCCCCGATCTCCGCGAAGGCGAAGGACGGCTTCTCCTACGACCTGTCCCCCGAGAAGATCGACCTCGCGGACACGGACGTCATCTTCCGGTCCACGTACGGCGATCCGAAGAAGGCCAAGGAGACGCAGACCGTGGACAGCAGCCTGTGGAAGAACATGAAGGCGGTGAAGTCGGGCAACGTCCACACCGTCGAGGACGAGCTGTGGATCCAGGGCATCGGCTACACGGCCGCGGCGAAGATCCTGGACGAGATGCAGGCGGACCTGGCGAAGAAGAACTGACTCACGGCCGCTGCCGCTGCGACCTCCACAGCAGGAAGAGCGCGGAGGCGACGGCCGCGCCGCGCACGACCCACGGCCAGGTCTCGGCGATGGCGTCGCTCATGTGCCCGTCGCGGATCGGGTCGCCCCAACGGCCGTCGGTGCGCCCCCACAGCCAGGTGATCCCCCCGGCCGCGACGAGCCCCGGCAGGCCCAGGGCGGCCCACTTCGCCTCGGCGCGGGTGAGCCTGCGGGAGGCGTAGGCGATGAGCCAGCCGCCGCCCAGGGCAAGCCAGTTGCCGAGGACGGCGCCGACGGTGAGGAGGGCGGCGGCGAGGACGAGGAGCGGGTTGCTGAACCCGGCGCCGGCCCCGGGCAGCCGCGGCACCCAGCGCCGCCGGCCGCCCCCTTCCTCGACGGCCTCCTCTTCCTCCTCCTCTTCCTCGGTCTCCTTGCGGAGGGAAGGGGGAGGTCCGTCCTCCTTGCCGGGCGGCGGCTTGAGTATCTCGGGGATCTCCACGCCGCCGACGAAGCCGGGGACGCTGTCGGCGAGGCCGAACGGGCTGCTGTCCACGCGCCACCAGTCCGGCTCGGAGCCGCTGGGGCCCAGCTCGTCGCTGTCGGCGAGGTGCGGCGGCGAGGCGCCGGGGTGGATCTCCGGTTCGGGGGCGGAGCGGTCTCTGATACACATGT
>NZ_LIRJ01000047.1 GCF_001419745.1 Streptomyces silaceus | reverse complement strand
GACGGTGTCCACGAAGGTGGCGAGGGCGGCCGGGTCGGGGGCGGCCGTGCGCCAGGCGTGGGTGACGCGGGCGCAGTCGACGTCGTTCATGCGGCCGCTGACCAGTTCGAGGGAGAGCAGGTCGGCCGTCTTGTCGTGGCCGGCCGCACGCAGCTCGGGCCAGTGGGCGCGGGTCGGCGCGTCGGCGGGGCGGGGCGGGGCGGCGGGCCGCCGTGCGGTCGTGGTCCTGCTGTCGCGGACGGCCTGCCACCAGCCGCCGATCCGGGCGAAGGGCCACAGCACGGCGACCGTGATCACCACGTACACGGTGTCGGTGAGCACGACCGAGGACAGGGCCTCGGGGCCGCCCGCGACCAGGGAGACCAGGGACAGGACGGGGTCGACGACGGGCAGCGGGCGCGTGTCGAGTCCGAGGGCGTCCGGCCAGACGAAGACCAGGACGCCGACCGCCCCGACGGAGGCGAGCACGGCACGGGACGGCTGGGGCCGCCGCACCACGAAGTGCCGGATCGCCTCGGGCCAGGCGCCGAGCCGGCCCACGGTGTAGACGACGGCGCCGAAGACGATCCCGTCGTAGACGGTCCGGGCGTCCATGCCCTGCCAGGCCTTGGGCTGGGCGCTGCCGGCCCACCACCAGTCCCCCGGTGTGAACAGCTTCAGCGGGGCCCACTGGTAGGGGATGCTGCCCTGACGCCACAGCGACCAGAACACCAGGCCGAGCACGGTGGAGATCACCATGCCGACGACGAGGCGCCGGTCGGTGCCCTCAGCGTCGGCGTCGGGCTCCGGGGGCCGGTAGCCGTAGCGCCAGATGCCCGGCGCGGTCTTCGGACGGGGCGTGGCGAGCCATTCGGCTGTGGAGACGGGGGCCTCCGCGGCGCCGGAGGAGGGCACGCACGCGGCGGCGCCGGGGGCCTGCCGGGGCATGGGCGGTGTGGTGGGGACGGCGGGCGGCGCCGGGCGCGGCACCGGTGCGGCCCGCTGTCCGTCGCGTGCCCCGTGCGTGCCCTCGGTGTCCATCGCCCTTGCCCCCTGACCTGCCGGTCCGTCCGTCGATCCGCGCTCAATGTAGTGCCCGTAGGAGGGGAGTTCACCGCTTACGCGCCCGATCGGCCCGGACGGCCGGGCCCGGGCATGTGTCCAAGTCGGACAACGGCGCGACACAATCCCACCCCGATGGAGCATGACCGCCCCCGCCCCGCGCTCCTAATCTGCGAAGAAACCCCCGAAGAACCAGGCGAAACCGGAATGAGCGCCGGCGCAGCCGTCCAACCCCCCAGAACCAGGAGCCCCGCATGAGCGAGATCCCGCAGGAGCGTCGCCTCGTCACCGCCATCCCCGGTCCGAAGTCGCAGGAGCTGCAGGCCCGCCGTACCGCCGTGGTCGCCGGCGGCGTGGGCTCCGTACTGCCCGTCTTCACCGCGCGCGCGGGCGGTGGCATCATCGAGGACGTCGACGGCAACCGTCTGATCGACTTCGGCTCCGGCATCGCCGTGACCTCCGTCGGCGCCTCCGCCGAGGCCGTGGTGCGCCGGGCGAGCGCCCAGCTCCAGGACTTCACCCACACCTGTTTCATGGTCACGCCGTACGAGGGCTACGTCGCCGTCGCCGAGGCGCTGGCCGAGCTCACGCCGGGTGACCACGAGAAGAAGTCGGCGCTGTTCAACTCGGGCGCCGAGGCCGTCGAGAACGCGGTCAAGATCGCCCGTGCGCACACCAAGCGCCAGGCCGTCGTCGTCTTCGACCACGGCTACCACGGCCGCACCAACCTCACGATGGCGCTGACGGCCAAGAACATGCCGTACAAGCACGGCTTCGGCCCGTTCGCGCCCGAGGTCTACCGCGTCCCGGTCGCCTACGGCTACCGCTGGCCGACCGGCGCCGAGAACGCCGGCCCGGAGGCCGCCAAGCAGGCCATCGACATGATCACCAAGCAGGTCGGCGCCGACAACGTCGCCGCGATCATCATCGAGCCGGTGCTCGGCGAGGGCGGCTTCATCGAGCCCGCCAAGGGCTTCCTGCCGGAGATCGTGAAGTTCGCCAACGACAACGGCATCGTCTTCGTCGCGGACGAGATCCAGTCCGGCTTCTGCCGCACCGGCCAGTGGTTCGCCTGCGAGGACGAGGGCATCGTCCCGGACCTGATCACGACGGCCAAGGGCATCGCGGGCGGTCTGCCGCTCGCCGCCGTGACGGGCCGCGCCGAGATCATGGACGCCGCGCACTCCGGCGGCCTCGGCGGCACCTACGGCGGCAACCCGGTGGCCTGCGCCGGTGCGCTCGGCGCCATCGAGACCATGAAGGAGCTCGACCTCAACGCCAAGGCGAAGGCGATCGAGTCGACGATGAAGGCCCGCCTGTCCGCCATGGCCGAGAAGTTCGACGTCATCGGCGACATCCGGGGCCGCGGCGCCATGATCGCCATCGAGCTGGTCAAGGACCGCACGACCAAGGAGCCGAACCCGGAGGCCACCGCGGCCCTCGCCAAGGCCTGCCACGCGGAGGGCCTGCTCGTCCTCACCTGCGGCACGTACGGCAACGTGCTGCGCTTCCTGCCGCCGCTGGTCATCGGCGACGAACTGCTGAACGAGGGCCTGGACATCATCGAAGGCGCGTTCGCCCGCGTCTGACCCCTGTCGTCCGGCACGCGTCAGGGCCCTCCGCACCGCCGGAACGGGCCCTGACGTGTGCGGACCCCGCGCCGTGCGGACGCCGTGGCCCGTGGTCACCGTCGGGGCGTGTGAAGAACGTGTGCGGGCACGATGACGGGATGCCGTTCTGTCTGTCGGCCCGCGAAGACCTGCCGTACGGTTTCTGCAGATGAGAGAAACACCCCGCCCACAGGGGACTGTGGGCGACGCCGGCGCGGAGCCTCCCCAGCCCCGCCCTGGCCGTGCCTTCGCGCACACACCCGGGACCTCTGGTTCCGGAACTCCTCACCGATCGGATCGCCGCCCGCCCCAAACCCCCCGGGGCGCGCGGCACCCCGGTCATTTCGGCCGCCCCGGAACCACCCCCCCTGTTCCCGGGCGGCCGACCCTTTTCCTCTCCGTGTGCGCGCTGCTGTTCGCGCTCCTCACCTGGCAGGTCGTCGTCGACGGCCCGCTGCGCCGCGCCGACGAACGCGCGGGACGGGCCCTCGCGGGCAGCCGCGTCCCCGACCGCGCCGCGGAGTTCCTCGCCGACCTCGGCAACATCCCGGTGGCCGTGCCGGTCCTCGCCGCCGTCCTCGCGTACGTCGCCTGGCGCGGCCGGCGCGCGGACGCGTTCCGCTGGTGGCTGCCACCGCTGGCCGCGGCCGTCGCGATGGCCCTGGTCCCGGCCCTCGTCGCCCCCCTCAAGGCAGCGGTCGGCCGCACGGGCCCGCCCGGCATGACGGGCGACGGCTACTACCCCTCGGGCCACGCGGCGACGGCGATGGTGGCCTACGGCGCGGCGACCCTCCTGCTCCTCCCCCTGCTGCGCGGCACCCGTACCCGCCGCGGTCTGACCCTCACCTGCGCCCTGCTGAACGCGGCGATCGCCCTCGGCCTGATCCGCCGCGGCTACCACTGGCCCCTGGACGTGGTGGCGTCCTGGCTGGTGTGCGGGGTGCTGTTGCAGGTGATGGTGCTGGTGATCGCGCGGTACGGGCGAGGGGCGACCGCGGAGTAGCCCGCGATCGCCCCCCCTCACGTACGAGTGGTGCGTCGGCCGTGCGGGAGACGGCGCGTCAGCCGAAGTACGCGTCGAAGTTCTTCGAGAACTCCCAGTTGTTGAAGCGGTCCCAGTTGATGGACCACGTCATCAGGCCGCTCAGGGCGGGCCAGGTGCCGTGGGGCTTGTAGGTGCCGCAGTTGGTGTTCTTCGTCAGGCAGTCCAGGGCCTTGTTCACCTCACCGGTCGAGACGTGGCCGTTGCCCGCGTTGACGGAGGCGGGCATGCCGATGGCGACCTTCTCGGGGGGCAGGGGCGGGAAGACGTTGTTCTTGTCGCCCGCCACCGGGAAGCCGGTCAGGAGCATGTCCGTCATCGCGATGTGGAAGTCCGCGCCGCCCATGGAGTGGTACTGGTCGTCCAGGCCCATGATCGGGCCGGAGTTGTAGTCCTGGACGTGCAGCAGCGTGAGGTCGTCGCGCAGGGCGTGGATGACCGGGAGGTAGGCGCCCGCGCGGGGGTCCTGGCCGCCCCACTTGCCGGTGCCGTAGAACTGGTGGCCCAGCTGCACGAAGAAGGTCTCGGGCGCCATCGTGAGCGTGAAGCCGGAGCCGTACTTGGCCTTGAGGGTCTTCACCGCCGAGATGAGGTTCACGATGGCGGGGGTCTTCGGGTTCTTGAAGTCCGTGTCGTCGGCGTTCAGCGAGAGGGAGTGGCCCTCGAAGTCGATGTCCAGGCCGTCGAGTCCGTACTCGTCGATGATCGCCGAGACCGAGGAGACGAACTTGTCCCGGGCCGCGGTCGTCGTCAGCTGGACCTGGCCGTTCTGGCCGCCGATGGAGATCTGGACCTTCTTGCCCGCGGCCTGCTTGGCCTTGATCGCGGCCTTGAACTCGTCCTTGGTCTCGACGTTCGGGCACTCGGTCTTCGGACAGAGGTCGAAGCGGATGTCGCCCGAGGTGGCGGAGGTCGGCTCGCCGAAGGCGAGGTCGATGATGTCCCAGCTGTCGGGGGTGTCGGCGAGCCGGGTGTAGCCGGAGCCGTTGGCGAAGCTGGTGTGCAGATAGCCGACGAGGGTGTGGCCGGCGGCGGCCTTCGGCGAAGCGGGGGTCTTCGACGCGGCGGGGGCCTTCGGGGCGGCGTCGGCGGCCTGCGCGGTCGCCGAGGTCACCGCGGGCGCGGCGAGAGCGAGCGCCGCGGCGATGGCAAGGGTCGTGCGTCTGACATGGCTTATCAGCGAGCGGTCCACAACTGCCTCCGGACATGGGGGGATTGGAGGGTGGCGCGCGCCCAACTTGGTCCAGACCAATTAAGTTGTCAAGGGTTCAGGCAGTTCACTCCCCCTCGTCCCGCGCGTCCTGCGGATCCCGCGCGTCGCGGGCGAGCCCCGCGGCCGCCTCGTGCATCGCGAGTTCGAGCAGCCCCGGATCCGTCAGCGTGCCCGAGCCGTCCGGGGCGACGAGCCAGCGGACACCGCCCGTGGCCCGGCCCGGGTAGGGCACGACGATCCAGGTGCCGCGGCCCGCGCCGCGTACGCCCGTGCCGAGCCAGCGGGCCACCGTGCCCGGCGGCACGAAGAAGCCCATGCGCGCGTCCCCGAAGTCGGCGAGGACCGGGCCGGGGCGGTCGATGCAGCGGGTCAGCACGTCGAGCGTGGGATAGCCGAGCTCGCCCGGCAGGATCAGCACGTCCCAGCGCCGGCCGGCCGGCAGCAGCGCGACCCCCAGGTGATTGCGCTCCCACTCCCACCGGCAGGCATCGGGATCCGGTGCCACCGATACGAGCCATTCGACCGCCGACTTCGCCCCCGGGCCACCTGAGCCAGTCATGGCCGGACCTCCCTCTCTGTGCGATCAGTGCCGTCCGTGGGACGGCTGTTGCGTGTCACAGAGGAGAGGGGCCCGGGGGCGGAGCATTACGCGGGTTCGGCCACCCCGTGGGGGTGAACCGGATCACATCTCACCGGCGGGGCGTACGCCGGTCGAGCACGCACCGCGGGCCCGCACCGGGTGGACGGTTCAGCTGTCGAAGCCCAGGCCCACCTTGTCCATCGTCTTGAGCCAGAGGTTCCGCTTGCCGCCGTTGGCGTCGGAGCGCGCGAGCGACCACTTGGTCAGTGCCACCCCGGTCCACGCGAACGGCTCGGGCGGGAACGGCAGCGGCTTCGTGCGGACCATCTCCAGGCTCGTGCGCTCCGTGCGCTCGCCGGAGAGCAGGTCCAGCATCACGTCCGCGCCGAACCGCGTGGCGCCGACGCCGAGGCCCGTGTAGCCCGCCGCGTACGCGACACGGCCCTTGTGCGCCGTACCGAAGAACGCGGAGAAGCGCGAGCACGTGTCGATCGCGCCGCCCCACGCGTGCGTGAAGCGGACGCCCTCCAGCTGCGGGAAGCAGGTGAAGAAGTGCCCGGCGAGCTTCGCGTACGTCTCGGGGCGGTCGTCGTACTCGGCGCGCACCTTGCCGCCGAACGGATAGATCGCGTCGTAGCCGCCCCACAGGATGCGGTTGTCGGCGGAGAGCCGGAAGTAGTGGAACTGGTTGGCGCTGTCGCCGAGCCCCTGGCGGTTCTTCCAGCCGATCGACGCCAGCTGCTCGTCGGTCAGCGGCTCCGTCATCAGCGCGTAGTCGTAGACCGGGACGGTGTACGAGCGGATGCGCTTGACCAGCGACGGGAAGACGTTCGTGGCGAGCGCGACCTGGCGGGCGAAGACCCGGCCGTACGGCGTACGGACCGCCATGCCCGCGCCGGCCGAGGCCAGCTGGAGCGCGGGCGTGTGCTCGTAGACGCGGACGCCCTTCTCCAGGCAGGCCCGCTTGAGGCCCCACGCGAGCTTCGCCGGGTGCAGCATGGCGACGCCGTCGCGGTCCCAGAGGCCGCCGAGGAAGGTGGGCGAGTCGACCTGCTCGCGCAGCGCGTCCGCGTCGAGGAGCTCGGAGCCGCCCGCGAGGCCGCGCTCGGCCATCTCGTCGTACATCTCGCGCAGCTCGGCCAGCTGGTGCGGCTCGGTGGCGACGTCGATCTCGCCGGTGCGCTCGAAGTCGCAGTCGATGGAGTAGCGCTTGACGGCCGCCTCGATCTCGTCGAGGTTGCGGGCGCCCAGCTCCTCCAGCGTGTCGATCTCGCCGGGCCAGCGCGACAGGCCGTTGGCGATGCCGTGCGTGAGGGAGGCGGCGCAGAAGCCGCCGTTGCGGCCGGAGGCGGCCCAGCCCGCCTCGCGGCCCTCGACGAGGACCACCTCGCGGCGCGGGTCGCGCTCCTTGGCGATGAGCGCGGTCCACAGGCCGCTGTACCCGCCGCCGACGACCAGGAGGTCGCACCGGTCGTCGCCGGTGAGCGCGGGCTCGGGGGCGGGCCTGCCGGGGTCGTCCAGCCAGTACGAGACCGGCTGGGCGTCGGAGAGAGACTTGGTCCAACGGGTCATGGCGCCAGGGGCCATGATTTCCACTCCTTCAGGAACTGCTGGGTTCTGATCTGGATTACTCAGGTTGCTTGCTGATCTGGATTACTGGGACTGCTTGCCGCGGCGCCTGCCGATCAGCATTCCGGCGACCACGAGCAGGACCGCGACGAGGAACATCGCCGTACCGATCACATTGATCTGAACGGGCGTTCCCCGCTGTGCGGATCCCCAGACGAACATGGGGAACGTCACAGTCGAGCCCGCGTTGAAATTCGTGATGATGAAGTCGTCGAAGGAGAGCGCGAAGGCGAGCAGCGCGCCCGCCGCGATGCCGGGCGCGGCGATCGGCAGGGTCACCCGCAGGAACGTCTGGACGGGACCGGCGTAGAGGTCCTGTGCGGCCTGTTCCAGGCGGGGGTCCATCGACATGACACGTGCCTTGACGGCGGTCACCACGAAGCTGAGACAGAACATGATGTGGGCGATCAGGACCGTCCAGAAGCCCAGCTGAGCGCCCATGTTGAGGAAGAGCGTGAGCAGCGAGGCGGCCATGACGACCTCGGGCATCGCCATCGGCAGGAAGATCAGCGAGTTCACCGCGCCGCGCGCCCGGAAGCGGTAGCGCACCAGGGCGAAGGCGATCATCGTGCCGAGGACGGTCGCCCCGATCGTCGCCCACGTGGCGATCTGCAGGCTCAGCGAGAGCGAACCGCACATGTCGGCGACCCCGCACGGGTCCTTCCACGCGTCGAGCGAGAACTCCTGCCAGGAGTAATTGAAACGCC
Organism: Streptomyces silaceus; assembly: GCF_001419745.1. Classification (GTDB taxonomy): domain Bacteria; phylum Actinomycetota; class Actinomycetes; order Streptomycetales; family Streptomycetaceae; genus Streptomyces; species Streptomyces silaceus. The sequence goes on along the minus strand of NZ_LIRJ01000047.1, from coordinate 18,324 downwards.
CCTTCGGCTTGTTGAAGGAGAAGACCGTCACGATCACGTTCGGCAGCAGCAGATAGGCGAGCGTGAAGAGGCCCGCGATGACGACGAGATTGCGCCGCAGCCAGCGGAAGAAAGCGGCCATCAGACGAGATCCTCCGTCCCCGACTTGCGGATGTAGAAGGTCACCATGAAGAGGATCGCGGCCATGAGGATGAAGGAGAGCGCCGCGGCCGTCGGGTAATCGAGAATGCGCAGGAACTGCGTCTGGATCACGTTGCCGACCATGCGCGTGTCGGTGGAGCCGAGCAGATCGGCGTTCACGTAGTCGCCCGCCGCCGGAATGAAGGTGAGCAGCGTCCCGGAGACGACACCGGGCATGGAGAGCGGGAAGGTGACCTTGCGGAAGGTCGTGGCCGGGGAGGCGTAGAGGTCGCCCGCGGCCTCGTGGAGGCGGCCGTCGATGCGCTCCAGCGAGGTGTAGAGCGGCAGGATCATGAACGGCAGGAAGTTGTACGTGAGTCCGCAGATCACCGCGAGCGGCGTGGCGAGGACCCGGTCGCCGTCGGTGACGCCCAGCCAGCTGGTGACGTCCAGGACGTGCAGGGAGTTGAGGGCGCCCACCACGGGTCCGCCGTCGGCGAGGATCGTCTTCCACGCCAGCGTACGGATGAGGAAGCTGGTGAAGAACGGCGCGATGACGAGGACCAGGATGAGGTTGCGCCAGCGGCCCGCGCGGAACGCGATGAGATACGCGAGCGGATAGCCGAGCAGCAGGCACAGGACCGTGGCGGCGCCCGCGTAGAGCACCGAGCGCAGGAACTGCGGCCAGTAGTCGGTGAGCGCGTCCCAGTAGGTGGCGAAGTGCCAGGTGACCTTGAAGCCCTCTTCGAGCGACCCGGTCTGCACGGACGTCGACGCCTGGTAGACCAGCGGCAGCGCGAAGAAGACGACGAGCCAGAGGATGCCGGGGAGCAGCAGCCAGTAGGGCACGAACCGGCCGCGCCTGCGGAGCCTGCGCGGTGGAGGCGCGTCCTCGGGGACGGGCGCCTTGGGGGGTGGTGCGTCGGTCACGGTCGTCATGCGGAGGCGTCCTCCTCGACCTTCTCGACGCCCGCCTCGACGTCCTGGGCCGCGTCCAGGCCGAAGGTGTGCGCCGGGTTCCAGTGCAGGACGACCTCGGCGCCCGGGGCGAGGCGGCCGTCGCGCTCGATGTTCTGCGCGTACACCTCGAAGGAGTCGCAGAGCGGGCTGTCGACCACGTACTGCGTGGAGACGCCGATGAAGCTGCTGTCGGCGATGCGGCCGGTGATGCGGTTGCGGCCCTCGGGAATCTCCCCCGCGTCGTCCGCGTGCGTCAGGGAGATCTTCTCGGGCCTTATGCCGACCAGGACCTTGCCGCCGGCCGTGGTCGGGGCGCTGCATCGGGCGGCGGGCAGCACGAGCTTGCCGTCCCCGGCCTTGAGGACGATGTCGTCGCCGCTGGTGCCGCCGATCTCGGCCTCGATGAAGTTCGAGGTGCCGAGGAAGTTGGCGACGAAGGTGGTCCGGGGGTTCTCGTAGAGGTCGGCGGGGGCGCCGAGCTGCTCGACGCGGCCGCCGTTCATCACGGCCACGGTGTCGGCCATCGTCATGGCCTCCTCCTGGTCGTGCGTGACGTGCACGAAGGTGATGCCGACCTCGGTCTGGATGCGCTTGAGCTCCAGCTGCATCTGGCGGCGCAGCTTGAGGTCGAGGGCGCCGAGCGGCTCGTCGAGGAGGAGCACCTTGGGGTGGTTGATGAGCGCGCGGGCGACGGCGACGCGCTGCTGCTGGCCGCCGGAGAGCTGGTGCGGCTTCTTGCGGGCCTGCTCGCCGAGCTGGACGAGGTCGAGCATCTCGCCGACCTGCTTCTTCACGGACTTGATGCCGCGGCGGCGCAGGCCGAAGGCGACGTTCTCGAAGATGTCGAGGTGCGGGAAGAGCGCGTACGACTGGAAGACGGTGTTCACGGGCCGCTTGTACGGGGGCAGGGCCGTGACGTCCTGGTCGCCGAGGCGGACCGTGCCGGAGCTGGGCTCCTCCAGGCCCGCGATCATGCGGAGCGTGGTGGTCTTGCCGCAGCCGGACGCGCCGAGCAGCGCGAAGAACGAGCCCTGCGGCACGGTGAGGTCGAGCGGGTGCACGGCGGTGAAGGAGCCGTAGGTCTTGCTGATCCCGGAGAGACGGACGTCGCCGCCGGGTTCCTGAGCAGAGGTCATGGTGGGGTCCAGGGAAATCGAGGAGCGGGAGGAGTGGCCCCGTAAGGGGCGCGGGGAACTGCGCGAGCAACCACACGAGAGCCGCGGACGAATGCACGCCGAAGCGCAGCCGCCTACGCGCCGGTCAGCTTCGCGAACTTCTCTTCGTACGCGGTCTCTTCCTTCGGCGTCAGCGACCTGAACGCCCGGGACTTCGCCTTCATCTCCTTGTCGGGAATGATCAGCGGGTTCGACGCCGCGTCCTCGTCGATCTTCGCGAGCGCGTCCTGGACTCCGTCCACCGGGCACACGTAGTTGATGTACGCCGCGAGGCGGGCGGCCGGCTCCGGCTCGTAGTAGTAGTCGATGAGCCGCTCGGCGTTGCGCTTGTGGCGCGCCTTGTTGGGGACGAGCAGGTTGTCCGTGGAGGTGATGTAGCCGCGGTCCGGGATGTGGAAGTCGACGTCGGGGTTGTCGGCCTTCAGCTGCACGATGTCACCGGCCCAGCCGATGCACGCGGCGATGTCCCCCTTGTCGAGGTCCGAGGTGTAGTCGTTGCCGGTGAAGCGGCGAATCTGCTTCTTGTCGACGGCCTTCTGGAGGCGGGCGATCGCCGCGTCGAAGTCGTCGTCGGAGAAGTCCCCGGGGTCCTTGCCCATGTCGATGAGCGTCATGCCGACGGTGTCGCGCATCTCGGAGAGGAACCCGACGCGGCCCTTCAGCTCGGGGTCGTCGAGCAGGTCGGAGACCGAGGTGATCTTCTTCCCGCCGGTCGCCTTCTTGTTGTACGCGATGACGGTGGAGATACCGGTCCAGGGGTACGAGTAGGCGCGGCCGGGGTCCCAGTCGGGGTCGCGGAACTGGGACGACAGATTCGTGTAGGCGTGCGGCAGGTTGGCCGGGTCCAGTTTCTGGACCCAGCCGAAGCGGATGAGCCGGGCCGCCAGCCAGTCGGTGACGCAGATGAGGTCGCGCCCGGTGTCCTGGCCCGCGGCGAGCTGCGGCTTGATCTTCCCGAAGAACTCGACGTTGTCGTTGATGTCCTCCGTGTACTTGACCGTGATCCCGGTGCGTTTCGTGAACGCCGCGAGGGTCGGCCGACGGTTCTTGTCCTTCTCGTCGACGTCCATGTACTCGGTCCAGTTGGAGAAGTCGATCCGCTTCTCCTTGGCCGAGTGGTCCTCGGCCGAGACACCGCCCTGGCCCTTGCCCGCCGCGGGGATCCCGCAGGCGCCGAGCGCCCCGAGCCCGCCGACGGCGAGCGCGCCGCCGGTGGTGGCGCGCAGCAGGGAACGGCGGGTCAGGGCGCCCCTGCCGTTCCTCAGGCTGCGGTGCATGGCGGCCAGTTGGGCCGGGGACAGGCGTTCGGGCTCGTACTGCTCCATGCGCGTGGTTGCCCTTTCGGGAGGGAGCCGGCCGCTGGTCGGGCGGCCTGTCGGCTGTTGGCTATCGGTCCCCGAAGATCGTGCGGTGCCAGTCCTTGCGGACCACCGCGGTGTTGTCGAACATGACGTGCTTGACCTGCGTGTACTCCTCGAACGAATACGCGGACATGTCCTTGCCGTAGCCGGACGCCTTGTAGCCGCCGTGCGGCATCTCGCTGAGGATCGGGATGTGGTCGTTGACCCAGACGCACCCGGCCTTGATCTCGCGGGTCGCGCGGTTGGCGCGGAACACGTCGCGGCTCCAGGCGGAGGCGGCGAGGCCGTAGGGCGTGTCGTTGGCGAGCCGGATGCCCTCGTCGTCGCTGTCGAAGGGCAGCACCACGAGGACCGGGCCGAAGATCTCGGACTGCACGATCTCGCTGTGCTGCGCGGCGTCCGCGATGAGGGTGGGCTTGTAGTACGCGCCGGGGTGCTGGAGCGCCTCGCCGCCGGTGACCACGCGCGCGTAGGAGCGGGCCCGGTCGACGAAACCGGCGACGCGGTCGCGGTGCACGTGCGAGATGAGCGGGCCCATGTCGGTGCTCGGGTCGAAGGGGTCACCGAGCCGCACGCTCGCCATCAGGTCGGCGACGCCCGCCACGAAGGCGTCGTACAGCGGGCGCTGGACGTACGCGCGCGTGGCGGCGGTGCAGTCCTGGCCCGAGTTGATGAGGGCGCCGGCGACCGCGCCGTGCACGGCGGCGTCGAGATCGGCGTCGTCGAAGACCACGAAGGGCGCCTTGCCGCCGAGCTCCAGGTGGAGGCGCTTGACGGTGGCGGTGGCGATCTCGGCGACACGCTTGCCGACGCCGGTGGAGCCGGTGAAGGAGGTCATCGCGACGTCCGGGTGCCCGACGAGGTGCTCGCCCGCGTCCCGGCCCGCGCCCGAGACGATGTTGACGACACCGGCCGGGATGCCCGCCTCGGTGGCGGCCCGCGCGAACAGGAGCGAGGTGAAGGGGGTGAGCTCGGCGGGCTTGAGGACGATCGTGTTGCCGGCCGCGATCGCCGGCAGGACCTTCCAGGCGGCCATCTGGAGCGGGTAGTTCCAGGGCGCGATGGAGCCGACGACACCGATGGGCTCGCGCCGTACGTACGAGGTGTGGTCGCCGGTGTACTCGCCGGCCGACTGGCCCTGCAGATGGCGGGCCGCGCCCGCGAAGAAGGCGGCGTTGTCGACGGTGCCGGGGACGTCGAACTCCCGGCTCAGCTTGATCGGCTTGCCGCACTGCAGCGACTCGGCCTGCGCGAACTCCTCGGCCCGGTCGGCCAGCACGCCCGCGAAGCGGTGCATCGCGTCGGAGCGCTCGCCCGGGGTGGCGCCCGCCCAGCCGGGGAACGCCTCGGCGGCCGCGGCGACGGCGGCGTCGACGTCGTCCTTTCCGGCGAGTTCGTACGCGTAGACCTCGTCGCCGGTGGCGGGGTCGACGACGGCGTGGGTGTTCCCGGACGTCCCCTTGGTCAGCTGCCCCGCGATGTACTGCGCGCCGTCCGCGAAGTGGTCCTGCGCCTGGAAGTTGTGCATGACGCTCTCCTCCGCCGAGCTCCCCGTGCGGCGGGGACCGGCGTAGCTCCAGATCGATTTGAGTGCCGATCCTGACAGAGCGGTGGTAGTCCAACAAGTGATTCCGTAGTTGCCTTTTGGTTACGCGACGGAATCTGTCGACCAGGTGTCGAGTCGGCCCGGAAAACCAAGGACGGAGTGTCCGTGGTGCGTGCCAGACTCGCGTGTCATGACGAAGATCGACTCGGTCCGCTCGGTGGAGGAGCTGGTCGGCGCTGCGCGCGCCGGGGAGCGGATCACGTACCTGTACTTCTGGGGGCACACCCCGCGCCGGGACGGCACGCCGGGCCCGAGCTGCCTCAGCCAGTGGTGGCCGTCCCCCTTCACGGTCGACGGCGTGTCGTACGCGACGGCCGAGCACTGGATGATGGCCGGCAAGGCCCGCCTCTTCGGCGACGCGGACGCGGAGCGGACGGTGCTCGCGGCGCGGACGCCCGCCGAGGCGAAGAACGCGGGGCGGCTCGTGCGGGGCTTCGACGAGGCGACGTGGGAGCGGGAGCGGTTCGGGATCGTGGCCGAGGGCGGCGTCCACAAGTTCACGTCGGATCCGGCGCTGCGGGAGTTCCTCGTGGGGACGGGGCGACGGGTCCTGGTGGAGGCCAGCCCGCTGGACCGGGTGTGGGGCGTGGGCCTGGCGGCGGACGACCCGCGGATCGGGGACCCGGCGAAGTGGCGGGGCCCGAATCTGCTGGGCTTCGCGCTGATGGAGGCGCGGGAGCGGGTGTAGGCACGGGCGGGTGTACGCGGGGCGGATGCGTGCGGGCGGGGCTCGCGGGCCTGAGGCAGGCGGCTCGGCGACAGGTGGCGGCGTGCGTCACCTGTCCCGCGCGTCCGCCCCGTCCTGGGAGCCCACGACCAGCGTCGCCGAGTAGCCCGGGTCGTCCGAGGAGCCCGCGTCCGACTCCTCGTCCGGCACCACGATCAGGATGACCAGCAGGGCCACGCCCAGGACGATGCCCACCGCGCCGCAGATGATCCCCGCGAGGGCCTGGCCGCCGTTCGTCGCCTCGCCGCGCCGCGCCTTGCCGCGGCCCACCGCTCCGAAGATCACCGCGAGGATGCCGAGGACGATCGCCAGCGGCCACAGGCAGAAGCCGACCGCCGCGATGATGCCGAGGACCAGCCCCGTCACGCCCATGCCGTTCGCCGGGGCCATCGGCATGGCGGGCCAGCCGTAGCCGGGGCCGCCGTGGGCGCCGGGGTACCCCGGGTATCCGGGATAGCCGGGATAGCCGCCCTGAGCGCCCGGGTAGCCCTGCCGGCCGGCCGGACCCGGCTGCCCCGGGTAGCCGTACGGCATCTGTCCCGGGCCGTCCGGCGAGAGCGGGGGCGGCGGCACCGGCTCTCCCGGCGCCGCGAAGGGATTGGCGTCCACGGCGGGTCCGGGCGGCAGCGGAGCGCCCGGATACGTCCCTGGGTACGCGCCCGGGTACGCCCCCGGAGCGCCCTGCTGCGCCTCCGGCACCTCCGGCACCGACGCGATGGTCCACTGATCGTGCACCGACGGACCGGTCGACGCATCGGCCGACGGATCAGGAGCCGCCTGCGCCCCGGGCGCGCCGCCCGAAGCCGGTGCACCGCCCGACGCTGGCGCGCCGCCCGGAACCGGCGCGGCCCACGCCCCCCGCTTCTCCAGCCGCACCCGGTCCTCCGGCGGCGGGGCCCACGGATCCCGCTCCTCCGGCGCCTCGGCGCCCGACGGCGCATCCGCGCCGGAAGGCGTCTCAGCACCGGAAACGGCGTCGTCCTCGGACTTGGCGGACATGACGGGTCACCTCTTTCGTACGTTCCGTCATGCTACGGCCCCCGCTTTTCCCGCGCCGAACGCCGCCTACGATGAGGCCGACCCACCGATCAGCCGATCAAGCCCGTTCCTGGGGAGGAAACCGTGACCGAGCAGCAGCGGACGCCCACGGCGTCGACCGACCGAGACCCGCACGCCTTCATCGCAGGACTGCCCAAGGCGGAACTGCACGTGCACCACGTCGGGTCGGCCTCCCCGCGCATCGTCTCCGAACTGGCGGCCCGGCACCCGGACTCCTCCGTGCCCAGCGACCCCGAGGCGCTGGCCGACTACTTCACGTTCACGGACTTCGCGCACTTCATCCAGGTGTACCTCTCCGTCGTGGACCTGATCCGCACCCCGGACGACGTCCGCCTCCTCACCTTCGAGGTGGCCCGTGACATGGCCCGGCAGAACGTCCGCTACGCCGAGCTGACCATCACCCCGTACTCCTCCGTGCGCCGCGGCATCGACGACCGCGCCTTCATGGACGCCATCGAGGACGCCCGCAAGGCCGCCGAGGGCGAGTTCGGCACCGTGCTGCGCTGGTGCTTCGACATCCCCGGCGAGGCCGGTCTCGTGTCGGCCGAGGAGACGCTCCGGCTCGCCACCACCGACAAGCTGCGCCCCGAGGGCCTGGTCTCCTTCGGGCTCGGCGGGCCCGAGATCGGCGTGCCGCGCCCGCAGTTCAAGCCCTACTTCGACCAGGCCATCGCGGCGGGCCTGCACTCGGTCCCGCACGCCGGCGAGACCACGGGCCCCGAGACCGTCTGGGACGCCCTGACCCACCTCGGCGCCGAGCGCATCGGCCACGGCACCAGCTCGGCGCAGGACCCGAAGCTGCTCGCGCACCTCGCCGCGCACGGCATCCCGCTGGAGGTCTGCCCGACCTCGAACATCGCGACGCGCGCGGTCGCCACCCTCGACGAGCACCCCCTCAAGCAGTTCGTCGAGGCGGGCGTGACCGTCACGATCAACTCCGACGACCCGCCCATGTTCGGCACCGACCTGAACACCGAGTACGCCGTCGCGGCCCGCCTCCTCGGCCTCGACGAGCGCGGCATCGCGGACCTCGCCAAGAACGCCGTCGAGGCCTCCTTCCTCGACCGGGCCGGCAAGGACCGCATCGCCGCCGAGATCGACACGTACACGGAGACCTGGCTCGCCCCGTAACGGCGGCACCACAATGGGCCCATGCGCACCGTGACTGCTGTGGCCCACCGAGGCGATCCCTACCGCGTCCGCGAGAACACGATCCCGTCCCTGCGCTCCGCGCTCGACCGGGGCGCGGACGCGGTGGAGATCGACGTCCGCCTGAGCCGCGACGGCGTACCCGTGCTGCTGCACGACGAGACGCTCAAGCGGCTCTGGGGGTACGAACGTCCGCTCGCCGCGCTGTCCGCGGCGGAGGTCGACGGGCTCACCGAGGGCGGCGTACCGACGCTCGAAGCGGCCCTGAAGGCCACGGACGGGCACCGGATCATGATCGATCTGCCGGGTGCGACGCCCGCGTCGGTGCGCGCCGTCGTCGGCGCCGTCGCGGACTGCGGGGCCGCCGAGCGCGTCTACTACTGCGCGGGCGCGCAGACGATGCTCGCGGTGCGCGCCGCGGACCCCGCGGCCGAGATCGCGCTGACCTGGACGAGCCTGGCCCCGCCGCGCCGCGCCCTGCTCGATGCGCTCAAGCCGCGCTGGCTCAACTACCGCTTCCCGCTGGTCGACCGTGAGCTGGCCTTCCAGGTGCACCGCGAGGGGTTCCTGATCTCCGCCTGGACGCCGGACACCCGCCGCTCGATGCGCCGTCTGCTCGACGCGGGCGTCGACTCCGTCACCACGAACCGCGTCGACGTCCTGCACGCCCTGCGCCCCGCGCTCCCCTAGGGGACTCCCCCGGCAACACCCTTGGGCAGAGCTCCTGTTGACCCCGACGGCTGCCCGGGTCCGTCCCCTCCTCGCCGACGATCCGCCGCGTGCTCATGATCACCAGGATGAGGGGACCGGAATCCCAGCCGATCCAGGAGTCACCGTGAAGTCCCTCGTCCGCGTCGGCGGCACGGACGGGACCTGGCGCGGCAGTTCCGGCGTCCACGACCTGGTCACGCACCGCAAGGCCGATCCGCACGGCCGCTTCCGCGCCGGTTCCGTCACGAAGATCGTGACCGCGGCGGTGGCGTTGCAGCTCGTCGCCGAGGGCCGGCTCGACCTCGACGAGCCGGTGCAGCACTACCTGCCGGGCCTGCTCACGGAGAAGTTCGAGCCCGTCTCCGTACGCAGCCTGCTCAACTACACGAGCGGCCTGAAGTCCGGCGACGGCTTCGACGACGAGTTCGCGCACCGCTACGACACGCTGGACCCGAGGACCGTCGTCGCCTCCGCCGTCGCCAAGGGGCCCGAGCACTCCCCCGGCGACGAGCAGCACTACCGCAACATCGGCTACACCGTGCTCGGCCTGCTGATCGAGAAGGTCACCGGGGACTCGTACGCGCATCAGGCCGAGGAGCGGATCTTCGGGCCGCTCCGCATGCGGGACACGTACTTCCCCGGCACCGACCCCCGCATCCGCGGTCCGCACAACCGCGGCTACCAGACGATGAAGCGGGCGGACGGCACCACCCGCCTCGTCGACGTCACCGAGTGGAACCAGTACGACCGGTTCGCGGCGGGCGACATGATCTCCTCCACGGCCGACCTGGAGGTGTTCACGCGGGCCCTGTTCGGCGGCGAGGTCCTGCCGGAGCCACAGCTGAAGGAGATGCTCACGGCGCCGGAGGAGATCGACGGCGCCGCCTTCGGCGCGGGCCTCCAGCGCATGCGGATCGGCGACCGGGTGGTCTGGCTCAAGACCGGTGCCCGCTACGGCTACACCACCATCATCGCCGCCACCGAGGACGGCCGCCGCACCCTCGTCCACTCGGTCAACGCGACCGACGCGAAGGGCGAGGGCATGAACGCGGTGGCCGAGCGGATCGCGCGGGCGGCGCTGAGCTGAGGCGTCCCGCGAACGGCCGGGCCGCGCCGGACCGGTCCATCCCCCGGGGCGACGGCAGCGACCCGGACGGCTTCCGGCGCGTCGGCGCGGACCACGTGAACGAGATGATCAACAACAAGAGGAAGCAGAATGTGCTCCCGCCGGCGTGCGATGGGTGACGGAGCAGCGGAGGAAGTCGGGGCATGGCGTCTGCATGGAACTGGGAGAGCGGCGAGGGTCTGCTGGGCATGGACGACCCCGCCGCCTGGGACGCGGCGTACGAGCGCGGCGAGCCCCACCTCGGCACGGCGGCGATCGGCCTGGCCTTCAACTGCCCGCCGGCCGAGGCCTCGCCCCGGATCATCAAGGCGATGCGGTTGCCGGACCGCGCTCAGCGGGGGTTCGCGTACACCGCGGCCGGCACCGCGGCCCGGGTCAACGGCGAGCTGACGCCGGAGCTGTACGAGGCGCTGCGCGCGGAGGGGCACAGAGGTCTCGCGGAGAACGCCGTCGACGACACGCTGACGTTCGTACCGTTCCGACGGCTGCCGCCGTGGTTCAAGTGGCGGAAGTTCGCGTCGAAGGTGCGGGACAAGCTGGCGACCTGGCGCCTGACCCTCGCCTACGCCGCCGAGGACACCCGCAAGGCCCTGCGGCGACACCGCTGAACGCCCCGGCTCGTGCGCGAACAGCCCGTCTAGACTCGGGACATGGTCGATCACCGCACCGTGGACGTGGCAGGCATCCGGCTCGCCTGCCGGGTGTCCGGGCCGCCGCAGGGGCCGCCCCTCGTTCTTCTGCACTCGATGGGCGAGCACGCCGGCACCTGGGACGAGGTGGCTCCCGCGCTGGCCCGGCGCAGCCGTGTGTACGCCTTCGACCTGCGCGGGCACGGGCGGAGCGACTGGCCGGGGACGTACTCGCTGGAGCTGATGAAGGACGACGTGCTCGCGTCCCTGGACGCGCTGGGGCTCGGCAGGGTCGATCTGATCGGGCATTCGATGGGCGGCATCGTGTCCTACCTGCTCGCGCAGGAGCGGCCCGATCAGGTGGGCCGGCTCGTCCTGGAGGAGGCCCCGCTCCCCCTTCCCCGTGAGCCCTTTCCCGCGGCCCGGCCCGAGGGCGAGCTGGACTTCGACTGGGATCTGGTGGGCGCCGTCAGGAGCCAGATCGACACGCCCGATCCGCGGTGGCTGGACGGGCTCGGGCTGATCACGGCCAGGACCCTCGTCGTCGCGGGCGGCCCGGACAGCCATGTGCCCCAGGCAGGCCTCGCCGAGCTCGCCCGGCGCGTTCCCGACGGGCGTCTGGTCACCTTCCCGGTGGGGCACCTGGTCCACGAGGCGGCTCCCGACGAGTTCGTCCGGGCCGTGGAGGAGTTCCTGGCGGAGGACTCCGAGGGGCCTTCGACGACCGCGCGCTGAGCGGCTTCAGCGGCCCCCCGTCGCGCGGATCTTCAGCCGGCCGAAGGCCAACAGCCCCTGGTCGCCGCCCTCGTAGCCGTATCCGCTGGCCGCACGGCCGCCGAGCGGGGCGTCCGGTGCCGCGCCCGCCGCGCAGTTGAGGGAGACGCTGCCCGCGTCGAGGGCACGGCACAGGCGCTCCGTGCGCCGCGGGTCGCCGAAGACGTAGGCGGACAGGGCGTACTCGGTGCTGTTCGCCAGGGCGACGGCGGTGTCCTCGTCGTCGTACGCGAGCACGGGGGCGATCGGCCCGAACGGTTCCTCGGCGAGGACACGGGCGTCCGGCGGCACGTCCGTGAGGACGGTGGCCGGGTAGTAGTGGCCCGGCCCGTCCGGGACGGTCCCGCCGAGCCTCACCCGGGCTCCCCCGCGCACGGCGTCGCGCACGAGGGCGTGGATCCGCTCGCGCTGACGGGCGTTGTTGAGGGGGCCCATCGTGCCCGGCGCGCCCGAGGGAGTGCGCTGGTCGTCGCGGAGAGGGGCGTGCGCGACGAGCTTGTCGACGAACGCGTCGTGGACCCTGCGGTCCACCAGGAACCGGCTCGGCGCGCCGCAGCTCTGCCCGGTCGAGCCGAACTTCGCCGGGGCCAGGGCCGCCACGGCGGCGTCCAGGTCGGCGTCCGCGGTGACGACGGCCGGGGCGTGGCCGCCCAGTTCCAGGACGCACGGGGTGAGCGTGGCCGCCGCGGAGGCGGCGACGAGCCGGCCGACCCGGGTGGACCCGGTGAAGGTCACCGTGGCGAACTCCGGGCGCCGCACGAGGGCGTCGGCCACCGAAGGGCTCGTGTGGACGAACCGGACGGTGCCCGGGGGCAGTCCGGCCGCGGTGGCCGCCCGGCCGAACGCGGCGGCCACCGCGGGCGTCTCGTCGGGCGCCTTGACGACGACGGGGCAGCCCATGACCAGGGCCGGGCCGATCTTCCGGGCGAGGACGATCGCGGGGAAGTTCCACGGGACGATCGCGAGGACCGGGCCGCCGGGCTCGACGGTCACGGTCCGCCGCGCTCCCCCGCGCTCGGTCAGCGGGGAGTCGGCGGTCACCTCCTGGGCCGCCGCGGCGGCCCAGCGCAGCATCTCGACGGCGCGGGCCAGCTCGGCGGCGGCCTCGTCCCGTGTCTTGCCGTGCTCCTGGCTGAACGCGGGAGCGAGGTCGTCGATGTCCTTCTCCAGGTGCCGGGCCATGTCCAGGACGAGGGCGCACCGCTCGGCCAGGGGTGTCCCCGCCCAGCCGGGGAACGCCTCGGCGGCGGCGCGGGCCACGTCCTCGACACCGGTGAGCGGCATCAAGGGCACCTCGGCGAGGTGTTCGCCGGTTCGGGGGTCGCTCAGCGCGACCGGTCCCGCCGTCTCGGGCCGGACAGCTTCCATGGGGCATCCACTCCGTCGGGTGCGGCAACAGCCGTGCGGGGAAGGTCAGATGGCGGCGCGGAAGAAGTACGTCGTGCGGTGGACGATCTTTCCGTCCCGCACCGTGTACGTGTCCGCGAACCCCTCGTCCAGGGGGCGTCCGGAGTGGTCCTCACCGGTGAAGCGGCCCCAGCAGGCGGCCGATCCCAGGTCGGACACCACCCGCTCGACGTGGTGCCGGCCGGCGGAGATGATCCGGACGTGCCGGTAGAAGCGGTCGATGTCGGCGAGGCCGGTGAGCGGCTCGTAGCCGGGGCGGGCGTAGACGCAGTCCGGGGCGAAGACCGTGGGCAGGTCGTCCCATCTGCGGTCGTCGATGACGGAGAACAGTTCCGTGACGAGCTGTTCCGCCGTGCGCGGCAAGGGAGTTGTGGTGATCACCGTGCGGGTGCTCCGATCGGTCTCGTTCCGGGGAGGCCGCTGTCGCGCAGCTCCGCGGCACTGGTCCGGCGGACTCCGTGGGAGAAGCGGAAGTCGTAGGACAGCACCGACAGTGCGCGGTCCAGGGTCGCCGTCATCGCGTCGTGCGTGGGGGCCGTCCCCCAGACGACGTCCATCTCGTGCGTGAGGACACCGCCCGGCAGCCGTTCGCCGACGCGGGTGAAGGTGCGGTAGCCGTCGACGCCCGGCAGGTTCCGGAGCTCCTCGGCGCCGTGCACGGCTTCGAGGACGCACGGCTCGGTGGGCGCGAGGCCGTGGTGCTGGAAGTGGACGCGGGCGGGCCGCAGCACCGGGGGCTCGACGGGCTCGCCCAGGGCGACGAGCGCGGCGAGGCGCACCAGGTCCGTGCCGCATGCGGTGCGGGCGAGGCCGTTGACGTGTCCGCCGAGCCGGCCGTTCACCTCGATGATCCGGGGGCCCGAGGAGGTGAGCTTGAGTTCGGTGTGGGTGAGGCCGTAGGTCACGCCGAGGGCCTTCAGCGCACCGGAGACCAGGTCCAGGATCGCCCGCTGTTCCCCGTCCGGGAGGTGTGTGGGCCAGAAGCGGCCCGACTCGCGGAACGGCCTCAGGAGCGGCAGCTTGCCGGAGAGCGCCAGATGGGTCACGCCCTGGGGGGTGCACAGGCTCTCCACCGACGCGTAGTCGCCGTAGGGCAGGCTCGGCCTGCCCTGGAGCATCTCCTCGACGATGAGCGGCGGCCCGCCCCCGCTGTCCGCGCCGTCCACGGCGGCGAAGATCCTCGGGAGCAGCGCCCTGGCCTCGGCGTCGTCGGTCACCGCGTGGGTGTTGCGGCTGGCCGCGCCGCGCACCGGCTTGATGACGGCGGGCAGCCCGACGGCCTCGCGGACGCGCGGCCACTCCTCGGGGGACGACAGCGGCCGGGTGCGGACGTCGTCGACCCCGGCCTCGCGCAGCAGGCCGCGCTGGCGGACCTTGTCGGTGAGGACGCGGGCGGTCGCCACGTCGTGGAAGGGAAGCCCGACGGCGGCCGCGAGCGAGGCCGTGGTCCGCAGCATGGGTTCGCTGTACGTCAGCAGGGCGGCCGGTGCGATGCGGCGTACGAGGGCGGTGTCGTCGGTGGGGTCGCCGGTCAGCTCCACCACGTCGCCGAGGCTTTCGAGTACGCCGCGCAGCTGGGCGACGTGCGGGGTGTCGGGGACGAGGAAGACGAGGTGCCCGAGGCCGCGCAGCCCGACGCCGATCTCGCCGGGGGACGCGGCGCCCTTGTCGTAGACGACGGCGAGGGTGCGCTCGGCCGCCCCGGTCGCCGTCACGGGGTGCCTCCCGCGGTGACGGCCCGCGTGGCGTCCGGGGCCGGACGGGCGTGCGGGTCCGTGGCGGCGGCGTGCAGGGCGGCCTCGAAGAGGTGCGCGTAGCGGCGGGCGTCGCCGGGGTCCACGAGGGCGGGGTCGAAGGCGACGACGACGCGGCTGCCGCCGGCCTCGGAGCTGTCGACCTCGAAGTCGACGCGGAAGGGGAAGCTGGGCTTGCCCCGCACCCACCAGGACCGCACCGTCAGGGACGGCAGCGCCTCGGCGTCGCGGTAGATGTGGAAGTGCGTGAAGTTGAAGGTGGTGTCGAAGGCGGGCCGGCCGAGCCGGGTCTCGATCTCGGCGAGGGGGAAGGCGCGGTACGGCATGGCGTTGCGCTCGGCGGCCAGCGCGGTCCGTGCGAGGTCGGCCCAGCTCCCGGCGAGCGAACGGAAGCGCAGCGGAACGGTGTTGAGGTAGAGGCCGACCACCAGGTCCGCGCCGGGCCGGTCGGGGCGGGCGTTGAGGACGACGCCGGTCGTCACGTCCCGCTCGCGCCCCTTCCAGTCGGCGAGGGCGCGCGCGTGGGCGGCGAGGGCCAGGGCCTTGAGCGGTACGCCGAGGTCGCGGGCCGCCTCGCGCAGCCGCTCCATGAGGTCCGCGGGCAGCTCGAAGCCGTCCTCGGCGACGGCGTCGGCCGCGCCGCTGAACTGCCCGCGCTGCAGGAGCAGTGCGGGCACGTCGGCCTGCTCCCGCCAGTGGGCCGCCGCCGCTTCGGAGGTGCGGCTCTCCTGTTCGGCGCGGACGAAGTCGTGGTGCACGGTGCCGGGTTGGGGCGCGAGGCCCGCGTCGGTCCCGCCGAGCCGCGCGTCGTACAGCGTGAGCAGGTCGACGATGAGCCGGCCGTAGCTCCAGCCGTCGACGACGGTGTGGTGGAAGGCGAGCGTGACGTGGAAGAAGCCGTCCCCCGCCACCACGTGGCAGCGGAACAGCGGGGCCCTCCCCCAGTCGATGGGCAGGCCGGGCCGCCGCTCGCGCCAGCGGGCGGTCCGCTCGCGCGCCGCGTCGGGGCCGGTCACCCGCTCGACGGTGACCGGGACGTCGGCGGTCTCCCAGAACAGCTGGACCGGGACGCTGAGGCTGCCGAGGTCGAAGGAGGAGCGCAGGGCGGGGTGGCGCCGGACCAGGTCGGCCAGGGCCCGGCGGAAGAGCTCCTCGTCGAAGGGCGCGACCGTCTCCCAGCCGATGAGCGAGTGGTAGAGCTCGGGGTCCCCGCTCGCCTCGCACAGGTAGACCATGCCGACCTGGAGCGCGGTGGCCGGCGTGGCGTCCACGACGCCCCTCGGCAGAAGGCCGCGGTCGCTCGGGCCGAGCAGGGCGAAGGGCTCCGCCGCGGCCGGCTCCGCTGCGGCCGGCTCCGTGGCATCCGCGGCCGGTGCGCCGGACTCCGCGGCGAGGTGGGCGGCGAGTTCCCGCACCGAGGGGAAGTACAGGAGGTCCCGCAGCGACATGGCGACGCCCTGTTCCTGGGCGTCACTGACGACTTTGAGGGCGATCAGGGAATCGCCGCCCCGGGCGTAGAAGTCGTCGTCCGGCGACAGGTCCGGCGCCCGCAGATGGGCGCCGAAGATGGGCAGCAGGACGTCGGTGAGCCGGGACTGCGGTGACGGGAGGTCCGTGGAGGTGTGCTGCATGGGTTCCTCTCCTGCGGACGGCTTCATGCGGCCGGCCGGGACGTGTCGGGGCGCACCGTGGTGCGGACGGGGAGCGCGGTGAGTCCCGCGACGAAGTTCGACGCGAGGTGGCGGGGTTCACCGGCCAGTTCCCAGGTGTCGACCAGGGCGAAGGCCTCCTCGAAGAAGAGGCGCAGGGTGATCCGGGCGACGGCCGCCCCGAGGCAGTAGTGCGGTCCGAAGCCGAACGCGATGTGCCGGTTGCCGGTGCGGGCCGGGTCGAAGCGGTAGGGGTCGGGGAACACGGACGCGTCGCGGTTGGCCGAGCCGACCCACACCGCGACGGCGTCGCCCTTGGGCACCGTGCCGCCGCCGAGTTCGACGTCGTGCTCCGCGTGGCGCAGGAAGCTGCTGGCCGCGGAGGTCCAGCGCAGCCCCTCCTCGACGAGCGAGGGGATCAGCGCCGGGTCCCGCCGCACGGCCCGGAAGCTGTCGGGGCGTTCCAGGAGGGCGAGGACCGTGCCGGCCACCGTGTGGGGGGTGGTGGCGTTGGCGCCCAGCAGCACGCTGTAGCAGTTGACGACGACCTCCTCCACGGTGAGCGGCCCGTCGCCGGCGTGCATGGTCATCAGGAGCCGGAACGCGTCGTCGCCCGGGGTGCCCGCCCGGAGCCGGTGCTGCTCGGTGAGGTAGGCGAACAGTTCGTGGTGGGCGACCGCCAGGGTGGTGGGACCGTTGTTGATCCGGAACTCGGGGTCCTCGGGGGCCGCCGCCATGCCCGTCCAGCGCACGATCCGCGGCCAGTCCTCCTCCGGCAGGTCGAGCAGCAGCCCCGCGACGGCCATCGGCAGCGTCGCGGCCTGCCGGGCGAGGTCCCACTCCGCGCCGTCCACGGCGGGCGCGAGGACCGTGCGCACCGCCTGCCGGATGCGCGCCTCGGTGCTGGCCAGCGCCTTGCCGGTGAACAGCCGGTTCAGGGGGCGGCGCAGCTCGGTGTGGCGGGGCGGGTCGGTGGCGACGAGCATGCGGCCGGACGCGGCGTCGTCGCGGCCGAGCTGGCCGATGAGGCTGCCGCGTTCGGAGGTGAAGGCCTCGTGGTCGCCGAGGACACGGCAGGCGTCGTCGTAGCGGGTCACCGACCAGAAGGCCCGGCCGTCGGGCAGCTCCTGACGGTGCAGCGGGGCCCTGTCGCGCAGGGCCGCCCAGACCGTGTGGGGGTCGCCGTCGGCGTGGAAGCGGGGGTCGAGGAGGTCGATCCGGTCCAGGTCGACGCGGTCGGGCGCGGTGGGTGCCGTGATCCTCACAGGGTCAGCCCGGCCTTCTCCAGGGACCGGGCGAGGCCGGCCGGGCTGGGGTCCAGGTAGAAGTCCAGCGGGGAGATGTCGATCCCGTACTCCTTCTTGAGCGCGGTGATCAGCGCGACCGCGAGCAGGGAGTGGCCGCCGAGCTCGAAGAAGTCGTCGTCGGCGCCGATCCCCAGGAGTTCCATGTGGTCGGTCCACAGGTGGACCATGGCCTCCTCGAGCGGGGTGCCGGGCTCGCGGTGGGGCGCGTTGAGCTCGGGGCGCTCGCGGGAGTCGGCCGCCGCGAGGGCGTTGCGGTCGACCTTGCCGTTCCCGGTGAGCGGCAGGGCGTCGGTGATCCGGATCAGCGCGGGCACCGCGTACCCCGGCAGCTTGCCCATGAGCCGGGCGCGCAGGGCAAGCGGCGAGAGATCGGCGCCCGGCGCGCCCACGACGTGCGCCACCAGGCGGCGTTCGCCGGAGCTCATGCGGTGGGCGGTGACCACGGCCTGGGCCACGTCGTCGAGGCCGGTCAGGGCCGCGACGATCTCCCCCGGCTCGACACGGAAGCCCCGGATCTTGACCTGGTCGTCGCCGCGCCCCACGAACTCCAGGACGCCGCCGGGCAGTCGGCGCACCCGGTCGCCGGTGCGGTACATGCGGCTGCCGGGCGGGCCGGAGACCTCGGCGACGAAGCGTTCGGCCGTGTGGCCCGGGTCGCCGAGGTAGCCGTGCGCCAGGCCCTCGCCCGCCGCGTACAGCTCGCCCTCCGCGCCCTCGGGAACGGGCCGCAGCGACGCGTCGAGGACGTGCACACGCGTGCCGCCGATGGCGGTGCCGATCGGCACCGGGGCCCCGTCGAGCGGGGCGGTG
>NZ_LIRJ01000469.1 GCF_001419745.1 Streptomyces silaceus | reverse complement strand
GCACCCGCACCGCGTGCCGCGCCGCCGCCTTCGTGATCGCCCCGGCCGGTTCGGGGGACAGGAGCGAGAGCGAGGCCACATCGGCCCGCAGCCGGTCCATGACCCCGGCGCGTTTGCGCAAGGAATCGGCCGCGGGACCGCCTCCCGTCGCATCGTCGAGCAGACCGGCCCGCGTGAGCTCGCCCATCAGCTTGTCCACATGGCCGTCGGGCAGGCCCATCCGCCGGGCCTCTTCCCGCAGGAGCGGCAGTCCGCGGGTGCCGTCCAGCAGGGTCAGGAAACTGCTCGTCGCCGTGTCCATCGGCCCCAGCACCAAAGCATGCGCGGGCGCCACCCCGAACTGCACGGTGCTCAGGTCCCGCCAGCCGCGCCGCAGCGCGGGCTTCACGATCGGATGCATGGTCGTCCCCCGTCGGCCGGTCGGCGCGGCCCCGTCCGCCACGCCGATCGAGTGCCAGAATGCCCGTCTCAGCGGCCTCCCGCTCCGCGCTGTCCACAGGCGATGTGCATTCGTCGTACTAATCAAACGTGCGGGGTGCGGAACACCGCCGAACCGTCCCGGAGGCGGGACTTCCCCCATGCCCAGCGGGTAACGTCGGGGCGTGCCCGCCGACCCGTCCCCTCGCGTCGCTGGGGAGCCCTCAGCGCGTCGCGCCGGAACTCCGCAGCGCAGCACGACCAGTCCGCCGTCCTCCGGCTCGGGGCCCAGCGCGGTCGAGGTCAGACGGAGCGCCCGCCGGCGCAGAACGGTCTCGGCGTACCGGGAGGGCGACCGCACCGTCGTCCTCATCCCCGCCCGCATGTCGGAGGCGGAGGAGCAGCGCTGGGTCACGGTGATGCTCGACAAGCTCGCCGCGCAGGAGAGCAAGCGGCTCCTCGGCGACGCGGAGCTGGTGGAGCGGGCCGAGCAGCTGTCGGAGCAGTACTTCCAGGGGCGGGCCAGGCCCGCCTCCGTTCGCTGGGTCACGAACCAGAACACCCGCTGGGGATCCTGCACCCCCGCCGAGGGCAGCATCCGCCTCTCGCACCGTCTGCAGGGCATGCCCGAGTACGTCGTGGACTACGTCCTCGTGCACGAGCTCGCCCATCTGCTCGTCCCCGGTCACGGCCCCCGCTTCTGGCGTCTCCTGGAGGCCTACCCCCGTACGGAGCGGGCCAGGGGATACCTCGAAGGGGTGGTCGCGGCCGATCGTCTGCCGCACCTTCCCGCCGCCCGCGAGGAGTGAACGTCCACCGGATCCGACGGTTGTGTAGCGGGTCTGTACCGGCTTGGTCCGCTGTCGGAGTTAGCGGTTAGCCTGGCGCGACGCATTCACATTCGGGATGGGGGACGGTCGTTACGTATGGCCAGGGATTTCCAACGCGGCCACAAGGCCAAGATCAGTGACCTCACCGCGGGGACCGATCTGTACGTAGGTGTACAGATTTCGGCACCCGGGCTGACCTTCGACATCAGCTGCTTCGGCCTGGACGCGAGCGAACGGCTCTCGGACGACCGCTACTTCATCTTCTTCAACCAGCCCAAGTCGCCCGAGGAGTCGATCCAGCTCCTGGGCGAGCAGGCGGGCGACACCGAGTCCTTCCGCGTCACGCTCGACCGCATCCCGCAGCAGATCCAGCGGCTGTCGTTCACGGCGACGATCGACGGCGCCGGCCAGATGTCGCAGGTCGCGTCCGGGTACATCCGCATCGTCGCGGGCGGCGAGGAAGTGGCGCGCTACGCCTTCAACGGCGCGGAGTTCTCCACGGAGCGCGCGGTCATGCTGGGCGACTTCTATCTGAAGGACGTCTGGCGGTTCGCCGCGATCGGCCAGGGCTTCGACGGCGGTCTCGAGGCCCTGCTGAAGAACTTCGGCGGCGAGGTCGCCGAGGAGGAGCCCGCGGCCGCCCCGCAGCCGCAGGCCACGCCCGGTTTCGCGCCGCCCGCGCAGGCCTCCGCGCCGCCCGCGTTCGGCGCCCCGGCCGCCGCCGCGCCCGCC
>NZ_LIRJ01000468.1 GCF_001419745.1 Streptomyces silaceus | reverse complement strand
ACCGACACCCGCCCCCGACCACCGCGTCCGTCGTCCTCTTCCAGGCAAGCTTCCTCGACCCGTCCACCATCAGCCGGGCCCGGCTCGACCGCAGGGCGTGGCGTCCGCCCCTCTCCCCCGCTCCCGGCGCCAAGGAACCGGTGGAGCGGACGCTGGAGCTGCTGGAGGACGAGTACCACCACCCCGGAGAGATGCCGCTGGAAGTCCACGTCGACGTGGTCCGCCATCTCCTGGGGGCGCTGGTGCTGAGGCTCTCCCACCTCCCCGGCGGGCGCCGTGAACAGGCCGCCGGGGACGAGACGTTCGTCCGCTTCCAGGCCGCCGTCGAGAGGGACTTCACCCGCAGCCATCAGGTCCAGGACTACGCCGCCCGGCTCGGCTACAGCGTGCGCTCGCTGACCCGGGCCAGCAACGCGGCGGTCGGACACGGCGCCAAGGCCCTGATCGACGAACGTCTGGTCCTGGAGGCGAAACGCCTGCTCGTCCACACACGGCTGCCCGCCCGGGCCGTCGCCGAGCGGCTCGGCTTTCCCAGCACCACGGTCTTCACCCGCTTCTTCCGGCACCACACGGGTGAGACCCCCACCGGATTCCGGCGGCGGGCGCACGCGGAGGCGGACGCCTGACGGCCGCACGGCCCCGGAAGGCGGGTCAACGGAGTCGGGGCGCCCCGGACCGGTTGGTCACGAGGCGCCCCGCGACGAGCGGCGGCCGCAGGCTACGGCGCCATCTCGTACGTCCCGGACAGCGCCGCGACACGCTCCCAGACACGCGCCGAGCGGGCGTCGTCGACGACCGGGCGGCGGACCGCGCCCAGGGCCCAGTTCTGCTGGGCCTCGGTGGCGGAGTCCTTGCCGTGCAGCTCGACGGCGTTCGCGGAGAAGTCCCGTACGAGGACGGCGAAGAGCTCGTCGAGGACGTCCTCGTCCAGGCCGGTCAGGCGGGCCTGCTCCAGGATGAGCTGGCCGTGCACGACCAGCGCGAAGAGCTGGCCGACGGAGAGCAGCAGATCGAGGTCGCGGCTCTGCTCCTCGTCGGGCGCGGCGGTGGTGACGAACGCGCAGAGCGCGTCGGCCTGCTCGCGGAAGCGGGCGACGTTCGGCACCTCGGCGTACGCGTCGTAGGCGGTGCGCCAGTCGTGGAAGCGGATGGCGCCGAGGCCGCGCGCCGGTCCCTGCCTGAAGAGGAAGTCGTCGTCGGCCGCGTCCAGGCGGGTCGGGACGGGCTCGTACGCGGCCGGGTTCAGCAGGTGGTTGCCCATGAACTTCAGGATCAGGGCGAGGTTGACGTGGACCGTGCCCTCCAGCTTCGGCAGGCCGCGGATCTCGACGGCGGCCTGCGCGAAGTAGTTGTCCTTCTCGAAGCCCTTGGCGGCGATCACGTCCCACATGAGGTCGATGACCTTCTCGCCCTCGGTGGTCACCTTCATCTTCGTCATGGGGTTGAAGAGGAGGTAGCGGCGGTCGTCGGGGCCCGCGGAGCGGAAGTAGTCGACGGCGCGGTCGCTGAACAGCTTCATGCCGACGAGGCGGACGTACGCGTCGGTCAGCTCGCGGCGCACGTGCGGGAAGGCGGTGACGGGGCGGCCGTAGAGGACGCGGTTCTGCGCGTGCGTGACCGCCTCGTACATGGCGTGCTCACAGATGCCGATCGAGGCGGTGCAGAGGTTGAACTTGCCGACGTTGACGGTGTTGAGCGCGGCGTCGAACGCGGCGCGGCCGGTGTGCAGGACGTCCTCGGCGGCGACGGGATAGTCCTCCAGGCGGAACTCGCTGACGTACTTCGAGGAGTCGACGACGTTCTTGACCAGGTGGTACGCCTCGTGGCGGCTGTCGGCGGCGAAGAAGACATAGCCGTCGGGGCCCTCGACGTCGGTGCGGCGACCGAAGACGGAGACGAGTCCGGCCTTGTTGCCGTTGCCGATGTAGTACTTGGAGCCGGTGGCCCGGAAGCCGCCGTTGCCGTCGGGCTCCAGGAGCATGTCGGTGGAGTAGATGTCGGCGCCGTGCGTCTTCTCGGAGAGGCCGAAGGCGAACACCTCGCCCTGGGAGAGGAGCTCGGCGGCGCGGGCGCGGGCTGCGGCGTTGTCGCTCTGCCACACCGGGCCGAGGCCGAGGATGGTGACCTGCCAGGCGTACCAGTAGTCGAGCCCGTAGAAGCCGAAGATCTCGTTGAGGGCGGCGATGCGGGCGGTGTCCCAGCGCTTGTCCTGGTGGCCATCCGCGGCGGCGGCCGGGGTGAGGAAGGTCGCGAACAGCCCTTCCTTGGCGGAGAACTCCAGGAAGTCGGCCAGCCAGGCGCGGGAGCGGTAGTCCTCGATCAGCCTGCGCTTGCCGCGCGCCTCGAACCAGTCGACGGTGGCGCGCAGCAGCCTGCGGGTCTCGGGGTCGAAGTGCTGCGGGTCGTAGGTGTTCGGGTTGAACAGCAGGCTGTCGGCCATGGCGGTTCGCCTTTCCGGCTGAGGGGGGTGGGAAGGGAGGGTGTCGGTGGTCCGGGCGCGACGGGGTCCTCGCGGACTCGGCTCAGCGTGCGGGGCCGAGCCGGCGCAGAGTGGCGATCACGTCGTCGAGCCAGGCGAGCGTCATGCGTTCGTACGCGATGCCGCCGCGCAGCACGACGTGCTGGAGTTCCTGGGCGGCGTCGAGCGTCCCCGGGGCCTCGGGCCCGGTGAAGTCACGCCGCTCGCCCGCGAGGTAGTGCGCGAGCCGGTCGGCGTGCGCTTGGTGGTGCCGCTCGACCTCGCGGATGAGTGCGGCCGGGTCGTCGAAGGCGGCGCCCCTGATCTTGACGGCGAGCTCGTGGCGGACGCTCTCCGGTTCGATCGGCTCGTGGAGCCAGTTCGACAGGGCGGTGCGGCCGAGGGCGGCGACGGAGTACTCCTTCTTGTCCGGCCGGTCCTGCTGCACCACCGCGCGGCCCTCGATCCAGCCGTCGCTCTCCATGCGCTTGAGGACGCGGTAGATCTGCTGGTGCGTCGCGGCCCAGAAGTAGCCGATGGACCGGTCGAACCGGCGGGCCAGCTCGTATCCGGAGCCCGGCTTCTCCAGCAGGGAGACGAGAATCGCGTGCTCAAGCGCCATGCCCGAATCCTTCTATGCAACTCGTTGCATAGACAAGCGGCGCCGGGCAGGTGAGACGCGGCTCACCTGAGTGATCACCTCTTCGGGGTACCGCGAGTCCCGTCTCCCTGCCGTGCGCGGGGAGCGTTCAGACCTGTCCCGCGCGGGGCGCGTTCAACCCTTCCGCTCCCACACCGTGGGCCAGTCACGACCGCGCACCGCCGCGTCCAGACCGCCGTCGCAGTACATCAGGGTGCCCACGCAGTACCCGGACTTGGCGGACAGCAGGAACAGCACGGCCTCCGCGACCTCCTCGGGACGGCCGGGGCGGCCCGCGGGGATGGCGGCGAGGAAGGCCTCGATGCCGGCCGAGATCTTGGGGTCCTCGCGTCCGGCCCGGGTCATGGGGGTGTCGATGAAGCCCGGGGCGACGGCGTTCAGGCGGATCCCGTCGGCGATGTAGTCGGCGGCGCGGGTCCGGGTGTAGTGGGCGAGGGCGGCCTTGGTGGCCGGGTAGGCGAGGACTCCGCCGTCGTCGGCCAGGGACTCGCTCAGGGCGCGGGCCGCCTCTTCGTCGCCGGTCAGGCACGCCTCGGCGAGTTCGGGCTGCCATCCGGGCTGGGTCGTCGCGGAGTTGGACGAGGCGAGCACGACGGCGGACCGGCCGGCGGCGGCCAGGAGCGGTCGCAGCCCTTCCAGGAGGTCCACGGCTCCGAAGTAGTTGACGGAGACCAGCAGGCTCGGGGACCGACCGACCCCGCCGGCGACGCCCGCGAAGGGGACGAGGCCGTCGAGCCGCCCCTGGGAGAGTTCGGTGATCCCGGCGATCGCGGCTCTCCGGCCTCCCGGCTCGCCCAGGTCGGCGTTGACCTCGGCGTCGTGGCGGTCGACACCGATGACGCGGTGTCCTTGGCGGGTGAGCAGGGCGGCGACGCACGCGCCCAGGCCCGAGGCAGCTCCGGTGACGGCGTAGGTTCCCACGGTGTGTCCTCCTCGGCGGTTCCTGCTCAGCGGTTCGCGGACGCGGGCGGCAGGGGGTCGACCAGGACACAGCGGGTCCCGGAGTAGATGGTCGGCATGCAGCGGTTGCAGTGGATGCACAGGGACCGGGTGGGGCGTCCCGCGGCGCGGTCCTCGGCGAAGCGGCGGACGAGATCGGGTTCGCGCAGCAGCGCACGGGCCATCGCCACGAACTCGAACCCCTCCGCCATGGCCCGCTCCGCCGTCGCGCGGTCCGCGATCCCGCCGAGCAGGATGAGCGGCAGGGAGAGCGCGGCCCGGAACTGCCGGGCCGAGTCGAGCAGATAGGCCTCCTGATACGGGTAGGCGCGCAGGAACTTCTTGCTGAGCATGCGGATGCCGAACCGCTGCGGCTGCGGGAACGCCGCGGCGAACTCCCGGACGGGTGCGCCGCCCCGGAACAGATACATGGGGTTGAGGAGCGAGCTGCCCGCCGTCAGCTGGAGGGCGTCGACGCTGCCGTCCTCCTCCAGCCAGGCCGCGGTCCGCAGGCTCTCGTCGAGCCAGATGCCGCCGCCCACGCCGTCGTCCATGGTGAGCTTGGCGGTCACGGCGATCGCCGAGCCGACCTCGTCCCGGACCGCCCGCGCCACCGCACGGGCGACCTTGGCCCGGTTGGCGAGCGAGCCGCCGTACTCGTCCTTCCGCCTGTTCAGCCTCGGGCTGAGGAAGGCGCTGGCGAAGTAGTTGTGGCCGAGGTGGATCTCCACGGCGTCGAATCCCGCGTCGACGGCCGTGCGGGCGGCGCTCGCGTGGGCGCGGACGATCCGGGCGATGTCGTCCTTGGTGGCGGAGCGGGCGCAGCGGAAGCTGATCCTGCTCAGGAGGCGGCTCGGCGCGAGGGCGGGCAGGCCGTTGGACCGCGCGTCGGCGACCGGTCCCGCGTGGCCGATCTGCGCGGAGATCGCGGCGCCTTCCGCGTGGACGGCGTCGGTGAGCCGGCGCAGTCCGGGCAGGGCCTCGGGCCGCATGTGGATCTGGTCGCGTTCCGTGCGTCCCTCGGCAGCGACGGCGCAGTAGGCGACCGTGGTCATGCCGACGCCGCCGGCGGCCGGGCGCCGGTGGTAGTCGACGAGGTCGTCACTGACCAGGGCGCCGGGGGTGGCTCCCTCGAAGGTGGCCGCCTTGATCACGCGGTTGCGGAGGGTGAGGGGGCCGAGGCGGGCCGGCTTCAGCAGGTCGGGCACGTGGTCCGGTCCGGCCTTGGGCGCTTGCTCTTCCGATGGAGTATGAGCCGTACGGGCGGAGTCCGCGGAGGGCGGCATGGGCGGGCAACTCCTCACCTGTCGTTCGGTGGGCGGGCGTTCAGGCCTGCGGCGATGAAGGACGTGACCGATTCCGTCGAGGGGCGGGGGGTGCGGCCCAGGTCGGCGGCGGCCGTCTGCGGCTCCCCGTACAGCTGGAGCAGCAGGTCGAACGCCATCCGCCAGCGATGGGCGACCTCTTGGCGGGACAGGTCGGGCCGGGCGGCGCCCAGGAGCCGGCGCCACGGCGCGTACCCGAACCAGCGGTCGTCGAAGGGCAGTTCACGGCGGCGCAGCACGACGCGTGCGAGCAGGTGGACCAGCAGTCTGCCGCGTGGCTCCTCGGTCAGCGCGTCGAGCGGTCGCACGAGGACGGCGACCAGTTCGTCGACGTCCACCGTCACGCCCTCGTCCAGCCTCCGCTCCACCGCGGCGAGCGGCTCCGCCCACAGCGGACCGAGCCGGTTCTGCAGCAGCGCGGCGACCAGGTCCTCCTTGGTGCCGAAGTGGTAGTGGACGGCGGCCGGGTTCCTGCCCGCCGCCGCGTTCACGGCACGGACCGACACCTTTTCGTAGCCGTGGTCGAGGAAGAGCCGTTCCGCGGCGTCGAGCAGCGCGGCCCGCGTGGAGTCGGTGGCCATGCAGGCATGAGAGCACCGCGCCCCGAAGATTTCCATCACTGATGGAGAAGTGCTGACCTCAACCCCTTACGATGTAATGCATGAAAGCGATGAGTGACTCTTACGAACTCCGCCCCGGAGTGCCGTCCGTCGAGGACTACCGCCGCCTGCGGACCGACGCGGGCCTCTCCGACAAGGCCCCCGAGGCCGCCGCGATCGCCCTGCCGAACACCTGGTTCGGCGTGGTGCTGCACCACGAGGGCACACCGATCGGCATGGGGCGGATCATCGGAGACGGCGGCACCGCGTTCCAGATCGTCGACATCTGCGTACATCCCGCACATCAGGGGCACGGTCTGGGCAAGCACATCATGGCCGCGCTCACCGAGGAGCTGGAGCGCCGCGCGCCCGCGACCGCGTACGTCTCGCTGATCGCCGACGGACCGGCGCGCTTCCTGTACGAGAAGTTCGGCTTCGCGGACACCGCCACGCACGGCTCGATCGGCATGTACCGCTTCATGCGGGGCCGTTGAGGAATCGGACGAGGTTGGTCCGCACCAACTCCTTGACGCCCCCGGGGAGTCACCCTTAAATCAAGTACTGAACAAAGCACCGCGGCGACAGCGTTGCCGCGTTCAGTTCTCGACCGCTGCTTGTCATGCGCATGCAGTTCCGTGCGTACCCACGCAGCGCTCACGCCCACGCACACGCACGCACACACGCACACGCAAAGCCACATACGCCCCCCACGCGAAGCGATGTGATGACCATGCGCCTCCCCCTCCGCCGTCGTACCAAACTCGGCATGCTCGCCCTGGCCTGCGGCGCCCTCACCCTGACCGCGCTGCCCACCGGCGCCTCGGCCGAGCCCGCACGCCACTCCCCCGCCGCCGGGACCGTCAAGGCCGCCACGTTCACCGACAACTTCGACGGCCCCGCGGGGTCGGCGGTCGACGGCTCCAAGTGGCAGATCGAGACCGGTGACAACGTCAACAACCACGAGCGGCAGTACTACACCGCGGGCAACGACAACGCCGCCCTCGACGGCCAGGGCAACCTGGTCATCACCGCCCGCAAGGAGAACCCCGGCAACTACCAGTGCTGGTACGGCACGTGCGAGTACACCTCGGCACGCCTGAACACCGCGGGCAAGTTCACGCAGACGTACGGCCACGTCGAGGCCCGGATGAAGGTGCCGCGCGGCCAGGGCATGTGGCCCGCGTTCTGGATGCTCGGCGCCGACATCGGCGACGTGGGCTGGCCGAACAGCGGCGAGATCGACGTCATGGAGAACGTCGGCTTCGAACCGGGCACCGTGCACGGCACCCTGCACGGTCCGGGCTACTCGGGCTCGGGCGGCATCGGCGCGGGCTACACGCTGCCCGGCGGCGAGGCGTTCGCGGACAAGTTCCACACCTTCGCGGTGGACTGGTCGCCGAACAAGGTCACGTGGTCCGTCGACGGCAACGTCTACCAGACCCGCACCCCCGCCGACCTCAACGGCAACCGCTGGGTCTTCGACAAGCCCTTCTTCCTGATCCTCAACCTCGCGGTCGGCGGGTACTGGCCCGGCGACCCCGACGGCAGCACGCAGTTCCCGCAGCAGCTCGTCGTCGACTACGTCCGCG
This sequence comes from Streptomyces silaceus, assembly GCF_001419745.1. Lineage (GTDB taxonomy): Bacteria > Actinomycetota > Actinomycetes > Streptomycetales > Streptomycetaceae > Streptomyces > Streptomyces silaceus. Next base: position 6,915 of record NZ_LIRJ01000468.1, on the reverse strand, counting down.
TGACGACCAGCGACGGGGCGGCGCCGAAGAGCTGAACCGGCGTCAGGCCTCCCGTATCGCGCCGCTGTCGATACGGTGCCGGGCCGCCAGGACGTGGGCGGCCTCGCGGGTCGCCGGGTACAGATCCAGATAGAGCCCGTACAGCTCGTCGTACACGGCTGACGCGGCGGGGTCCGGAGTGACGACCTCGACCACCGGATTCCAGTGCGCGATGTCTCCGGGCCGGGCGAGCCCGGCCCCGACGGCCGCCAGGAACGCGTCGCCGTACGCGGCGCCGATGGTGTGGCGCGGCAGGTGCTGCGCACGCCCGGTGACGTCGGAGACGATCCGGGTCCACAGCGCGTGGGCGCCGCCGCCGACCGCGACCAGACGGTCGGCGGCGGCGCCCGCCTCGCCCATCGCCGCGAGGTTGTGCCGCACGCCGTACGCGGTGGCCTCCAGGGCGGCCCGATAGAGGTGACCCCGTCCATGACGCAGCGTCAGGCCGTGGACGAGGCCGCGGGCGTCGGGGTCGAAGAGCGGGGTGCGCTCCCCCGCGAAGTACGGCAGCATCACGAGCCCCTCGGCACCCGGTGGCAACTGCGCCGCCTCCGCCGTGAGTTGTTCGTACGACGTACCGGTCAGGTCCCGCAGCCAGCCCGTGACCGCGCCCGACGTCGCCATGCCCGCGGCCAGGCAGTAGGTCCCCTCGAACGCTCCCGCAGTGCCCCACAGGTGCGGGCTGGTCAGGGGCCGCTCCAGGGTGGCGACCAGGAACATCGTCGTGCCGTACATCAGCATGAGATCGCCGGGGGCTGCCACGCCGACGCCGACGGCCTCCGCCCAGGCGTCGACCGTGCCGGCGACGACGGGGGTGCCCCGCGGGATGCCGGTGCGGGCCTCGGCCTCGGGGGTGACGGCGCCCACGGGGTCGGACGGCCAGACCAGTTCGGGCCAGGCGAGGCCCGGTGCGATCTCCTCGCGGCGCTCGCTGATCCAGGCGCGGGCCGCCAGGTCGTAGAGCGGTGTGCACTGGCTCGCCGAGTGGTGGTCGAGGACGTACCGGCCGGTGAGGCGGTGCACGAGGTACGAACTCGCCATGTACCAGCGGTCGGTGGCCGCGTACGCCGCCGGCTCGTGGCGGCGGAGCCAGGCCAGCTTGGGCCCGACGGCCTGACTGGTCAGGGGTGCGCCGCAGCGGCGGATGACGTCCTCGGCGCCGTAGCGTTCGTTCTGCTCGGCGATCTCGGCGACGGCGCGCGTGTCGACGCCGTACAGGATGGCCGGGCGGACCGGCGTGCCCCGGTCGTCGGTCGGCAGCAGACACGGGCCGATGCCGCTGACGCCGACCGCGGCGAGCGGCTCCCGCGCGGGCCGCCGGGCCAGCAACTCCTGCGCCAGCGAACAGAATTCGCCCCACCACACCCGTTCCGCGTCGTGCTCGAACCAGCCGGGGAAGGGCGAGGACGTCGTGTGCTCGCGCCGCGCCTGGGCGACGAGCGTGCCGTCGGGGCGGACCAGAACGCCCTTGGAGGAGGACGTGCCGATGTCGATGCCGAGCAGCAGACCGCCACCGGAGGCCTCGGGGGCGGTCTGGGGAGTGGTCTCGGGGGTGGCGGTCACGGGACGATGGAATCCACGTAGCCGCCGTCGACCCGCACCGCGCCGCCCGTCGTCGCGGAGGCCAGCGGCGAGCTGAGATAGACCACCATGTTCGCGATCTCCTCCGGCTCGATGAGCCGCTGGATCAGGGACTGCGGGCGGTACTTGACCATGAACTCGCGCTGCGCCTCGTCCCACGGCAGGGCGGAGTCGACCAGCTCGTAGACGAAGTCCTCGACGCCGCCGGTGTGCGTGGGACCCGCGATGACGGAGTTGACGGTGACGCCCGAACCGGCCGCCTCCTTGGCGAAGCCGCGGGACACCGCGAGGAGCGCGGTCTTCGAGGTGCCGTAGTGGATCATCTCGGCGGGCGTGACGATCGCCGAGTCGCTGGCGATGTTCTGGACGCGCCCCCAGGCGCGGTCCTTCATCCCCGGCAGGTAGTGGCGGATCATCCGGACCGCGGTCAGCACGTTCACCTCGAAGTAGCGGCGCCATTCGTCGTCGCTGATGTCGAGGGCGTCCTCGGACCCGAAGATGCCGAGGTTGTTGACGAGGATGTCCGTCTGGGGCAGGGCGGCGAAGACCTGCCGGGCGCCGTCCTCGGTGGAGATGTCACCGGGCGCGTGGAGGAACTCGGCGTCACCTGCCTCCTCCTTCAGGCGCTCCACCGCCTTGCCGACGGATTCCGCGGACCGGCCGTTCACCGCCACCCGGGCGCCCGCCCGCGCGAGTCCGGCCGCGATGGCCGCGCCGATTCCCTGGGTGGAGCCGGTCACGAGGGCGGTCTTGCCGGACAGATCGATGATCATGCTGCGTGCCTCCTGCTGCGGTGTGACGGATGGCTTGCGCCCCCGCGCCTCGCCTCGCATGCGTACGGCAGCGCACCCACATGGGGGTGTGCTCGTGCGCGCGTGGCCACGTGCGTCAGTAGATCACCCGGGCGGGCGGCGGCGGAGGACGCCGAGCGGGGACTGTTCCGTTACGCGACCACCCGTCCCGCCGCCACGACACCGCTGAGCCGCCCCATCGCCGCAAGGTCCGCCAGTGGGTCGCCGTCGACGAGCAGCAGATCGGCCCGGTATCCGGGGGCGATGCGTCCGGTCGACGCACCGAGGCCCAGCGCCTCGGCCGAGTGCCGGGTGGCCATGTCGAGGATCTCGGCGTTCGGGATGCCCAGATGCGCGTAGAAGGACAGGGCGCCGGGCAGGCCGTCGAAGCCGGTGCGCTGGACTCCGGCGTCCGTACCGAGGACGATCCTCGCGCCCGCCTCCGCCATCTGCCGCACCTGGTCGAACATGACGGCGGCGCGCTCCTCGCCGAACACCTGGGGCAGCAGGCGCCAGTGCGGGCTGACGGTCAGGCTCACCGCGATGCCCTCGTCGACGATGCGGGCCAGCGTGTCACGGCGCAGGTCGAAGCCCTGCTCGGTCATCCAGGTGCAGTGCTCCAGGGTGTCCGCCCCGGCCCGCACCGCCGCGGTGATGGCGTCGGCTCCATGGGCGTGCGCGGCGACCGGGAGGCCCGCGCGGTGCGCCTCGTCGACCAGGGCGTGGAGTTCGTCCTCGGAGAACTGGCTCTGCCAACTGCGCGGGCCGTCCTTGGTCAGCCCTCCCCCGCTGGTCATCACCTTGATGACGGAGGCGCCGGCCTCGGCGTTGCGGCGGACCAGGGCGCGTACGTCCGCCTCGCCGGACACCTCGCCGCCGAGGAAGTGGCAGTGTCCGCCGGGCGGGGTCGCCGGGGTGCCGGCCGCGAGGATGCGGGAGCCGGTCAGCCGGCCGGCCTGGATCTCGGCGGCGACGCGGAAGGCGAGACCGCCCCGGTCGCCGAGGTCACGCGCGGTCGTGACACCGGCGCGCAGCAACTGCCCGGCGCGGTGGCCCATGGCGGCGAGGAGCGTCTCGTCGCTCTCGCTCAGGCCCGCGACGGGGTCCGTGCTGCCGTCGAAGATCAGGTGGACGTGGGAGTCGATGAGACCGGGCGTGAGCGTGCCGGAGTGGGCGATGCGCCGCGTGTCCGGGCCCGCTCGCCGAGCGAGCTCTTCTCTGGGGCCGACCGCGGTGATCGACTCGCCGTCGACGAGGACGCCCCCGTCCTCCAGATAGGTTCCCGTGTCCGTGAGGATGCGGTCCGCGGTGATCAGCATCCGTTCATTGTGGCCGCTGGAGCGGGCGGCGGCCACGGGTTCCCCGCGTGCCGCGAGGCTTCCTTCCTGTCACGAGGGGTCGGTCAGCCCTGTGGCGAGGGGTCGGTCAGCGATGTGCCGCAGCGTGCGCAGTACCGCGCGTCCCGGTCGGTGGCCAGACGGCCGCAGGCCGGGCAGACGCGTTCGAGCAGGCAGACGGGCTCACCGGCGTCGCCGTGAGGCTCGGCGCCGCCTGCCCGGAGTGGGTGGCGGCGGTGGGCGGTCGTATAGGTGAGTCCGCGGTCTCCCGCGTGTACGGAGTGTGCGGTGCCCGCGGGAAGCCAGGCCAGGGCACCGGGCGCGAGCGTCACCACATCCTCCGGCAGCCGGAGTTCACCGCCTCCGGCCAGCACGGTGAGCAGCACCCCGTGCGCCGCGCCCGCACCCTCGTCGACCACCGCGCCAGGAGCCAGGCGTACGACGAGGGCGTCCAGGTCGCGCGTCTCGCCGCCCAGCGACCACACGACCCTGATCTCCCCCGGGCCGTCGGCGCCGGTCCGCTCCGGGCCGACGAAGACCGGCGTGTCCCCGGTGAGCCGGCTCATGGATGAACCTCCTTCAGCTGTCGGCCCCGACGGCGGAGTTGAGCCATTCTCCGATCGCCGGCAGCGCCTCGGGGCCGCTGTCCCGCTCCACGTCGCCGACGAGGTCGGCGACGGACACCTCGCGCAGCGACGCCCGCCAGGCGGCATCGGCGGCGCTCATCGCACGGGCGATCGGGCACGGCTTGACGCAGTCCTCGGGTGGCGTTCCGAAGGGGCCGCGCTGCCGGATCTCGGTGCACACGAACGCCGGACCGGCCCCGTCGACCGCCTGCACCACGTCCAGGACCGTGATCTCCGCGGCGGATCTGGTCAGGACGTATCCGCCCGTCTTTCCCTGGACCGACCGCACCAGGCCGGCCCGGGACAGGGCCTGCATCTGCTTGGCCAGATAGCTGGGCGAGACGTCGTGCAGCTGCGCCAGCCGGGCCGCGGGGACCGGCTCGGTCGCCGCGGTGAGCACCACACAGCAATGCAGCGCCCATTCCACGCCACCGGACAGCTTCATACGTCCTCCCGTTTGACTCGGACACAGACTATCCGAGTATTATCTCGGACATCAGATATCCGAGTTTGCGCGACAGCGGCACTCGGTTCACGGAAGGGCACGATCATGAAGATCACGGTCATCGGCGCCACCGGGCTCATCGGCTCGCAGCTCGTCCGCACACTCCGCGAGGCCGGCCACGAGGTGGTCCCCGCATCCCTGTCGACCGGCCTCGACCTGCTGACCGGCGCGGGGCTCGACGAGGCGGTCAAGGGGGCGGACACCGTCGTCAACGTGACGAACTCGCCCACGTTCGACGAGGCCTCCCCCGCGTTCTTCCGCACCACCATGGAGCACCTGCTGGCCGCGGGCGAGCGCGCGGGCGTCCGCCACCAGGTCGTTCTCTCCATCGTCGGGGTCGACCAGGTGCCACAGCTGGACTACTACCGCGCGAAGACGCTGCAGGAGCACCTGCTCCGGCAGGGGCCCACCCCGTACTCGATCGTGCGCGCCACCCAGTTCTTCGAGTTCGTGGACGCGGTCATGTCGTGGACCGCCGACGAGGACACCGTCCGGCTGCCCTCGACGCGAGTCCAGCCCATCGCGACGGCCGACGTGGTCACCGCCCTCGCCGACATCGCGGGAGCGCCGCCGCTCAACGGCACGCTCGACGTCGCGGGCCCCGATGTCTTCCCCTTGGACGAGCTCGGTCGGCTCACGCTGACGACACGGAAGGACCACCGCACCGTCGTCACCGACGACAAGGCGGGCATGTTCGCGGCCGTCGAGGGCGACGCCCTCGTGGCGGGCCCCGGCGCACGCCTGGCCACCACCCGCTACGAGGACTGGCTCAGGGCCTCCCTCTGACGATCCGGGCACCTCTGGGTGGGTCGCCGCCCGAGGCCCCCTCGGCGGCTATCGCACCGGACGAACGGCGCCGGAAGGCGGTGGGACGTCGCCGGAAGCGGCGTCCCGGTCGTCGCAGCCCGTGTCACCGCGCCACGTCGAGGTCGGCCGGGACGGCTCCTCGCGCGATCTGGTCGGCCAGTTCGGTGAGCTTCAGCCGCCGGGAACGGGCATGGCGGCGCAGCCGGGCGAAGGCCTCTTCGACATCGACGCCCAGCCGCGAAGCGAGTACTCCCTTGGCCTGTTCGATCACGACGCGGGATTCCAGGGCCTCCTCCAGCTGACCGATGGTCTCTTCCCTGGTGAGCAGGTCCTGCCGATGGCGCAGGCAGATCCCGACGGCATCGGCCAGTGCCTGCGCCAGGCACAAGTCCTCCCGCGTCGGCACACGCCCGGAGCTGAGCAGGTTGAGGGCGCCGAGGGGGTTCCGAGGAGTGCGCAGCGGCACGGCGGCGACGCTGGTGATGCCGGCGCCCAGTGCGCGGGAGGTGAAGTGGGGCCAGCGCCGGCGGCTGTGGCGATCGGCGTGGAGCAGGACCGGAGTCAGCATTCTGCCGGTGCGGGCGCTGTCCAGGCAGGGGCCTTCGTCCAGTTCGAGCTGGTCCTCCTGCAGGCGCCGGCATGTCTCGTCGGAGGCTGCGAGGTAGTCGACCTGCCCGGACCGGTTGAGGACGGTGACCCCGGCCGAGCCCACGCCCAACAGGCCGACCGCGTACGCGGTCAGATCGTGCAGCAGTTCCAGGACGTCGAAACCGTCCGCGCGCGAGCCAAGGTCGAGCACGGCCCGGGCGGCGCGGACGTCATCTCGCGTGGCAGACATGGGAAATCCGTTCCGTCGCCTCCCGTATGCGCACCACCGCGCAGGGGCCGCGCACGTGGTGAAGGCGTTGAGAGGCAATCCTACGTAAGGCCGACTACAGGGAGCCGTGTGATGCCCGCGGACGGAATCTTTCGGCTGTCGCCTCGATTCGGGTGTGTCCGCCAGAGCCGCCGCTATGGCCAGTCCCACCCGCCAGGGCGACTCACGGTACGCAACCGAGCGTATACCCCGGGCGACGGAGCTCCGGCCCCGAAGAGGGAAATCGGGCCGTTCTTCGCGGAACTCGAAGCCAGAGCTCAGCGGGCCCGGTCAGGCGTCTCCCGCCACTGTCGCTCCGGCAGGAAGGGAGGCGGCCGGCTCCGGCGCGGGGGCCGGCCGCCTCCCTTCCTGC
>NZ_LIRJ01000467.1 GCF_001419745.1 Streptomyces silaceus | reverse complement strand
GGCGGCGGGTGGGCGGCGGGTGGGGGGTCGCGATCTCGGCGAGGAGGACGTCCGTCATGGTGCGGCCCATCTGGGTGATCGGCTGACGCACGCTCGTCAGGGGCGGGTCCATGTGCCGGGCGATCGCCGAGTCGTCGAAGCCGACCAGGGCCACGTCCTCCGGTATCCGGCGGCCGGCGGTGCGCAGCACCTGGCGGGCGCCCGCCGCCATCACGTCCGAGCCCGCGAAGACCGCGTCCAGGGCCGGGGCGCGCTCCAGGAGCTCGGTCATCGCACGGCGCCCGCCCTCCTCCGTGAAGTCGCCCTGCACGATCAGCGCCTCGTCGACCTCGTGGCCCGCGCCCTCCAGCGCGTCGCGGTAGCCGTCCAGGCGGCGCTGGGCGCCGTACACGTCCAGGCGGCCGGTGATCGTGGCTATCGTGCGGCGGCCGCGGTCCAGCAGATGGTCGACGGCCGCGCGGGCCCCCGCGAAGTTGTCCGAGTCCACCGAGGCCAGCGTCTCGTCCGCCGATCTGCGACCGCTGATCACCGCGGGGATCTCCAGCTGCTCCAGCAGGTCGGGCAGCGGGTCGTCGGCGTGCACCGACACCAGCAGGACGCCGTCCACGCGGTGCGCGGCCAGGTACTGGGCCAGGCGCCTGCGCTCCCGGTCCCCGCCCGCGAAGGTCAGCAGGAGCTGCATGTCCGTCTCGGCGAGTGCCTGGCCCACGCCGTGGATGATGTCCGAGAAGTACGGCTCGGCGAAGAAGCGCGACTCCGGCTCGGGGACGACGACCGCGATCGAGTCGGTGCGATTGGCCGCCAGCGCCCTGGCCGCCGTGTTCGGAACATAACCGAGCTCGGCCACCGCCTCCTCGACGGCGGCCCGGGTGCGTTCACTCACCCGCGGCGAGCCGTTGATCACCCGCGACACGGTGCCGCGGCCGACGCCGGCGCGGACCGCGACCTCTTCGAGCGTGGGACGCCCCCCGCTCCGCCCCCTGGGCTGACGAGTCCCCATCTCCCTGCCTCCCAACGACGCGAATCTAACAGCCGGTCACCCGGGCCGGACCCACGGCCCGGCCCCCTGTCTCGCGCGGCTCGGCCGCCGCTCGTCGGATGCCTTCAACTCTTGGCGTCCGTCGCCTTGACACCCCCGCGGCGAGCCGCGACTCTTCAAGACATCACACATGGGAGCGCTCCCATCCTATCTGGCTCTTACACGACCCGCACGTTCCCCGCCCCTGCCGGATATCCCCAACTCGCATTCCCACCACTCCAGTTGACCGAGGGCGGTCGGCACGTTCAGGGCACGAGGAGGACGCAATGCGCTACAGGACTCGTACATCCCGCTCGGTGGCGGTCCTCGCGGCCGTCACCGCCCTCGCCGCCGGCCTGCTCGCCGGCTGTGCCGAGGACAAGGAGGAGCCGGGCGGCTCCTCGGGGGGCGGAGGCGGCGGCGAGGGCAGGACCACCCTCACGATCGGCGTCTTCGGCGCCTTCGGCCTGCAGGAGGCCGGGCTCTACAAGGAGTACGAGCGCCTGCACCCGGACATCAAGATCAAGCAGAACTCCGTGCAGCGCAACGAGAACTACTGGCCCGCCCTGCTCACCCACCTCAGCAGCGGCAGCGGCCTCTCCGACATCCAGGCCGTCGAGGTCGGCAACATCGCCGAGCTGACCACCACCCACTCCGCCAAGCTGATGGACCTCGGCAAGGTGAACGGCGTCGCCAAGGGCGACTTCCTGGACTGGAAGTGGCAGCAGGGCACCACCAAGGACGGCAAGACCATCGGGCTCGGCACCGACATCGGCCCCACGGGCATCTGCTACCGCAAGGACCTCTTCGAGAAGGCCGGTCTGCCCAGCGACCGCGAGGAGGTCGGCAAGCTCTGGGCGGGCGACTGGAAGAAGTACCTCGCCGCGGGCAAGCGGTACCAGGCCAAGGCGCCCAAGGACACCTCCTTCGTGGACGGCGCGACGGGCGTGATGGCGGCCGTGCACGCGTCGGGCACGGAGAAGTTCTACGACAAGAACGGCGAGCTGATCTACAAGGACAGCCCCGCCGTGAAGGAGGGCTGGGACCTCGCGGCCGAGTTCGCCGAGTCGGGCCTGACCGCCAAGCTCCAGCAGTTCCAGCCCAGTTGGGACCAGGCCATCTCCAACGGCTCCTTCGCCACGCTCACTTGCCCGCCCTGGATGCTCGGCTACATCAAGGACAAGGCCGGCGACAAGGGCGAGGACACGTGGGACGTCGCCGCCTCGCCCAGGCCCGGCAACTGGGGCGGCTCCTTCCTGACCGTGCCCGAGGCGGGCAAGAACAAGGAGGAGGCCGCCAAGCTCGCCGCCTGGCTGACCGAGCCCAAGCAGCTCGCCAAGCTCTTCGACGAGCGGGCCAGCTTCCCGAGCGCCGACGCCGCCTACGGCCTGCCCGAAGTGAAGGACGCCAAGAACCCCTACTTCGGCAACGCGCCCGTGGGACAGATCTTCTCCAAGGCCGCCGAGGGCGTGCCGGTCCAGCCCATCGGCCCCAAGGACGGAATCATCTCCCAGTACCTGGCCGACACCGGGATGCTCGGCGTCGACCAGAAGGGAACCGCTCCCGACAAGGCCTGGGACAAGGCCGTGAAGACGATCGACAACGCTTTGGACCAGTGACCGGGATGACGAGCGACGCCAGCACCGCCGCGCCCTCCCAGGGGGAGGAGGGTGCGGCCCCCCGCACCAAGGCCGCGACACGGGCCGCCGACCCCGCCGACGAGCGCCGCAGGGCACGGCGCAGCCGCCGCTACCGCTGGGACATCAAGTGGAGTCCCTATGCCTTCATCACCCCCTTCTTCCTCTTCTCCGTCGCCTTCGGGCTCTTCCCGCTGCTCTACACGGGGTGGGCCTCGCTGCACCGCGTGGAGCTCGGCGCGCCCACCGACATGGAGTGGGTGGGCCTGCGCAACTTCTCCCGGCTCTGGGACGACGAGTTCTTCTGGAACGCGCTGCGCAACACCTTCACCATCGGGCTCCTGTCGACCGTGCCGCAGCTCGCGATGGCGCTGGGCCTGGCCCATCTCCTCAACTACCGCCTGCGCGGCTCGATGTTCTTCCGGGTCGCGATCCTCACCCCGTACGCCACCTCGGTGGCCGCGGCGACGCTGGTGTTCGTGCTGATGTTCAGCCGCACCGACCACGGGCTGATCAACTGGGGCCTCGGCCTGATCGGCGTCGACGCGGTCGACTGGCAGAACGGGGACTGGACCGCGCAGTTCGCCGTCTCCGCGATCGTGATCTGGCGATGGACCGGCTACAACGCACTGATCTACCTCGCCGCGATGCAGGCCATCCCGCACGACCTGTACGAGTCCGCGGCGCTGGACGGCGCGAGCCGCTGGCAGCAGTTCCGGCACGTCACCATCCCTTCGCTGCGGCCGACGATCCTGTTCACCTGTGTCGTCTCGACGATCGGGGCGAGCCAACTCTTCGGCGAGCCGCTGCTGTTCAGCCAGGGCGCGAGCCCCACCGGCGGCTCCGACCACCAGTTCCAGACGCTCGGCCTCTACCTGTACGAGCAGGGCTGGTTCAACCAGCACCTCGGCCGGTCCTCGGCGATCGCCTGGACGATGTTCCTGATTCTCGTGCTGATCGGCCTCGTGAACTGGGTCATCAGCCGCCGGATCCGCAAGAGCGCGTGAGGGGATGACGTGACCACCACTCTGTCCAGCCGGCCCCGCAAGCCGGACACCCGGGACACGCGCCGCCCCAAGAAGCGGGGCGCGGGACGCCAGCTGCACGGCGGCAAGATCACCTACGCCGTGCTGATCCTGTTCACCATCGGCTCGCTCTTCCCGCTGGTGTGGACGGCGATCGCCGCCTCGCGCAACAACACCCGGCTCGCCGAGACACCTCCTCCCTTCTGGTTCGGCGGCAATCTCTTCAAGAACCTGGAGATCGCCTGGACCGACGCCAACATGGGCACGGCCCTGCTCAACACCCTGGTGGTGGCGGGCACCGTCACCATCGGCACCGTGCTCTTCTCCACCCTCGCGGGCTTCGCCTTCGCCAAGCTCCGCTTCCGCTTCCGGGGCTTCCTGCTGCTCCTGGTGATCGGGACGATGATGGTGCCGCCCCAGCTGAGCGTCGTCCCCATGTTCATGGTGGTGGCGGAGCTCGGCTGGACCGATCAGCTGCAGTCCGTCGTCCTGCCCAGCCTGGTCTGCGCCTTCGGGGTGTTCTTCATGCGGCAGTACCTCCAGGAGGCGCTGCCCACCGAGCTGATCGAGGCCGCCCGGGTGGACGGGGCGAGCAGCTGGCGGGTGATCTGGCACGTGGTCTTCCCGGCCGCGCGCCCCGCGATGGCGGTCCTCGCCATGCTCACCTTCGTCATGGCGTGGAACGACTTCTTCTGGCCGATCATCGCCCTGACCCAGGAGGGCGAACCGACCGTGCAGGTGGCGCTCGCCGGGCTCGGCCGCGGGAACATCCCGGACCAGTCCGTGATCATGGCGGGCGCGCTGCTCGGGACGCTGCCGCTGCTGCTCGCGTTCGTGCTGTTCGGCAAGCAGATCGTGGGCGGGATCATGCAGGGCGCGGTCAAGGGCTGACCTGCCCCGCGGCGCCGCCGGCCGCGTCAACTCCTCCTTTCCGTACGACTCATGGGAGCGCTCCTATGTCTTCGTCCACCGTGATCTCGACCTTTCCCGCCGGCTTTCTGTGGGGCGCCGCGACCGCCGCGTACCAGATCGAGGGGGCCGTGCGGGAGGACGGCCGCACCCCGTCGATCTGGGACACCTTCAGCCATACGCCCGGCAAGGTGCTGGGCGGCGACACGGGGGACGTCGCCGTCGACCACTACCACCGGTGGCGCGACGACGTGCGCCTCATGGCGGATCTGGGCCTTTCCGCGTACCGCTTCTCGGTGTCGTGGTCGCGGGTGCAGCCCACCGGGCGCGGGCCCGCCGTGCAGCGCGGGCTCGACTTCTACCGCGCGCTCGTCGACGAGCTGCTCGCGCACGGCATCCGGCCGATGGTCACCCTCTACCACTGGGACCTGCCGCAGGAACTGGAGGACGCCTTCCCCAGCGGCTCGGCGGCCGGCGGCGGCTGGCCGGAGCGGGACACCGCCCACCGCTTCGCGGAGTACGCCGGGATCGTGGCCGGGGCGCTCGGGGACCGCGTGGACATGTGGACCACGCTCAACGAGCCGTGGTGCAGCGCCTTCCTCGGCTACGGCTCGGGCGTGCACGCGCCGGGCCGCACCGATCCCGCCGCCGCCCTGCGCGCGGCTCACCACCTCAACCTCGCGCACGGACTGGGCGCGCAGGCGCTGCGCGGGGTGCTGCCGGGCCGGGCGCGGATCGGCGTCAGCCTCAATCCGAGCGCCGTGCGCCCGCTCACCCCGTCCGCGGCCGACCAGGACGCGCGGCGCCGGATCGACGCGCTGGCCAACCGCGTCTTCACCGGGCCGATGCTGCACGGCGCGTACGACGACGATCTGCTGGCCGACACCGCGCGCGTGACGGACTGGGCCTTCGTCCGGGACGGCGATCTGCGGGCCGTCCACCAGCCCCTCGACTTCCTCGGCATCAACTACTACTCCCCCGCTGTCGTGTCGGCCGTCGAGGCCGACGGGTCCGCGGGGAACGGCCGGCCGCGCCCCGACGGGCACGGCGCGAGCGACCACTCCCCCTGGCCGGGCGCCGACGAACACGTCCTCTTCCACCGGGCGCCCGGTGAACTCACCGCCATGGACTGGCCGGTGGATCCGACCGGTCTCAAGGACCTTCTCCTTGAGTACACCGCTCAGGCCCCCGGGGTTCCGCTCTACGTGACGGAGAACGGCGCGGCCTACGACGACCGCCCCGGCCCCGGCGGCCAGGTCCACGACCCCGAGCGCATCCGCTATCTGCACGGTCACCTCGCCGCCGTGCACGAGGCGATCGCGGCGGGCGCCGACGTCCGCGGCTACTACCTCTGGTCGCTGCTCGACAACTTCGAATGGGCGTACGGCTACAGCAAGCGGTTCGGCGCGGTCCACGTCGACTACGCGACGCAGGCCAGGACCCCGAAGTCCAGCGCCCACTGGTACGCGAAGGTCGCCGCCTCCGGGGAACTGCCGCGGGAGCACGGCATGGGCTGATCCGCCGCCCGGCAGAGCCGCACGGAGCCGAGTGGCAGCCTCCCACTCGGCTCCTTATTTTGCGGATATGCCGCATTCCATACGTAAAGCCACAGAACGGGCACGGTGAGTGCCCGTGGGAGTCCTCCGCGACCATCCCGAGCTCGCGCTCTTCCTCTGTCTCGCCCTCGGCTACCTCGTGGGCAAGCTGCGCGTCGGCCCCATCACCCTCGGCGGCATCTGCGGCACGCTGATCGTCTCGCTGCTGCTGGGCGCCTGGACCGAGGTCACCGTCTCCGACGACGTCAAGACGATCTTCTTCGCGCTCTTCATCTTCGCCCTCGGCTACATGGCGGGACCCCAGTTCTTCGCCAACCTCAACCGCAAGAGCCTGCGCTTCTTCGCGCTCTGCGGGATCGAGCTGGTCAGCGTCCTGGCCATCGCGTTCGGCCTGGCCAAGGCCTTCGACCTGGACGTGGGCACCGCCTCGGGCATCCTCGCGGGCGCCGCCACCGAATCCGCCGTGGTGGGCACGGCCACCGAGTCCATCGCCAAGCTGAGCGGCCTCACCCAGGCGCAGATCACCGAGTACCAGGGGCACGTCGCCACCGCGTACACCGTCTGCTATCTCTTCGGCCTGATCACCATCGTGATCTACACCAGCCAGATCATGCCGATGCTGCTGCGCGTCAACCTCCGGGACGCCTCGCGCGAGCTGTGGGAGAAGATGCGCGGGGGCGGCGGCCTGGAGGCCGACGAGCGTGCCGCGCTGCCCGGCATGGTCGGCCGCACCTATCTGGTGACGGCGGGCGACGGCCGGACCGTCGGCGCCCTGGAGGCCGAGCTGGACGGCCGCGTCACCGTCGAGGCCGTCAAGCGCGGCAGCCGGCTGCTGACGCCCGCCCCCGGCCTGGAGCTGACCCTCTCCGACCTGGTCCTCCTGGTCGGCCGGCGCGCCAACGTCATCGAGGCGGGCCGCCTCCTCGGCCCCGAGACCCCCGGCATCCCCGGCGTCGACACCCCGCTCGCCACCAGCCAGGTCGCCGTCACCGAGAAGACGACGGACGGCCTCACCGTCGACCAGCTCCAGCAGGCCCACCCCGAGTTCGCCGCGGACGGCGTGTACGTCACCGAGGTGCTCCGCGGCGACCAGCACCTGCCCGCGGCCGGCGACACGACGCTGCGGCGCGGCGACGTGCTCACCCTGGTGGGCGCCCGCTCCGGGCTGAACAAACTGGTCGCGCGGATCGGCGCGGTCGTCAAGAACGACGCCACCGACTTCATCTATCTGGGTCTCGGCATCGCGGCGGGCTCCCTGCTCGGGCAGGTCGTCGTGACGTTCGGCGACGTACCGATGTCGCTCGGCACCGGCGGCGGCTGTCTGATCTCCGGGCTGCTCTTCGGCTGGTTCCGCTCCCGCAAGCAGACCTTCGGCGCCTTCCCCCCGCAGGCCGCCGGGACCATCAAGGACATGGGCCTGGCGGTCTTCATCGCCTGTACGGGGCTCGTGTCGGGACCGCAGGCCTGGCCGCTGCTCAAGGAGTACGGGGCGCTGCTCCCGTTCGCCGGGATCGCCATGGTCCTCGTCCCCGCGACCCTCTCCCTGGTCGTCGGGCGCAAGCTCCTGAAGATCGAGAAGCCGCTGCTCATCGGCGCCATCGCGGGCCAGCAGTGCTCGACCCCCGCGATCACCTCCGTCACCCAGGTGGCCCAGAGCTCCGTGCCGATGCTCGGCTACACGATCACCTATGCCCTCTCCAACTTCCTGCTCCCCCTGACCGGGCCGATCCTCGTCGGCGTCCTCGGAGCGTGAGAAATGATCGACTTCCTCGACCGGAACATCTTCCAGCCCCACCCCGAGCTGCTGGTCTTCATCACCGTGGCCCTCGGCTTCCTCTTCGGGAAGCTGCGCTACAAGGCCATCGCGCTCGGCGCGGTCACCGGCTGCCTCGTCGCGGGGCTGCTGCTCGGCGCGCAGTTCAAGGTGACGATCGACGGGACGGTGAAGAACCTCTTCTTCACGATGTTCCTGTTCGCGCTCGGCTACAAGGTCGGCCCGCAGTTCTTCCGCGGCCTGAAGAAGGACGGTCTGCCGCAGGTCCTCAACGCCGTCGTGGTCTGCGTGACGGGCCTGCTCGTCTGCTGGGGCTTCGCGGCCATGCTCGGCTACGGTCCCGGCCTCTCGGCGGGGCTGCTCGGCGGCGCGCTCACCCAGTCCGCCGTGATCGGCGTCGCGCAGGACGCCATCGGCAATCTGCCGGGGCTCTCCTCGGCTGCCGTCAAGGAGCAGGAGAACCTCGTCGCCGTCGGGTACGCCGTCTGCTACCCGCTCGGCACGATCCTGTGCGCGATGCTCCTCGCCAACGTCCTGCCGAAGCTCTACCGCAGGGACCTCGCGGCCGAATCCGCCGCGCTCGCCAAGGAGTTGGACGCCCCGGCCGACGACCCCGACCTCGGCGAGGGCTACTACGAGGTGGTCCTGCGCGCCTACCGCGTCGAGCGGCCCGACGTGGTGGGCCGCACCATCGACGACTTCGAGGACCAGCAGAAGCAGCTGGACCGCCGCCTCTACATCACCGGCGTGCGACGCGAGGGCGCCGTCCTGCCGCACGACCAGAAGACCGTGCTGCGGGCGGGCGACGTCGTGGCCCTGAGCGCGCTCCGCGGCGACCTGGTCACCTATGACGCGCGCACCCACATCGGCGGCGAGGCCGACGACGTCGAGCTGCTCGGCTACCAGACCGAGACCCTGCACGTCGTCGTCTCGGACAAGGCCCAACTCGGCAGGAGCATCGGCGAGTTGCGGGCGGAGCCCTTCATGGTCGGCGTCTACGTCGACAAGGTGTACCGCTCCGGCGCCGAGTTCCCCTACCGGCTCTCCACCAAGCTGGAGCGCGGCGACACCCTCACCCTCACCGGGCCCAAGCGCCTGGTGGACCCGGCGGGCCGGGAGATCGGCAAGCCCGTGCCGACGTCGTTCGCCACCGACATGCTCTGGGTCGGCCTCGGCATCTTCCTCGGCGGCTGCATCGGCATCCCGGCCCTGACCGCGGGCGGCGTGCCGATCTCGCTCTCCACCTCCGGCGGCGCGCTCATCATGGGCCTGGTCTTCGGCTGGATCCGCGGCAAGTACCCCACGTACGGCAATGTCCCGCCCGGCGCCCAGTGGTTCATGGACACGCTCGGGCTCTGTCTGTTCGTCGCGGTCGTCGGCCTGAACGCCGGGCCGAGCTTCACCAGCGGCCTCTCCTCGGCCGGCTGGGGGCTCCTCGTCTTCGGCGCGGTCGCCACCGTGCTACCGCTGATCGTGGGCTTCCTCTTCGGCCACTACGTACAGAAGATCCGCTTCCCGGTCCTCATGGGCGTCCTGGCGGGCGCCCAGACCACCACGGCGGCGATCGGCGCGATCAACGAACAGTCCAAGTCCCAGGTGCCGACGCTCGGTTACACGATCCCGTATGCCGTCGGCAACGTCCTCCTGACGATCTGGGGCGCCGTCATCGTCCTCCTCCACCACTGAGTTCACCGACTTCTCGTAGTCACCGACTTCTCGTAGTTAAGGAAGCACCGTGCCGAAGACCACCTTCACCCGCGAGGAAATCCAGTCGTTCGCACAGCTCAGCCCCTTCGAGCTGAAGGACAAGTTCATCCAGATCGCGCAGGCGGCGCAGGCGGACAAGCCGGGCCAGAAGGAGAAGTCGAGCGCCCAGATGCTCAACGCGGGCCGCGGCAACCCCAACTGGACCGCCACCGGACCGCGCGAGGCCTTCTACGCGCTCGGCTACTTCGCCCTCTCCGAGTCCAGGAGGGTGTGGACGGCCGATAACCTCGGCGGCATGCCGGAGAAGCCGGGCTCCGGCGAGCGCTTCGACACGTTCGTGCGCCGCCACCCCGACCTGCCGGGCATCGAGCTCCTGGAGAAGTGCGTCGCGTACGCCGTCGAGCGCTTCGGCTTCGACCGCGACGCCTTCATCCACGAACTGACCGACAGCTCGATCGGCGACAACTACCCCGTACCGGACCGCATGTTGACGCACACGGAGCAGATCGTGCGCGGCTATCTCGCGGACGAGATGTTCGACGAGAAGCCGCCGTCGGACAATCTGTCGCTGTTCGCCACCGAGGGCGGCACGGCGGCGATGTGCTACATCTTCGACTCGCTGATGAAGAACGGGATCCTGAAGAAGGGCGACAAGATCGCCCTGATGGTGCCGGTGTTCACGCCGTACATCGAGATCCCCGAGCTCGACACGTACGAGTTCGACGTCGTGAACGTCGAGGCGAGCCTGTTCACCGAGACCGGCGTGCGCGAGTGGCGCTATCCCACCGAGGAGGTCGCCAAGCTCGCCGACCCCGCGGTCAAGCTGGTCTGTCTCGTGAATCCGTCCAACCCGCCCTCCCTGGCGCTCAGTCAGCGCGTCGCCGACCAGATCAAGGACATCGTCGCGACCGAGAACCCGAACCTGCTGCTCGTCACCGACGACGTGTACGGCACGTTCGTGGAGGACTTCCGCTCGATCGCCGCCGACCTGCCGCGCAACACCCTGCTCGTGTACTCGTACTCCAAGCACTACGGCTGCACGGGCTGGCGCCTCGGCGTGATCGGCCTGCACGACGACAACGTCGTCGACGAGATGATCGCCGGGCTGCCGCAGACCGAGAAGGACCGGCTCGCCAAGCGCTACGGGACGCTGTCGCTGGAGCCGGAGAAGATCCGCTTCATCGACCGCCTGGTCGCCGACTCCCGGCAGGTCGCCCTCAACCACACGGCGGGGCTCTCGCTCCCCCAGCAGGTGATGATGGCGCTCTTCTCGCTCTTCGACATGCTGGAGGAGGGCCAGGCGTACAAGGCGCGGATCCGCGCGATCGTCAAGCAGCGCCTCGACCTGCTGCTCGAAGGCGCCCAGATGAAGATCGCCGAGGATCCGAAGCGGGCCGGGTACTACATCGAGCTCGACCTGCTCGCCGAGGCCGAGCGCGTCCACGGCCAGG
>NZ_LIRJ01000466.1 GCF_001419745.1 Streptomyces silaceus | reverse complement strand
GGGCGGCTGGGCGTCGGGCCCGGGGGGAGGGTGCTGTCCGGGCTCCCCTACTCCGCGTGGGACGGGCTCAGCGGCGGGCTCTACGCGGCTCTCGCCGCGGGGGGTTCCGTCGTGCTCTGCCGGCACCTCGATCAGCTCGGTGAGGACGGGCTGGAGAAGCGGATCGCCGACGAGAAGGTGACCCTCACCCTGCGGTGACCGGCCGGGGGCCTTGGGCGGTCACCCCTGGGCCGCGGGTGCGTCGTGGCGACCCGCGCGGTTCCCCCCGCCCCCCTCACGGGGCGTCCCCGGGCGCACCCCATTCCCTCGTTCGGCGCACTCCTGACCCTGGCCCAGAGGCCTCCCGCGTCTCGTCGGGCCATGGTCGTTAAGGACGCACCACGCACCGACGCAGCCATGAGGGGTGGACGCACACGTGACCGACACCGAAGGGACGCCCGAGCCGAAGGGCACGTACGGGCCCGGTGCCGGGGCGAGCGCCACCGGGGCCGGGGCCGTGCGGCGCAGGCGTCGCTGGCTGCGCTGGACCGCCCTCGGCGTCGCCGTCCTGGTGCTCGCCGCGGGAGGCGTGGGCTGGGCCGCGTACGAGAAGCTCAACGGCAACATCACCAAGGACACCGACGCGGCCGCCGAGCTGGCGCGCTACGAGAAGGAGCGGCCGACGCCGCTGGTGCACGACGCGCAGAACATCCTGCTCATCGGCTCCGACACCCGCGCGGGACGGGGCAACCGCAAGTACGGCAGGGACCCGGGCACCCAGCGCTCGGACACCACGATCCTGCTGCACCTGGCCGCCGACCGGCAGAGCGCGACCGCCGTGTCGATCCCCCGCGACCTGATGGTGGACATCCCCGGCTGCCGCAGGCCGGACGGCTCCCGGACGCAGGCGCAATTCGCGCAGTTCAACTGGGCGTTCGAGTTCGGCGGGACGGCCTGCACGGTCCGTACCGTCGAGAAACTCACCAAGATCCGCGTCGACCACCACATGGTCGTGGACTTCGCGGGATTCAAGGACATGGTCGACGCGGTCGACGGCGTACAGGTCTGCGTGAAGAACCCGATCGACGACGCCGACGCCCATGTGAAGCTCGCCGCCGGACTGCGGACCCTCAACGGCGAACAGGCGTTGGGTTACGTACGCGCCCGCAAGAGCCTCGGCAATGGCAGCGACACCGACCGGATGGACCGGCAGCAGGAGTTCCTCGGCGCTCTCGTCAACAAGGTGCGGAGCAATGACGTCCTCTTGAATCCGACGAAGCTCTATCCCGTTCTCGACGCGGCGACTTCTTCACTGACGACCGACCCCGGACTCGCGAGCCTGCGGGGTTTGTACGAACTGGTGCGCGGCATGCGCAATATCCCCACAGAACGGGTGCAGTTCCTCACCGTGCCCCGGCAGTCGTACACCTACGACGCCAACCGCGACGAACTCGTCGAGCCGGCGGCGGAGCAGCTCTTCACCCGGCTCCGCACGGACACCCCGGTCGAGGTGACCCCGCACGAGCCCGAGAAATCGGGGTCGAGCCAGGAGCAGGTGTCCGAGGAGTCGTCCTCGAACGGGTCGTACGAAGAGGACTCCTCCTCCGAGGAGGAGTACGACGACTCCGGTGAGTACGGGAGCGACGAGAAGCCCGACGACCCCTCTCATACGCCGTCACCCGCGCCGACATTCCGGGGCAACACGGCCGCCGGCTCCTCCTGCGAGTAAAGCGATCCTCAAGGGAAGGGCACGCCCCACAAAGAAATAGGGCGGATTGCCCAGTTGTAGGGGAGTGGAATTTGTCACCGGTGTCGTTCGGCGCTGAACTGGGCGGATAGTGTGAGCGATCCGGTGCGCCGGGCCAATCGGCCGCGCACCGCTGGAACGAGTGACCGAGCGCCTTCTTGAGGGGGGAAAGGCGCCGCGTGGCCCTGACGGAGGACGCAAACAACCGTGGACGCGCAAGGCCGTGGGCGGGCGGAGAACATCGACCCCGCAGACCAGTGGGTACTCAACCCGGATACCGGTGACTACGAACTGCGACTGAGCCCCTCCGCAGGGCAGTCGTCGGTGCCCGGACCTCGCAGATCGGCGTCCCGGCAGGGTGGCCGCGGCCGCCCCGCGCCGGGCCGTGAGCGCCCCCGCGGGGACGAGCGCGACGAGCAGCGCGAGGTGCCCGTGCAGCGCAGGCGCCGCGTCAAGGAGCCCGAGCCGGCGCCGGCCGGCCGGCGCAAGCAGAAGCCCCGGAAGTCCAAGGGCAAGAAGGTCCTGATCTGGACGGGCGGCACGCTCGCCTTCCTGCTCGTGGCGGGCTGCACCGGCGGCTACCTCTATTACCAGCACCTCAACGACAACATCACGTCGATAAACGACGACGGCGCGGGCACCGGCGGCTTCAGCAAGGACCGGGCCATCAACATCCTGGTGATGGGCACCGACAAGCGCAGCGGTGACGGCAACAAGGGGTACGGCGACGAGGGCAGCGCCGGTCACGCGGACACGACGATCCTGCTGCACGTCTCCAAGGACCGTACGAACGCGACCGCGTTGAGCATCCCGCGCGACATGATCACCGACATCCCCGACTGCCCGACCACGATGGACGACGGCACCAAGAAGACCATCCCGGGCTCGCAGAACGTGCGCTTCAACGAGAGCCTCGGGCAGTTCGACCGCACGCCGAGCTGCACGATGCGCACGGTCACGAAGATCACGGGGATAAAGCTCGACCACTTCATGGTGGCCGACTTCAACGCGGTCAAGACGCTCTCCAGTGCCGTCGGCGGTGTCGAGGTCTGCCTCGCCAAGGACATCGACGACCCCAAGTCGCACCTGAAGCTGGGCAAGGGCAAGCACACCATCGAGGGCGAGGAGGCGCTGGCGTTCGTCCGCACGCGCCACTCCGTGGGCACCGGCGGCGACTTGAGCCGGATCGAGCTGCAGCAGCAGTTCCTGAGCGCGCTGATGCGCAAGCTCAAGTCGAACGACACCCTCACCAACCCGAAGAAGATGATCGACCTCGCGGAGGCGGGCACCAAGGCCCTCACCGTCGACTCCACGATCGCGGACATAATGAAACTCCGTGACCTGGGCATGGAGCTCGGCAAGCTCGACATGAAGAACCTGAGCTTCGCCACGCTGCCGGTCATCGACAACCCCAACGAGAAGGTCCACACCACGGTCGTGCCCGACCCGGCCAAGTCCGAGCAGCTCTTCGCGATGATGCGCGCCGACGAGTCGCTGACCGAGGTGAAGAAGAAGGAGAAGAAGGAGAAGGCCGCGGTGGCCGCCCGGCTCAAGGGCCCCAAGGCCGACGCCTCCGAGGTGCGGGTCGACATCTACAACGGCAGCGGGAAGACCGGCGCCGCTCAGACAACTCTCACGTGGCTGCAGAACAATGAGGGCGTGCTCAAGTCCAGCCAACTGGGGAACGCGCCCTCGGACATCAAGAAGACGACGCTCGAGTACGCGCCGGACCAGGCGGACCAGGCCCGTCGGCTCGCCGACATCATGGGGCTGCCCGCCGCCGCCCTGAAGCCGGGCAAGAGCGAGAAGAACGCACAGGGCCTCCCGGCCATGAAGCTGACGCTCGGCGGCGACTTCAAGGGCGCGGGGGTGCCCATCTCCGCTCCGGCGAAGGCGCCGGAGGGGATCCAGAAGGTCGAAGCCGACAAGACTGTGTGTGCCAAGTGACCTGAAGCGGTCGTTCTGCGTCTAACAATGCGCCAAGGGTGCGACATCGGGGGGATGTCGCCGCGGCGCCAAGTGGACGCAGGACGCACGCAGTTCAGGACAGGGGCGGGGAGGGGCTGGGGATATGAGGCAGGACAGCGTACGGAGGGAGAGGACCGAACGGTCCGTGGAGCCCTCGGACGGGGGCGGTGAGCCCCCGGAGGACACCGCGGAGGGTGGCGACGGGAACCGGCACCGCAGACGGACCGGCCGGGAGCGGCCGCCGCGCCGCAAGCGCCGGGTGCTCCGCTGGTCGGCAACGGTCCTTTCCGTACTGATACTTGGCACGGCCGGCGCCGGTTACCTCTACTACCAGCACCTCAACAACAACCTGGAGACCGACGACCTGAACCTCGGCGACCACCGGGCGCCCGAACCGACGCCCAACGCCGCGGGCCAGACCCCGCTGAACATCCTCCTCATCGGCTCCGACGCGCGGAACTCCAAGGAGAACCAGAAGCTCGGCGGCGCCAAGGAGACGTTCGGCGCGCCGCCGCTGGCCGATGTGCAGATGCTGCTTCACCTGTCGGCCGACCGCACCAACATGTCGGTCATCAGCATGCCGCGCGACACCCTGCTGCAGATCCCCAAGTGCACGGACCCCGACGACGGCAAGGTCTACCAGCAGACCGGCCCGCGGGCCATGACGAACGAGTCGCTCGGCCGCGGCGGCCCGGGGTGCACCGTCGCCACCTGGGAGAAGCTCACCAACATCCACATCAACCACTTCATGATGGTCGACTTCTCGGGTGTGGTCTCCATGGCCGACGCCATCGGCGGCGTACCGGTCTGCGTGGACAAGAACATCCACTCGCGCGACCGGGCGGGCCACGGCTCGGGCCTGAAGCTGAAGAAGGGCACCACGGAGGTCCAGGGCAAGCAGGCGCTGCAGTGGCTGCGCACCCGCTACGGCTTCGAGGGCGGCACCGACATCAGCCGCGCCAAGGCCCAGCACATGTACATGAACGCGCTGGTCCGCAAGCTCCGCGAGAACACGGGCCTGACCAGCCCCAACCAGCTGCGCAAGCTCGCCGAGGAGGCGACGGACGCGCTGAAGGTCGACGACGGCCTCGGCACCATCAAGAAGCTGTACGACCTGGGCAACGAGCTCAAGAAGGTCTCGCCGGAACGCACGACGATGACGACCATGCCGTTCGAGTACGCCGGCGAGCGCGTCGTCCCCAAGCCCGGCGACGCGGAGCAGCTGTTCCGCCTGGTCCGTGACGACATCCCCCTGGACGGCAAGGGCAGGAAGAAGCCGGCCGAGGAGAAGCTGTCGGACGACCCGGCCGCGGCGGACGACAAGATCGCCGTCCAGGTGCAGAACGGCACGCGCTCGGCCACCGAGCCCCCGGCCGGCGGCCGGGCGAGCGCGGTCGCGCAGCTCCTGGCCGGCAAGGGCTTCACGAAGGCGACGCCGGACACGACGACGGCGCTCAGCGAGGAGAAGACCGTCATCCGCTATCCCAGCGCCGAGCTGGAGGGCGACGCCCAGCGGATCGCCAAGTCCCTCGGGATGCGGCTGAGTTCGGTGAAGAAGTCGACGGACGTCTCCGGGGTCACGCTGGTCGTCGGCGCCGACTGGCGCGAGGGCGACACTCCGCCCAAGGCCAAGAAGAACGACGACAGGACGCCGGATTCGGCGGACGCGCTCAGCGGCTCCGACAAGAAGGCGTGCATGAAGGTGGACCCGAACTTCACCTGGTGACGTACGGACGCGGGCCCCGCTTCCCGGGCGCGGGAGGCGGGGCCCAAGTGCGGTGTCGCGTACGTCCGTCGAGGCCGCTCAGGCCTGCTGGGTCTCGCCCATGACCGCCGGGCGGCGCGAGGCGATGACCTTCCTGGCCAGGGCGCGCGGGCTGGTGAGGAAGCCCCAGCCCCATGACATGTGCATCGTCGCGAGCGCCACCGGGATCTGCAGGCGGGCCTTCAGCGGCAGGCCCTTGCCCGCCGGGACCGAGCCCGCGGCGATGGCCGCGAGATAGCCGCCGGGGATCACGAAACCCCACGGCGTGAGGGCAGCGCCCACCACGACGCCCGCCGCGATGGCGCAGACCGCGGTCGGCGGCGCGAGGTAGCGCAGGTTGATGGAGCCCTGGTGGTAGCGGGCGACGACGTGGCGCCAGCGGCCGTAGTCCTTGTACTGCTTGGCGAGGGCCTTCACGCTCGGGCGGGGGCGGTAGGAGACCTTCAGCTCCGGCGAGAACCAGATCAGGCCGCCCGCCTCGCGGATGCGGAAGTTCAGCTCCCAGTCCTGCGCGCGGATGAACTCCTCGTTGTAGCCGCCCTGTTGCTCCAGGGCCTCGCGGCGGAAGACGCCGAGGTAGACCGTCTCGGCCCGCTGGGCCTCGCCGCCGGTGTGGAAGGCGGCGTTGCCCACGCCGATCTTCGAGGTCATGGCGGCGGCGACCGCGTGCTCCCAGTCGTTCTGGCCCTCGGCGTGCATGATGCCGCCGACGTTCATCGCGCCGGTCTCCTCCAGGAGGCGGACCGCGGTCGTGATGTAGCCGGGCGAGAGCGCCGCGTGGCCGTCCACGCGCACCACGATCGGGTGACGGGACGCCTTGATGGCGGCGTTCAGCGCCGCGGGGGTGCGGCCCGTCGGGTTGGGCACGGTGTGGACCCGGGGGTCTTCACGGACCAGCTCGGCGGCGATCTCGTCCGTGCGGTCGGTGGAGGGGCCGAGCGCGACGACGACCTCCATCTCGCCCGCGTACTCCTGCTGCAGGATCGCGTGCACGGCCTCGCGCAGATGCCGCTCCTCGTTGAGGACGGGCATGATCACCGATACGGCGGGAGGCTGCACCTCAGACTTCGCGTTCATCACGCGTCACGTTACCGCGAATGGGGGACACGGGCGCGCGCCGTCCGGGTCGCTACCCCGGGCCGCATTTCGTATGGCCTTACGTTTCTCGGGTTCCCGGATCTTCACCCACCCCCAGTCAGGCCCGTTCTCCGCGGAGGTGTCCCCCACGTGCCCACACCACCC
>NZ_LIRJ01000465.1 GCF_001419745.1 Streptomyces silaceus | reverse complement strand
GCTCGTGCACGCCGAGCGGCTCCTCGGGCTGGTCGACGACTGGCTGTGCGGGGTGTCGGACGCGGCCTTCGTCGACGTACTGCCGCTGTTGCGGCGCACTTTCTCGGCGTACGAGCCGGGCGTGCGGCGGACGTTGGGCGAGCTGGTGCGGCGGGAGACGGCCGGGGCGGGGACCGCGGTGGGCGGAGGCGGTGTGCCGGGCTTCGGCGGGGAGCTCGACGCCGTGCGCGCGGACGCCGTCGAGCCGGTCGTGCGGCTGCTGCTCGGGCTGCCCGCGGAGACGGACAGCGACAGGGACGACCTTGCGGGGGTGGCGGGATGACCGGGATGGCCGGAGGGACCGATGAGCGGCTGCGGCGGTGGCGGCTCGTGCTCGGCGGCGACGGCGGCGGCGACGGGACGGGGTGCGCGCTCGCCGGGCGGGACGCGGCGATGGACGGCGCGCTCACCGCGCTGTACGGGGGAGGGGACGACAAGGGCGGCCGGCAGCGGGAGCGTTCGGCGGGGCTCGGGGCCTCGGCGCCGTCCGTGGCGCGCTGGCTCGGGGACATCCGGACGTATTTCCCCTCGTCCGTCGTCCAGGTCATGCAGCGCGACGCCATCGACCGGCTGGGGCTCTCCACGCTGCTCCTGGAGCCCGAGATGCTGGAGGCCGTCGACGCGGACGTGCACCTGGTGGGCACGCTCCTCTCGCTGAACAAGGCCATGCCGGAGACGACCAAGGAGACCGCGCGCGCCGTCGTGCGCAAGGTCGTCGACGACCTGGAGAAGCGGCTCGCGACGCGGACCCGTTCCACGCTCACCGGCGCGCTCGACCGCAGCGCTCGGATCAGCAGGCCGCGCCACCACGACATCGACTGGAACCGCACGATCGCGGCGAACCTCAAGAACTACCTGCCGGAGTACCGCACGGTCGTCCCCGAGCGTCTCATCGGGTACGGGCGGGCGTCCCAGTCCGTGAAGAAGGAGGTCGTCCTCTGCATCGACCAGTCGGGGTCGATGGCCGCGTCCGTCGTCTATGCCTCGGTGTTCGGTGCCGTGCTGGGGTCCATGCGCTCGCTCGACACGCGGCTCGTCGTCTTCGACACGAACGTCGTCGACCTCACCGACCAGCTCGACGACCCGGTCGACGTCCTGTTCGGCACCCAACTGGGCGGCGGGACCGACATCAACCGGGCGCTGGCGTACTGCCAGTCGCAGATCACCCGGCCCGCCGACACGGTCGTCGTCCTCATCAGCGACCTCTACGAAGGGGGCATACGCAACGAGATGCTGAAGCGGGTCGCGGCGATGAAGGCGTCCGGGGTGCAGTTCGTGACGCTGCTCGCGCTCTCCGACGAAGGGACGCCCGCGTACGACCACGAACACGCGGCGGCGCTCTCGGCGCTGGGTGCGCCGGCGTTCGCCTGTACGCCGGACCTCTTCCCGGAGGTGATGGCCGCGGCGATCGAAAGGCGCCCTCTTCCCATACCGGACACGAGCGTGGGGAACCGGACATGAATGCGCATCGGTAACAGGGGGCTTGCGCTCCGGCGGGCGTCCCGTGCGAGGATCGACGCGCTTCCCCCGGAGCGGTGGGTTCCGCCTCACTCCACGGCTACTCAGTCCCACTCCGCCGTGCTCGGTCCCACTCAGTCCTGCTGAGTCCCGCTCAGTCCGCCCCGTTTCCGTTTCCCAGAGGACTTCTTCGTCTTGACGTCAGTCTCCGCGGCTGCGGCCGTTCCGTCCGGTGCTGTGGTGCGCTTCGTGCGCGCGGCGGCCGGGCGGCGTGCGCTGCAAGTGGTGCTGGTGCTGGGGGGCTTGCTCGCGCTCGGTCTGCTCTTCGGTGGGCGGGCGCAGGCGGCGGACGGGCTCGTGGGCGATGGTGACGCGGTGCCGGCGGGGCAGACTCAGCCCTTGAAGCGGGCGACGGAGTCGGTCTCCGAGCCAGCCGCCACGCCCGTTGCCGGGTCGGCCGCCGAGCCTGTCGCTCGTACGGTGCGGCATGCCGCGGAGCCGGTGACGGAACCGGCCGTACGTCCCGCTGCACGCCCCGTCGTGCGTCCCGCCGTACGCCCCGTCGTGCGTCCCGTCCGTGACGTCGTGAACGGAGTCGCCGGGTCCCTGGACAAGGCGCCGGATCCGGCGGGGCTGCTTCCCGATCGGGGGGCGTTGCCCGGTTCGGGTGACGGTGACGGTGCCGGGCGGGGCAGCGGTGCGGAACCCGTTCCCGGACACGAGGAAGCGAAGTCGCCGGGCACGGCGGGCAAGAGCGGTGACGCGGCGTCGGAGCGGGAGCGGGAGCGTCAGGATGAGCGCCGGCCGGTCGGTCCGCGAGTCGACTCCGCCCTGGCGAGCGCGAGTTGGTGGGCCGATGGTCAGTCGGTGCGCCACGGCGACGCCCGCAGTGGCCCCGTCGCGGGCGAGTTCGGCACCGGACGCCCGTCCCTTCCCGTACCCGCGTCGCCGGGCGGGAGCGTCGTCAACGCGACGGCGAGTGACGGGGGTTCCTCGCGGCACGGCGATCTGCACGCCGCCGCGTTCGGCGGCCGGGCGCCGGTCCGGCACCTGTCCGGTCCCGGGCTCGGCCCGGACCACGCACCCACCCGCGACAGACACCGGGACATCCCCGAATTCCCTGGCTAGGGCAGCCCTTTCCCCGCGACGACCTGCCGCGCGGGGGCGGAACAGGTCTGCCCGCCGGTCACCGGACATCCCTCATCACTGGATCTCCGTAGGACATCCTGGATCTCCGTAGGACCGGATTCAAAGCCAGAGCTCGACGCCGACACGTCAGTCGACAGATGAGTCGACACGTCAGTCGACACGTCATCGGACGGTCGGACGGTCGCCGGGCTCGCATTCGAAGGATCCGACGCAAGCATGAACAAGAACATCCGCCGTTCCATCGTCATCGCCGCCGGTGTCACCGGCGCCTGGGCGCTCGGCTCCGCCGTCGCCAGCGCGGACGAGCTGCCCCAGCACTCCATCGCCGTGCCGGACCAGGCGTCCGACACCGTCGCGGACGTCAAGGGCGGTGCCGACGACGTCAAGGGCGCCGTCGACGAGATCAAGGGTGGTGTCGACGGCGCCAAGAGCGACGTCGCCGAGGTGGACGTCACCAAGGCCCGGGGCGCCACCGAGAGCAAGATCTCCGAGGTCGCCGAGGGCAAGATCTCCGAGGTCAAGGAGAAGGCGTCCGACGCGCGCGGCACCGTCGCCTCCGTCGACCGCGACCAGGCGCATGACCAGGTGCGGGACCTGTCGCGGGACAAGGTGCGGGACCTGTCGCAGGACGTGCCGCTGGACCTGCCGCAGGACCACGTCCAGCGGCACGTCCAGGCCCCGGACGCTCCCGTCGACGCCCCCGACTCCGTGGCCGACGTCGACTACCTCTTCGGGCCCCTCTCCGCCTTCGCCCCCGACCTGGAGCAGGCCCTGGGCCGCGCGGCCCAGGGCCCCGGTCACGCCCAGGACGTCGCCGGCACGGCCACGGCCACCGCCACGGGGGCGGCCGCCGACGTCACCACCGACGCCTCCCCGGTCGTCGACCAGACCGCCGCGTCCGTGCTGCCGCCCGTCGCCGCCACCGCCGTCGACGGCGTGCTGCCGGTCGCCGGGCAGGCCGTCGGTGACGTGTCGTACCTCGCGCAGGGCGTGGTCGGCGACGTGCAGCCGTTCGCCGGCGGGGTCGTCGGGGAGGTCCCGCCGTTCGCGCAGGCGGTCGTCGGCGAGGACGTGCGGCCGTTCGCGGGCGGCGTCGTCGGCTCGGTCACGCCGCTCGTGCAGAGCGTCACGGACCAGGTGCGGCCGGTCGTGGAGGGCGTGGGCGGCAGCGCGTACGGGCTGACGCAGGGCGTCACCGGGGACGTGCGGCCGTTCGCGGGCGGTGTCGTCTCGCAGGTGCAGCCGTTCGCGCAGGACGTGGCCGGCACGGTCGCCCCGGACGCCCAGGCGCTCGCGGGCAACGCCGTCGCCGGCGTCCAGGGTGTGACGGGCGACATCACGCCGGACTACCTGCCCACCCACGACGCCGTCGCCTCCCAGGCCCCGTACACCGCCTGAGAGACCGGCTGATCGCTGGAGCAACGTGAGCAAACGGGCGGCCCCCGACGCAGCGGGGGCCGCCCCTTCTGCCGCCAGCCCGGGCGCGGCGGACACGATCTGTGACCGTCATCACCGCCCAAATGTGATCTGCAATTTAGGGACCTACGTCCTGCGGCGATAACCTGCGGGACGGACATGCCGCGTAATGGACTCCGTCCTACGCCTCCCCTGTGACAGCGCAGTCACGTTGCCCTCCGCGGCACGCCCACGCAGACAGCTGACCGCAAAGCAGCGAGATCACGGATAAGGGACGGACGCGCGTGGACCTGTTCGAGTACCAGGCGAGGGACCTCTTCGCCAAGCACGGTGTACCGGTGCTGGCCGGTGAAGTCATCGACACGCCTGAGGCGGCGCGCGAGGCCACCGAGCGGCTTGGCGGCAAGTCGGTCGTCAAGGCGCAGGTGAAGGTCGGTGGCCGCGGCAAGGCCGGCGGCGTGAAGCTGGCGGCGAACCCCGACGAGGCCGTCGCTCGCGCGACGGACATCCTCGGGATGGACATCAAGGGCCACACGGTCCACAAGGTGATGATCGCCGAGCTGTCCCCGGAGATCGAGGCGGAGTACTACGTCTCGTACCTCCTCGACCGCACCAACCGCACCTTCCTCGCCATGGCGTCGGTGCAGGGCGGCATGGACATCGAGGAGGTCGCGGAGAAGACCCCCGAGGCCCTCGCGAAGGTCCCGGTCAACGCCGTCGAGGGCGTCACCATCGAGAAGGCCCGCGAGATCGTCGCGCAGGCGAAGTTCCCGGCCGAGGTGGCCGAGAAGGTCGCCGAGGCCATGGTGACCCTGTGGGACACCTTCGTCGCCGAGGACGCGCTCCTCGTCGAGGTGAACCCGCTGGTGAAGACCAAGGACGGCCGCATCCTGGCCCTGGACGGCAAGGTGTCCCTGGACGCCAACGCCGACTTCCGTCAGCCGGAGCACGAGGCGCTCGAGGACAAGGACGCAGCCAACCCGCTCGAGGCTGCTGCCAAGGCCAAGAACCTCAACTACGTCAAGCTCGACGGCGAGGTCGGCATCATCGGCAACGGCGCCGGCCTGGTCATGTCGACCCTGGACGTCGTCGCGTACGCCGGTGAGAACCACGGCGGCGTGAAGCCCGCCAACTTCCTCGACATCGGTGGCGGCGCCTCCGCCGAGGTCATGGCGAACGGCCTGGAGATCATCCTCGGCGACCCGGACGTCAAGTCCGTCTTCGTCAACGTCTTCGGTGGCATCACCGCGTGCGACGAGGTCGCCAACGGCATCGTGCAGGCCCTTGAGCTGCTCGCCTCGAAGGGCGAGAAGGTCGAGAAGCCGCTGGTCGTGCGCCTCGACGGCAACAACGCGGAGCTGGGTCGCAAGATCCTGAGCGACGCCAATCACCCGCTCGTGCAGCGCGTGGACACCATGGACGGCGCGGCCGACAAGGCCGCCGAGCTCGCGGCCGCGAAGTAAGGGACGAGGGAAAGAACAGCCATGGCTATCTTCCTCAACAAGGACAGCAAGGTCATCGTCCAGGGCATGACCGGTGCCACGGGCATGAAGCACACCAGGCTCATGCTGGGTGACGGCACCAACATCGTCGGCGGCGTGAACCCGCGCAAGGCCGGCACGTCCGTCGACTTCGACGGCACCGAGGTCCCGGTCTTCGGCACCGTCGCCGAGGCGATGGAGAAGACGGGCGCCAACGTCTCCGTCCTCTTCGTCCCGCCGGCCTTCTCCAAGGCCGCCGTCGTCGAGGCGATCGACGCGGAGATCCCCCTCGCCGTCGTCATCACCGAGGGCATCGCCGTCCACGACTCCGCCGCCTTCTGGGCGTACGCGAAGGCGAAGGGCAACAAGACCCGCATCATCGGCCCGAACTGCCCCGGTCTCATCACCCCGGGCCAGTCGAACGCCGGCATCATCCCGGGCGACATCACGAAGCCGGGCAAGATCGGTCTCGTGTCCAAGTCCGGCACGCTGACCTACCAGATGATGTACGAGCTGCGTGACATCGGCTTCACCTCCGCCGTCGGCATCGGTGGCGACCCGGTCATCGGCACCACGCACATCGACGCGCTGGAGGCCTTCGAGGCCGACCCCGACACCGAGCTGATCGTGATGATCGGTGAGATCGGCGGCGACGCGGAGGAGCGCGCGGCGGACTTCATCAAGGCCAACGTGACGAAGCCGGTCGTCGGCTACGTCGCCGGCTTCACCGCGCCCGAGGGCAAGACCATGGGCCACGCCGGCGCCATCGTCTCCGGCTCCTCCGGCACGGCGCAGGCGAAGAAGGAGGCCCTCGAGGCCGCCGGCGTCAAGGTCGGCAAGACGCCGACCGAGACGGCGAAGCTGGCGCGCGCCATCCTGGCGGGCTGACCCAGCCTCTGACAGTGGGCCCGCACCTCGTGAAGAGGTGCGGGCCCACTGTCGTTCCTCGCCGCCGCGCCGTGAGGGCTGGTCGCGCCCCCGCTACTCCGGCTGCGGCGTCAGGCGTTCCGGGCCGTTCGGGAGCTGCGTGCGGAGTTTCGCGCGCAGCTCTTCGTCCTCGTACGACAGCGGTCCCGGGCCCATGCGGGGCGGTACGCCGCTGATCGCCTTGCCCGGGGACTGCGGGGGCTCGTAGTGCGTCGGGGCCGTCTTCAGGGTCAGGGCCGTCGCCCCGATGATCAGCGTCGTGAACGCGATCGCCGCGCGGGTCCAGAAGCGGGCCCGGTGCTCGCTCCCGGTGCGCACGCGGTCCGCCCTCGGCGTCCGCAGCTTCTCGGCGCCGCCGACCTCGCCCAGGCGCCGGTGCAGCGCCTCGGGGGTCGACAGGTCGGGCAGCTTCGCCGCGATGGCCTCGCGCGCGTGCAGCAGACGGTTCGCGGCGGCGGGTGTGCTCGCCTCCGTCTCGGCCGCGGTCTCGGGCAGGTCCAGGCCGACGCCGTCGTACAGCAGCAGGGTGCGGCGCTGCGCGGGCGGCAGGTCGAGGAGTACGTCGAGGAAGGCGCGGTCGGCCGGTTCGGCGGGCGGGGCGTCCGGGTGGCGCTGGCTGGGGCGGAAGCGGTGCCAGGGGGACATCGCGTACTCGTACGCCGCGGCGCGGACCCAGCCGGCGGGGTCGCGGTCGACGGCCACCTCGGGCCAGCGTTGCCACGCCGTCTGGAAGGCGCGCTCCACGGACTCCTGGGCGAGGGCCCTGCGGCCGGTGAGCAGGTAGGTCTGGCGGACCAGGGTGGGCGCCGTGCGGGCGCAGAGGGCGTCGAAGGCCTGCGCGGGGGTGAGGGGGGCGGCGTCCTCT
>NZ_LIRJ01000464.1 GCF_001419745.1 Streptomyces silaceus | reverse complement strand
GGCCCGCGCGATGCCGAAGTCGATGACGCGGGGGCCGTCGGAGGCGAGGAGGACGTTGGACGGCTTGAGGTCGCGGTGGATGACGCCGGCCGCGTGGATGGTCTGGAGGGCCTCGGCGATGCCGCCGAGGAGCTGCAGCACGGTGGGGACGGGGAGGGCGCCGTGGCGGGTGACGGCGGAGGAGAGGGAGGGGCCGGGAACGTAACTGACGGCGAGCCAGGGCTCGGGGCCGTCGGTGAAGCTGTCGAGGACGGGTGCGGTGTAGGCGCCGTGGACGCGCCGGGCGGCGTCGACCTCCTGTGTGAACCGCCGCCGGAACTCCTGGTCCTGCGCGTACTCGCGCCGCACGACCTTCAGCGCCACGGGCTGGCCGCCGCGGGTGTGCGACAGATACACCACCCCCATGCCGCCTTCCCCGAGCCGGGCCCGCAGTCGGTAACCGGCTATCTCCCGGGCATCATCCGGCCCCAACTCGTCCATCGGGTCTGCCTTTGGGTTCGCTTCTGGCGGCGGATCGTGTCGCGGATCGCTCGTACGGGCCGTCACCGGCCGAGGAGCCATGCTACGTAAGGGGTTCGTGGGGAGGACGGGGCGCCGTCGGCCGCTCACGGGTGGGGTGGCAACTGTCGTGTGTGTCGGCTGATCACACGTATTGATGATGAGTTTCCGTGTATGCCAGACGGGCTTGCGCCCGGCGGTGCCGGGTCGTGGGGGGTCGGTGCGGCGGTTGCTCCGCGCCGGGTTCGGGCGGAACGGCGCGTGTGCGACTGGAACATAGGGGCCGGCCTGACCTTCGCCTGAGTTCCCCCCCACTTCCCAGGAGACCCGAGTGAACCGCCCTGCCCGGCTCGTTGCGGCCGTTTTCACCATGTCTGCGGTGTTGTTGATGTCCGCCTGTGGCTCCGGAGGGGGCGGTGATTCAGGGGCGGACAAGATCAAAGGCGCGGACCAGGGGGCGAGTGGCCGTCCGTCGGGCTCCCCTTCGGTGGGGTCGGAAGCAGCACGCCCCACGATCACACTCCCCGAGTCCTTTCGGGCGGACTTCGAGGGCTGGACGAACAGCGACCCGAAGCTGCAGTCGATCCTGAACGACGGAAAGGACCGGCTGCGAGCCGGATACGCCGCCATCATCGCGGGCAACCCACAGGACGGTTCGCTGAAGTTCTTCAGTACGGACGAGGCCCTCAAGTCCGCCCCGACGTGGGTGGAGACGTACGAAGGCCTCGCCCTCAAGGGGAGGGTGCGGGTCTTCGATCCCGAGGTGCACATCAGCAACGAGGGCTTCGGTGTCCTTTTCTACTGCGTGGACGAGGCCAGGGCGTTCACTCGGAACACCAGGACCGGCAGGGTCGAAGGCACGCCGGAAGGCGACGACCCGATGGTCCAGTACCGCACGCGGCTGGGCAGGAGCGCCGACGGCGTGTGGCAGACCTCGACCGTGGAGACGGAGCGAGGGGGCTGCCGCAAGTGATTCTCGGCCGACACACCGCTCGCGGGGTCCTGAGGCTGCTCGTGACAGCCGCCGTGGCACTGCCCTCCGCCGCCCCGGCGATCGGCGGGGGAGGGGAGGAGTCGACGGGCGCGCACAAGCCCGGCCAGTCCGTGCAGGGCTCCGCCTCGGGGCGTTCGCTCATGGCCTCCGTCTCCCGCTCGAAGATCAGGCTCAGCTACCCCGGCGGCCACACGGCCAGAGCCGGCATGGGGGCGCTCGCGTCCGTGGATCCCGACTGGCGGCCCCCGGCGTGCTGGTACGAGCCGGTCTTCACGCCCGGGCAGCTCAAGGACGCCGTCGCGACCGGCGAGGGCGGGCTCGTCAACGCGCACGTGTGGTGGAGCAACGGGCTCTGGGTGGACCACTACGAGAAGGGGAAGCCGCACGTCGACGCCGCGCTGAACCGCCCCGGGGGCACCGCCGCTGCCGACGACGGCTACGAGAACTACAACCTCGGCAAGAAGGGCATGTTCTGGCGCAGCACGGTCCGCGAGGGCATGTATCAGGACTCCAGGGCTTGGGACTGCGGTCGCGTCATGTTCTGGCAGGACGCCGGCACCGTGCCCAAGGACAAGAACGCCCCCACACCGGAGACGCTCGCGGCCTTCGCGTACGACCGGATCAAGGTCCCGGACACCGAGGTCGAGCTGCGGCCGCAGGGGCGGTCGACGGTGAATCTGCCGACGTGGGCGTGGCTGGACAAGGGGACGTTCAAGGAGGTCACGGTCCGGGCGGACCTGCCCGGTACGGGGTTGTGGGCGGTGACGACGGCCCGCCCGGTGGCGCTTCGTCTGGATCCGGGTACGGGGGACGCGGAGACGTACCCCGGCTCCGGGGACTGCGGGATCAACGAAAACGGCAGCATCGGTACGCCGTACAGCAGGGACGCGGCCGAGGAGGGGCCGCCGCCGTGCGGCGTCGGCTATCTCCGTGCCACGAGCGGGCGGCCGTACCGGCTGAAGGCGTCCGTCACCTGGGGCATTTCCTGGAGGGGCAGTGGGGGAGCGAGGGGTGAGCTGCCGGACGGCACGTTCGAGACGGCGCGGGACGTGGTCGTTCAGGAGATTCAGGCCGTCAATCGCTGAGCGGCATCAATCTTCACTCGCCGTTCACCCCTCTCTCGCCGTTTATCGTTGATCGCCATGCGAAAGGAGCGTACGTACCGAATGGCCGACAAGCTGCAGGTCGACGGTGATGAACTGGACCGATTCATGCGGCTGTTGAACAGATCGAACTCGTCCTTGAAAGCTCTGCGTAGAGCTCTTGCCGATGCGACCGTCACCGGCCTCGGTACCGACGATCTCGACAAGGCCTGCGAGGAATTCCAGGACGACTGGAAATTCGGCGCCGAGCAGATCGGCAAGCAGACGGAAGATCTCGCGAAGATTATCGGGAAGAGTAAGCAGAGTTACCAGGAGGTCGACAAGGCATTGGAGGCAGCCTTGAACAAGGCCGAGGCCAATGGCAAGCACAAGGGCGCCGGTGCGAGCGGAGGTGGCACGTGACGTACACCCCCGGCCTCGAGAAAGATCCCTTCGCTTCGTCGCAGGCCCGCCGCAACGGCCCTCTTCCGCAAGGTCTGAAGTCTTCGCCGGACATCCCGAATCCCCACTACCCCGACCTCGGCTTCAATCCGGTCCCCGGTAGCCCGGACACCGTGAAGGCGCTGCACAAGAAGCTCGTCAAATGCGCCAAAGTCCTTGATGACACCCACGAAGTGATCACGAAGCTGATGGACGGAAGCTACTGGTCGGGTGACGCGGCGGTCGCCTTCCGCGAGCAACTCCAAGACGGCCGGCTGCCGAAGGATCTGCAGAACGCAGCGAATTCCCTCGTCAAGGTCGCCCGGCACCTCGACCGTTGGCACGGGGAACTCGACGGATTCCAGGCCCGTGCGAAACGCCTGAACACAGAGGCGAAAGCCGCTCGGAACGTGCTTGAGAGGGCGCAGGGAAGGGCCGACACTGCGGGCAAGGACCCGGACCTGGACAAGACAGGTAGCCGTCACGACGACGCGAAGAGGGTCCTGGAGCGCGCCGACGGTCAGGTGGAGGACGCGCAGGCGGAACTGGACCGGATCCTGGGCAGGGCCCGAGACCTCGCGTACGAGCATGAGCAGGGGGCCGGGCGCAGAGCGACCAAGATCCGCGCCGCGACGGACAAGCTGGCTCCGCATGAACCGGGCTGGTTCGACAAGGCGTTGGACTGGGTCGAGGAGAACCTGCCCGACATCCTCGCGGCGGTCGCGGGCGTGGTCGGTCTGGTGGCGATCATCTTCACCGGGCCACTCGGAGTCACGGCCGTCGCCGCGCTGCTGCTTGCGTCCTCGGCGCTCGGCGCGGGTGCGCTGGGTCTGCGGCTGACGGATCCGGAAGTGCGCGCGTCGTTGTGGGACGGTTTCACCAAGGGTGAGTTCGACGCGGACTTCTGGAGCAACGCGGTATCGGTGGGAGCCGATGCGGCAGGTGTACTTCCGGGACTGGGCGCTGTGACCAAGGGCGGTTACTTGGGTGTCCGGGCTCTCACGCAAGGAGCCGAGGCCCTGAGCCTCGGGCAGCGGATGGCCACGGTAGGCAGCAAGGTCATGGACCAGGCCCGCGCCGTCTCCGCCTTGGACAACCCGCTGATCACCTACACGGTGCGTGGCGCCGCCGACCCTGCCAAGGCGGCCAGAGCGGTGGCCGCCACCTCGGGCTCACTGGGCGTGGGTACCGCGGGCTTCGGACTGGTGAACAGCCTTCTGGACGTGGACGACGACAAGGTCAAGGACGGAGCCGTCGCAGGGATCGACGGAGCGCGTCTGGGCCTCGACAACGCTGGAATCCTGAACCTCGCCCGCCATGTCTTTGGCTGAGCGGCCCCACAGAGAGAGTGTGCCGTGAACCCTTCCGAATACGTCACCGCCTGGGAGCATCCGCCGACCCGCCGCGCCTGGCTCCAGCACATGGCCATGAACGTGGTCGGGCTCATCGGCTGGCTCATCGGCTGGATCGCACTGCTCGGCATCTCGACGCGCACACCCGACTGGGTCGTGTGGGTCTTCATGCCGTACTTCATCTACGGGCTCTACCGGGCGGTCGTCCAGGTCGGCTATTTCCCGGCAGGTCTGCGCATGCGGCGCATCCTGCGAACGTACCCATGGCAGGTGCTCTGCGGAGTGCCTCGTGGCCTGGCCGCGCATCCGGCGGCACAGGACGACGGCATCTGGATCGAGTTGCCCGATCCCACGGATCAGGAAGAGAAGATCCCGCTGGTGTTCACCAGCCACTTTCGCTCGTACTGGTGGATGAGGCGCATCGGCGGGCCCCGTACGAAGCCGGAGCTCAAGGCCCAGTTGGAGCCGCTCTGGTTCGCCGGCGACCCTAGGTTCCTCGGTGTCGTCGCGGCCTCCCGGCGCGGTGGCGAAGTCCC
This sequence comes from Streptomyces silaceus, assembly GCF_001419745.1. Classification (GTDB taxonomy): domain Bacteria; phylum Actinomycetota; class Actinomycetes; order Streptomycetales; family Streptomycetaceae; genus Streptomyces; species Streptomyces silaceus. The sequence goes on along the minus strand of NZ_LIRJ01000464.1, from coordinate 2,736 downwards.
TCGGCGTCTGCGCGCCCTCCAACAACCGTCTGCCCTCGGCAAGGCCCCGGCCGGCCTGAGCCGGGACGCGAGTCCGGTCGACCTCGAACGCGCCCGCAACGCCGGAGCGCGACTCCCCGACCACGTAGCTGAGCTTCGCAAGTGACGCGCTTCTCCATCGGAAGGACCCATGAACTCCCTTCGCTTCGCCGTCCACGAGTCCGCCAGGTCCCCCCACGCAGAGATCTGGTTCGCCGAACCTCCTGGCTTCACCGCGATTCCGCTCGGCGTTCTGCTGACTCCGCAGGGATCCCCGGCCTTCGACACACTGGACACGGCCGTCGCCGCGCTTCTGGAATCGGCACCTGATGAGAGAGTCCGCCAGTTGCTCATCGCCCAACTCGCTAAGGGAAAGGCCTTGCTGGCGTCACTCGTCGAGGTGGGAACCGCTCACTGTTCGATCGGTCTGCACCGCGACGACCATCCGAAGAGTGGTGGTACCCCTCATCCCCTCCTATCCCTCCTCACCCTCACCTGGCGGTCCACTGCCACCGCGCCGTCCGCGCTCACCGCAGCCCGTGCCGTTGCCTCCGAAGGGCATCCGCACAGTCGTGTCGAGTACCTCGACCGGCTTGCATGTGGGCCCGTCACCCTCGGGGAAGTCGTCCGTACTCCCTTGCCTGGCACCGGGCTGCCGACCCGGCCCCTCCTGCAAGTGCACGCCTATCTTCCGCATCCCGACCGGAAGCGGATGGCCGTGTTCACGTTGAGTTCCGCCGCCGTGGAGCGGCGCGAGGAGTACCGGGGGCTCCTTCGGCGTGTCGTCGAGTTGGTCAGCTTCGAGGAGCCGACAGGGTGACTGAGCCCACCGCCCCCCGCTTCAAGGGCTACTTCGCCCCGTCCTTGCCACCCCCACCCTTCTCGTTCACCTTCACCGCGTCGTTCACCTTCTTGGCCAGGTCGTCGTCCAGCTTCTTGAACTCGCGTACGACCGCGTCGGACAGGTCCGCGAGCTGGTCCAGCTGTTGGCCGATGTCCTCGCGGCCGTCCTCCCAGTTGGACTCGAAGTCGTCCAGGGAGTCGTAGACGCCGCCGTCGCCGATGTCGTCGCGGTAGGACTCGAAGATCTTCTTCGTACGGTTCATGCGGTCCTTGATGGAGCGCAGCCGACTGCCGTAGTCCTCCAGGTCGGTGAGCGGTACCGCGAGGTCGCTCTTGCCCTTGCCCATGAGTCCTCTCCCCCTGTCGTCGGCCGATCGTCGGGCCGGTCGACCCAGTGTGCGCCCTGGTCCCAGTGTGTCAGCGGTGCCCCCGGGTGTGACCGGGGCATTCCGTACGCGGCCGGAGGCATTCCGTGCCGGAACTGTGACGGGAGAGGGGGAGGGGAGCGGCGGCCGTGCGTCTGAGCATGCGGACTGCGGGGGAGTTGCCGCCTCCGGACGGGACGGGGGTTCCCCGGTCCACCCCTCGTGCAAATCGGGCTTTTGGGGCGAGTGGTCGTCAAACGGGTCGACGCCCTGGGCTCCGCCCCTGTCTGCTCTCCGACACCTTCCGTACCATCACCTCAGTACGTCAGGAGCAGTAGCCCCGAGCCGCGTTCCGACGCTGCTCGACCCACGCTCCGCCCACGTCCCATCCCACCCACTCCTCCCCACAGGAACCCAGGACACCCGCCATGGCGCGCACCACCTCACGACGCTCGACGAGCCCGCCGAATCCGCAGGCCCCGCGGAACCGGACGCCGCAGCCTCTGCCGCGGCGCCGGCGTTCCTTCGGGGACTTCGTCAAGGCGTTCTTCGCCTTTGTCGCGCTGGCCGTGCTCCTGGTCGGCGTGCCCGGAGCCCTCGCGTACTTCGTGGGATGGCCGCTGCCGAGCGGCGCGCCCTCGCTGAGCTGGCTGCAGCAGGAGATCACCGTCGGCACGTTCATCAACGTGCTGACCGTCGTCGTCTGGTTCGCCTGGGCGCAGTTCACCGCCTGCGTGCTCGTCGAGATAAAGGCCGCGCTCTCCGGGGTCGGGATCCCGAACCGGGTGCCCGGTGCCGGCGGCAGCCAGATGCTCGCGCGTCAGCTCGTCGCCGCCCTGCTGCTCGTCGGCGCCACCGCCGCCAGCTTCGCGCCGGGGCTCTCGCAGTTCGGGCAGTCGCTGGAGGGGAATCGGAAGCCGGCCACCGCCGCGTCCGCCCAGCAGACCCCCGGGCTGTTCGGGCAGGAGCAGCAGCAGGCCGCCACCGCCGCCGACGCGCTCGCCGCGCAGGCCGACCAGGCCGCCGCGCACGCCGACGGCGGGAGCACCGCCAAGGACGGGGATACGAAGTACTACCGGATCCAGCCCCCCGAGGGCCGCCACCACGACTCCCTGTGGGAGATCGCGGAGCGGCACCTGGGCGACGGCCGTCGGTACAAGGAGATCTACCAGCTCAACAAGGACCGCGAGCAGCCCGACGGCTCCCGGCTCTCCGAGGCCAGCCTCATCCGGCCCGGCTGGATCATGGAGATGCCCGCGGACGCGCACGGCGGCGAGCTCGTCGAGATGCCCGACGAGGCCCCGAAGGTTTCCCAGGACGTCAAGGAGCAGATCTCCGACTACTCCAAGACCGGCGACCAGGGCGGCAGCGGGGAGCAGGGCGGCCAGGAACAGGGCGGCCAGGAGCAGGGCGGCGGACAGCAGGGCGGCGGCAGCTCCGTCGACCGCGACACCGCCCACATCGTCCTGCCCGAGCAGCGGCCCGCCGCGCCCGCCACCCCGGCCATGCC
>NZ_LIRJ01000463.1 GCF_001419745.1 Streptomyces silaceus | reverse complement strand
CCCCCGCCCTGGCCGTCGCAGAGCGTGTCCGTGAAGTACGCGGGCGACATGTCGCGCCCCCGCCCCGGGGACCGGAACTTCACCTTCGCCGTCACCTTCACCCAGGAGTCGGGGCCGCCGGCCACCGTCCGTCGCGTCGCCCAGCCGTCGGCGGCGCTTTCGGTCAGCACAGCCCCTCCCACCCCTTTCACGGTGAAAACGGGAACTCCCCGGAAGTTGATCATCAGGATGCACATTCGCGCATGCGGAGAAGTGCCCCGGAACGCCGGACTCCCTTTCGTGGAAGTAACACTGCGTAATGCGCGCGCAATCGAGAAGCAGAGTTACATCCTCGGTCCGGAATACGCGAATGATCTTTCTCGCGCCCTCGCCGCCGCATGCCCGCGAACACCACTGTCATGAGTCAAACGACCTTACAGTCCTGCCAGTTGTCCTGGAGATTCTCAGCATGCGGATACGGCTAGACCCACCGAACAAGGCCATATTCAGCCCCAACCGCCCCCTGCGTTCCAGCCCGGAATACTCCGTGGCATAACAAGAGCGTCACAGCCTTGGTCCGACCACTCCACCTGGAACAAAGGCGCCCTTAGAGTCACGGCCAGTCACCGCGCCCACCGGATTCCTGTCAGTTCGGTTCCGCGCTCGACTCGGCATCCCAACAAGGGACAGCCGTGCCAGGGGAAAGGACTGATCGTGCGTCAACGTTCGCTCATAGCCATCACCGCTGCACTCACCGCGGGGGCACTCACCCTCACCGCCTGTGGCTCGCGCGACGACAAGGACAAGGACAGCGCCGGGGGCGGCGGCACCACGGTCGTCATCGGCGTCGACGCGCCGCTGACCGGAGAACTCTCCGCACTGGGCCTCGGCATCCGCAACTCCGTCGACCTCGCCACCAAGCAGGCCAACGCCAAGAAGTACGTCGACGGCGTGACCTTCAAGATCCAGGCACTCGACGACCAGGGCCAGCCCTCGTCCGGCCAGACCAACGCGACCAAGCTCGTCGCCGACAAGGAAGTCCTCGGCGCCGTCGGCCCCCTGAACTCCTCCGTCGCCGAGTCCATGCAGAAGGTCTTCGACGACGCCAAACTCGTCCAGGTCTCCCCCGCCAACACCAACCCCGCCCTCTCCCAGGGCCCGGACTGGAACGGCGGCAAGAAGGTACGGCCCTACAAGTCCTACTTCCGCACGGCCACCACCGACGCGATCCAAGGACCCTTCGCCGCCCAGTACCTCTACAACAAGGCCAAGAAGAAGAAGGTCTTCGTCGTCGACGACAAGAAGACCTACGGCGCCGGCCTCGCCGCCACCTTCAAGGACGAGTTCACCAAGCTCGGCGGCAAGGTCGTCGGCACCGAGCACATCAACCCCGACACCAAGGACTTCGGCGCCGTCGCCACCAAGATCCGCAACAGCGACGCCGACCTCGTCTACTACGGCGGCGAATACCCCCAGGCGGGCCCCCTCAGCAAGCAGATGAAGCAGGCAGGCTCCAAGGCCCCGCTCGTCGGCGGCGACGGCATCTACAGCGCCGACTTCATCAAGCTCTCCGGCAAGCAGGGCGTCGGCGACTACGCCACCTCCGTCGGCCAGCCCGTCGAGGAACTCCCCTCCGCCAAGGAGTTCATCGCCAACTACAAGAAGGCCGGCTACAAGGAGGCCTACGAGGCCTACGGCGGCTACTCCTACGACAGCGCCTGGGCCATCATCGAGGCCGTCAAGAAGGTCGTCGACGACAACGACGGCAAGCTCCCCTCCGACGCCCGCGCCAAGGTCATCGACGCCATGAAGGGCGTCTCCTTCGACGGCGTGACCGGCAAGGTCTCCTTCGACGAGTACGGCGACGCCACCAACAAGCAGCTCACCGTCTACCAGGTGAAGTCGACCGACCCCAAGAGCGGCTGGAAGCCCGTCGAGTCCGGCACCTACACCGGATCCAACTGACGTACGACCCGCAGCCCACGACAGACCGCGCGGGGCGCCGCACCACAGCGCCCCGCGCGGCGTCGCATCCCCGTCGCACTCGTCACTGACCGTGCGGCCGCGCACAGGCCGATGAGCCACCGCACGACGGCCGTACGACACCGAAAGACTCGGAGGACCTGCGGTGCACGAACTGCCGCAACAGCTGGTCAACGGCCTGCTATTGGGATCCATGTACGGCCTGATCGCCATCGGCTACACAATGGTCTACGGCATCGTCCAGCTCATCAACTTCGCCCACGGCGAGATCTTCATGACCGGCGGCTTCGGCGCCCTCACCGTCTGGCTCTGGCTCCCCGCGGGCACCAGCGTATGGACCGCGCTCCCCCTCATGCTGGTCGGCGCCATCTTCGTCTCCACCACCATCGCCATCGGCGCGGAACGTTTCGCCTACCGGCCCCTGCGCGGAGCACCACGCCTCGCCCCGCTCATCACGGCCATCGGCCTCTCGCTCGCCCTCCAGCAAGCCGTCTGGGCCTGGTACCCCGAGGCCAAGTCGGCCCGCTCCTTCCCCGAACTCCCCGGCGGCACCATCCACATCGGCTCCGTCACCATGCAGCCCGCCGACATCTTCCTGCTCGTCACGGCGCCCATCTGCATGGTCATCCTCGGCTACTTCGTCATGAAGACCCGCATCGGACGCGGCATGCAGGCCACCGCCCAGGACCCCGACACCGCCAAGCTCATGGGGATCAACACCGACCGCGTCATCGTCGTCGCCTTCGCCATCGGCGCCGCCTTCGCCGGCATCGCCGCCGTCTGCCGCGGCCTCAAGTACGGCCAGATCGACTTCCGCATGGGATTCATCCTCGGCCTCAAGGCCTTCACCGCGGCCGTCCTCGGCGGCATCGGCAACATCTACGGCGCCATGATCGGCGGCCTCGTCCTCGGCCTCGCCGAATCCATGGCCACCGCCTACATCAACGACGTCCCCGGCATGGACAAGCTCGGCGGCCAGTCCTGGGCCGACGTCTGGGCCTTCGTACTCCTCATCGTCGTCCTCCTCGTCAGGCCCCAGGGCCTCCTCGGCGAGCGCGTCGCGGACAGGGCGTGACCACCATGACCACACAGCAGACCACGGCCGGCAACGCCCACCCGCACAAGGACAAGGCCCCCAC